>DATLGA010000150.1:0-11194 GCA_035540715.1 Candidatus Limnocylindrales bacterium | reverse complement strand
TGAGTCGCAGCGGACGGGCTGCTGGCGAGTGGCCGAACCCGCTGGTATCATCCGGCCTCGCGCGGGCCGAAGTAGCTCAGGGGTAGAGCAACGGTTTCGTAAACCGTCGGTCGTGGGTTCGAATCCCACCTTCGGCTCCACATCTCCCGCGCGGCGAAGGGGCAAACCCGGCCGGCGGAGCGACGGGATTCGACCACCGGCCGGGGCGAACACCACCCGGGATCGCCCGGATGACGCCGCGAGGGACCTGGCGCGGCCCCTCGCACCGATCCTCAGGTGAGCTGCTTCGGCGCCTGGATCTCGATCTGGCGCGGCTTCACCTCGGCGGCCTTGGGGATTCGCAGCCGCAGGAGGCCGTGCTCGAAGGTCGCCTCGGCATCGTCGCCGTCGACGCGGACCGGCAAGGTCAGCTGCCGATGGAACGTGCCGTATCGGCGCTCGTGGACGACGTACTGGTCGCGCGAGACCTGGTCGTCGGCCTTGAACTCACCGCGCAGGGAGAGTGTCTGGCCGGTCAGGGTGATCTCGACGTCGTCCGGAGCGAGCCCGGGCAGCGCCGCGCTCACGACGATCTCGTCAGGCGTCTCCCACATGTCGATCGCCGGGCCGATCTGTCCGCCAGCGATCGTCATCCATCCGGCCGGGCTGACGAAGGAATCGTCGAACAGGCGGTCCATCGCCTGCTTCAGCGACAGTACTTCGCCGACCGGGTTGTATCGGGTCAGCATCGTCATGCTGCATCACCTCCTTCACAACGAACGTTCGATCTGAACCTCCGTCACGAACGAGCTGCGTGACGCCCATTCGATACATCATTGACAACGGTATTGTCAAGGAGGTTATCAACTTTATGTCGCTACCATCGGCCGGCGGGGCCGGCCGCGCTCACTCCTGCGGCGGCCGGAGCTCGTCGCCGCTCACCGAGAGGCTCACCCGTCCGTCATCGGCGCTCTCGACATCCGAGAAGGCGACCTCCAGCACGCCGCCGATGGCCCGAAGCGTGAAGCTGGCCCCGTGGACCTCCGCCACCTCGCCGACGGAGTGGCCGTCGGCGTCCACCACGTCCCAGCCCTGCTGGATCTCCATGCGAGCGATCTCGTCGAGCTCATCCATGCGTGCGGCCGATCGCAGGCCACGTGCCGAGCCTGCCGGTGGCTCAGGCCAGCAGGTCCCCCGTGATCTCCTCGAGGCTTCGGCAGCCGGCGAGCGCCATAGCCAGCGACAGCTCCTCGCGAAGGATGTCCAGCACCCGTCGCACGCCTTCGTCGCCGTCGCAGGCGAGGCCCCACAGGACCGGCCGGCCGACCGCGACGAGGTCGGCGCCGAGCGCCAGGGCCTTGACGACGTCGATCCCGCGGCGCACCCCTCCGTCGACGACGACGAGCGCGCGTGAGCCCACCGCGTCGACGATCTCGGGGAGGGCGTGCGCGCCGGGGACGGCGGTGTCGAGCTGCCGGCCGCCATGGTTGCTGACCCAGACGCCGTCGCAGCCGGTCTCGACGGCGCGAGCCGCGTCGTCGGCCCGGAGGACGCCCTTGGCGAGGAGCGGGATCGGGCAGATCGAGCGGATCCAGCCCAGGTCGTCCCAGTCCATGGTCGGGAGCACCACGAGCCCGGTCGCATCGGTCGGTTGGGAGGGCGGGAGGTGGACGCCGAGCGGCACCATGAAGCCGTTGCGCAGGTCGCGTTCGCGGTTGCCGGCAAGCGGCAGATCCACGGTCACCACGAGAGCCCGATAGCCCGCGGCCACCGCTCGGTCGACGAGGTCGCGGCACGCGCCCCGGTCAAGTGGCACGTACAGCTGGAACCAGCGTCGGCTCTCGGGGACCGCCGCGGCGATCTCCTCCATCGGCACGGTCGAGATGGTCGACAGCGTGTACAGCGCCCCGGCCGCTGCGGCGCCGCGAGCCGATGCCAGCTCGGCGTCGGGGTGTGCGAGCTCGTGCGCGGCGGTGGGCGCGACGATGATGGGATGGTCGAGCCTCTCGCCGAAGGCGCGGGCGGAGAGGTCGCGGTCCGACACGTCGACGAGCACGCGTGGCCGCAGGCGGATCGCGTCCCACGCCGCGCGGTTGCCGGCGATCGTCCGCTCGTCGCCCGCGCCACCGACGTAGTAGTCGAAGGCGGCCGGCTCCATTCCGGCCGTCGCGGCGGCCTCGTAGTCCGCGATCGTGAGGAGCATGCCGGGAGCGGTCATCCGGCCCGATGATGCCACCGATGGCGCGGCAGAATGCCTGGATGCAACGAACCCAGCCGATCGTCCTCGGGCTCGTCGTAGCCCTCGTCCTCGCCGCCTGCTCGGCCGAGGCGCCGTCTCCGACCGCTGCAGAGGAGCCGACGCCCTCGCCCAGTCCCGAGGAGTCCTTCAACTCCGAGCTGCTCGACCGGCGCTGGACCGTCCTCTTCGCCGGGACCGATCTCAACGCGGCGCGGGAGTCGCGAGGGGAGCCGGTCAGCACCGACGCGCTCATGCTGGTGAGCCTCTCCGCCGACCAACAGAGCCTGGTCCTCGTCTCGGTACCGCGTGACACGGTCGACGTGCCGCTTCCGGGCGGCCAGACGTGGGAGCGCAAGATCAACGGCCTCTACCGTGAGCGTGGGATCGACACGCTCGTCGAGGCCATGTCGCTGCTGCTGGGCGTGCGGATCGATGCGTACGTCGCGCTCGACATGGATGACTTCACACGCCTCGTCGGGGCAGTCGGCACGATCGAGGTGTCGCCGCCGGAGCCGCTCCGTGACCCGATCGTGGAGCTCGACCTCGAGGCGGGGACGCAGGAGATCAACGACGTCGACGCCAACGGGTACGTGCGAACGCGCGTCGACCAGGATTACGGTCGAATGGGCCGACAGCAGGAGGTCCTCGTCGCGCTGATCGATCGGCTCCTCGACCCGGAGACCGATGTCGACCTGCGCGTCCTGCTCGACAGCCTCGACTCGCTCGAGACCGATCTGCCGCTCGACGAGCTCCCGACCCTGATGGAGCTCGCACGACGGGCGCGCGACGCCGATGTACGGCGCCTCGTCATCGAGCCGCCGCTCATCACGTTCGAGGGGGACCGCAACGACGGCCGTGGCTACGTCCTCGAGCCGGACGTCCAGGCGATCCGGGACGAGGTCGGCGACCTCATCGGCGAATAGTCGAGCGCGGGCTCCGTCAGCCCTCGGACGGCTCCTCGGAGGGAGCTCCGTCCTCGGCGCCCTCGGCCGCCGGCGCGCCGTCGCCCTCGGCCGGAACCTCGCCCTCGAGCAGCTCCTCGCCTTCGACGAGCATCGGCTCCTCCTCGACCTCGACTCGCGGCGGGACCACGGTCGCGACCAGGGTGTCCGGATCGGTCAGGACGGTGACGAGGTCACGGTTCAGGCTGAGATCCTTGACGTGGATGGCGACGTCCAGGCTGACGAGCGTCGAGACGTTCACCTCGATCTCGTGCGGAATGTCGTTCGGCAGTGCCTTGACGCGCACGTTCGACAGGTTGTGGAGTAGCGTGCCGCCGGTCTCTTCGACGGCCGGCGCCTCGCCGGAGAAGGTCAGCGGCACGTCGACCTCCATCTCCTGCTTGAGGTTGACGAGGAAGTAGTCGACGTGGAGCGGGCGGCCGGTGAGCGGGTGACGCTGCACGTCCTTGATCACGCCGCTCGTCGCGCGACTGGAGCCCGGCAGCCGGAACTTCACGACGCTCGTGCGGCCGGCGGCTCGGTACAGGGTGTCGAAGGTCTTGGCGTCGACCTGGACCGGGGTGGAGTCCTGGCCCTTGCCGTACACCACGCCCGGCACCAGGCCGGCGCGGCGCAGCCGCTTGTTCGCCTTCCCCTGCGCCTCGCGCGCGTCGAGCGTGAGCTCCAGGTCCATGGTCGGTCGTGATCCTCTCTTGGGTCGGGCGCCTCGGTCGCTCGAGCGGAGCGGCGGGCAGCGCCGAACAGTCTCATTGCCCGGTGTGGTGCGAGGCGGCATCGTACCCCGGCGTCGCCCGCCGGGCAACCGGCGCACCCTGCAGGCCGGCGCGCGTCGGACCGGCCCGGGAGAGGACGACGCCCCGCGTTCCTATACTGGCGCGCATGGCCGGAACCATCATGATCGTCGAGGACGAGCCGGCGGTCGCGCGCGGCGTGCAGATGGCCCTCGAGCGCGAGGGATACGACGTCAGCGTCCAGCCGACCGGCGAGGACGCCGTCGCGAACTTCGCCGACGCGGCACCCGATCTCGTGGTGCTCGACGTCCGACTGCCGGGGATCGATGGATTCGAGGTCCTGCGGCAGCTCCGCCGCGAGACGCGGGCCCCCGTCCTGTTCCTGACCGCCCGGTCGGACGAGGTCGACAAGGTCGTTGGCCTCGAGATGGGGGCCGACGACTATCTCGTGAAGCCCTTCAGCGTCCGCGAGCTCGTGAGCCGGATCAAGGCGCTCCTCCGGCGCGCGTATGGCGAGCTGGCCGACACCGAGACGGGCCGGACCCTGCGCCGGCGCGACCTCGTGATCGACCTCGAGCGCCGGCGCGTGACCCGCGACGGCGAACGCATCGGCCTCACGACCACCGAGTTCGACCTGCTTCGTCACCTGGCGTCACGGCCGGGACGGGTGTACACGCGTGCCCAGCTGCTCGAGCTCGTGCGCGACTACGACGACGCGCTCGAGCAGGACGAGCGGACGATCAACGTCCACATCAGCCACATCCGTGACAAGATCGAGCCGGACCCGGCCAGGCCCCACTACATCCGCACGGTGAGGGGCGTCGGCTATGCATTCGCGGAGGACTGACGCGGCGATCGCCCGGCTGCGCAGGACGCCGGGCCTGCGCGGCGTCCTCGCCCGATTCGCCCAGCGGCTCAACGTTCGGCTCGTCTTCGCGCTCTGGTCGGTGGCGCTCGTCGGGCTCGTCGTATCGGCCATCGCGATCAACCAGATCCTGCCCGCCTACTTCGCCGACCAGGCTCGAACGCGAGTCGAGACGGCCGCGTTCTCCACGGCCCTGCTGACGCAGGCGCTCGCCGATGCGCAGAACCCCACCGCCAGCAGGACGCCCGAGCTTCGACGGGTGTTCATCTTCCGCCCCGCGGTCCAACTGGCGTCCGGCCCGCCGACGCACGCCACCGTCACGATCTACGACGAGACCGGCCTGCAGGCGACGGCAACCCCCACCGATGTCGAGCAGCTCGAGGCCGATGGCCTCCGCCTCGACCCGCAGCTCCGCCCGTACGACACCGGGCTGCTCGACCTTCGCATCGAGGAGGGGGAGCCGGTCCGGTACGGCATCATCATCTCGGATGTCTACACGTCCCGCGAGGCGACGCTCGATCGGATCCGATCCGCGATCGTCGCCTCCGGAGTCGTCGCGCTGCTCGTGTCGCTGCTCCTCGGCCTGCTGGTCGCCCGCCGCGTCACCGCCCCGATCTACCGGCTTCGGCGCCTGGCCGGCCGTGCGGCCCGCGGCGATCTGGCCGACCGGGCGCGCGCGTCAGGCGTGCTCGAGGTCGACGAGCTCGCCGCGCAGTTCAACGTCATGGCCGACCGGCTGTCCGACACGCTCCGCATGCTCGAGGCCGACCGCGACCGGCTCCGCGAGTTCGTCGCCGACGTGAGCCACGAGCTCCGCACGCCGATCGCGGCGCTGCGCATGTACACCGAGCTCCAGTCCGAGGGCGACGTGGACGACGCGACGCGGCGGGAGTTCCTGGGCCGCTCGAACGAGCAGCTGCGTCGCCTCGAGTGGCTCAGCACGAACCTGCTCGACCTGTCGCGCATCGACGCCGGCATCTATCCGCTCGACATGCAGACCGGAGACCTGCGCGATCCGGTCCAGGCCGTCGTGCAGGCGCTCTCCGAGGTCGCCGTCGAACGAGGGATCGCCCTCGACAGCACGGTGCCCGGTTCGCCCGTCGAGCTGCGGTTCGATCGCGAGCGCATCGTCCAGCTGCTGACCAACCTCGTCGGGAACGCGTTGAAGTTCACCCCGGCCGGCGGGGCGGTATCGGTCCAGCTCACCGAGGCCGACGACCGGGCCACGATCGAGGTGCGCGACGACGGCCCCGGCATCCCCGCGGACGAGCTGCCGCACGTCTTCGACCGCTTCTACCGAGGCACGAACACCGGCGATGCGCGAGCGTCGGGCAGCGGGCTGGGACTCGCCATCGTCCGGTCGATCGTCGAGATGCACGGGGGCGAGATCGACGTCGCGAGCGTGGTCGGCGAAGGCACCGCCTTCCGGGTCGCGCTGCCGCGGGAGCCGGTCGCCGAGTCACAGCCGGCCGAGAGCAAGGTCAACGAAACTTCACCGAGCGATCACGCTGCGCACAACGCCCGACCGATAGGCTGACGGACCGATGACGTACGACCCGAACCGTTCCGAGCGATCGGATCCGACCGAGCCGGTCGAGGTCCAGCACTACGGTCCCCTCCCGCGCCGCGAGCCGCTCTCGCGCTCGACGTGGGACGAGGCTCCCGCGTGGTCGAGCCGCCGTCCGGCGGTGCAGGCGATCGAGGTGCGGCGCGGGCTCGGCGCCCTGCCCGTGCTCCTGATCGCCGTCGTGGCCGGCGTCGTGTCGGGCGCGCTCTCGGCGGTCGCCGTCACGAACGTCCTCGAGCCGCCGTCCGGCAACGGTGGTGGGGTGGCGGCCGAGTCGCCGAGTACGGAGCCGGTCAGCGACGTGCGCATCGCCGAGTCGAGCGCCGTCATCGAGGCGGCGAACCGCGTGGCCCCGGCGGTCGTGACGATTCGCACGTCCGGCGGCGGCCTGCTCGGAGCGCAGTCCGGGACCGGATCCGGCGTGATCTACGACGCGAACGGCTGGATCCTGACCAACCGCCACGTCGTCGAGGATGCCGGCAGCCTGGTGGTCGCGCTCAACGACGGCCGCACCTTCGACGGCGAGGTGTACGGGATCGACACGCTGACCGACCTCGCCATCGTGCGCGTGGAGGGCACCGACCTGCCGACCGCGCCGATCGGGCGCTCCAGCGGTCTTCAGCCGGGGCAGCTCGCGATCGCCATCGGCAATCCCCTCGGCTACGAGAACACGATCACGACCGGGATCGTCTCCGGCCTCGGCCGCCAGATCCAGGCGTCCGACGCCCAGATGTCGAGCGCGGAGACGCTTCGGAACCTCATCCAGACCGATGCCGCGATCAACCCCGGGAACTCGGGCGGGCCGCTGGTGAACAGTGTCGGCCAGGTCATCGGCATCAACACCGCGGTGAGCACCACGGCCCAGGGGCTCGGGTTCGCGATCCCGATCGACGTCGCGCGTCCGATCATGGACCAGGCGCTCGCGGGCGAACCGCTGCGCCGGCCGTGGATCGGCGTCTGGTACATGCCGATCACCCCCGCGCTGGCCGAGGAGCGGAGCCTGCCCGTCGACTACGGGGCGCTCATCGCCACCGGCAGCGGCGACGACCCGGTCATCGCGGGGAGCCCGGCCGAGGCCGCCGGCCTGCGCGCCGGCGACGTGATCGTGGGCGTCGATGGCGAGACGCTATCGGCCGAGACCGACCTCTCGATGCTGCTCCTCCCCCACGCTCCGGGCGACACGATCACGCTGCGCGTGCTTCGCGAGAACTCGGTCCGCGAGATCGCCGTCACCCTCGGCGAGCTCGAGCGCCAGCGCTAGGCCGGGCGCTCGCGCACGAGGCGGACCTCCGGCCCGTCGAGATCGCCGGCCAGCGCGCCGGGCTTCCGCACCGCAACCTCCACCGCGTTCACGACCGACGGGTCGGTCGCCGCCAGCGTGGCGCGTGCGATCGCGCCGGCCAGCGCCTCGATCAGGTCGAAGCTGGGCCCCACGACGATCGCCTGCACGAGGTCGCGCAGCGCCGCATAGTCGACCGTGGCGGCGAGGTCGTCCCGCTCTGCGGCCGGGGCGAGGTCGGCATGGAGCACGAGGTCGATCTCGAACGGCTGGGGCTCCTCCTTCTCGCGCGTCAGCACGCCGTGGCGCGCCTGGAAGCGCATGCCGAGCAGGCTCAGCCGATCCGGGAACGGGCTGCTCATCGGCGCACGATCGCATCGGCGACGCGCCGCGTCCGCGCGATGGCGGCCACGTCGTGGACGCGGACGACGTCGACGCCCGCCGCGATGCCGAGGGCCACGGTCGCAGCGGTGCCCTCGATTCGATCCTGGGCAGGCGCGCCATCCAGCAGCTCCCCCAGGAACCTCTTTCGGCTCGTGCCGAGCAGGATCGGGAGGCCGCCGAGCGCGGCCTTGAGCTCGCCGAGCCGGTGGAGCAGCTCGAGGTTCTCCTCGGTGCCCTTGCCGAAGCCGATCCCCGGGTCAACGATGATCCGCTCGCGCGCCACGCCGCGGGCCTCGGCTGCCGTCACCGCGTCGCCCAGCCACCGCACGACCGTCTCGAACACGCCGTCGGGGTAGTCGACGCCGTCCTGGTTGTGCATGAGCACGAGGTGCGCACCCGCCTCGGCGGCCGCCTCCGCCGTCCCCGGATCGCGCCGGCCGGCCCATACGTCGTTCACCATGCGTGCGCCGGCCCGAAGCGCGGCGCGCGCGACCGCGCCCTTGCTCGTGTCGATGCTCACGAGCGCTCGATGAGCGAGCTCGCCGACGAGCGCCTGCACGACCGGGATGGCGAGCGCGAGCTCCGCCTCCACGCCGACGTCCGGCCGATCACCATATGCGTTCCGCGGCCGTGTCGACTCGGCTCCGACGTCGAGCATGTCGGCGCCGGCGTCCACGAAACCGCGCGCCTGGGCGAGCGCGGCGGCCACCACCTCACCCGGCGAGCGGTCAGCGGTTGCCAGCCCGTCGCCAGAGAACGAGTCGGGCGTGACGTTGAGGATGCCCATGACGTAGGTGCGCTCGCCCCAGCGCAGCTCGGTGCTCATCGATCGACCTCCGCGATGCCGGTGATCATGCCGCGAACGGCGCCGACGAGATAGAGCGAGCCGGCCACCACGGTCGGATCGGCGCCGGCCACGCCAAGTGCCTCGGCCGGCGTGGCGGCCGTGCGCGCCGGCGTTCCGCCGATGCGTCGCCAGGCCCGCGCGAGGCTCTCGGGGGAGTGGGCACCGGGGTCGTCGACCCGGGTGAAGACGAAGCGTGGCTCGAGCGGCGCGAGGGCGCGGAGCATGTCGCTCACCCGCTTCGTCCGCATCGCCCCGAAGACGACCGTCGGGCGACGGATTCCGAGGTCGCGAAGCGCGCGGCCCAGAGCGGCGGCACCCGCCGGGTTGTGGGCGCCGTCGAGCAGCACCCGCCGCAGCCCGACTCGCCGGCCGTCGAGGAACTCGAGCCGGCCGGGCCAGCGCGCCGCGAGGAGGCCGCGCCGCAGCGCTCGCTCCTCGACCCGGATCCCGTGGCGATCGGCGAGCGCGTCGAGGAGCGCCAGCGTCACCGCGACGTTCTGCGCCTGGTGCGCGCCCAGGAGGCCCACCCGCAGGCCCGCGAGCCGGCCGCGCGGGGTGGTCGCGTCCACGGTGATGCCGTCCCAGCCCGTCTCGACGAGCCGAGCTTGATACGCCTGGTGCGCCCCGGCTCGACGCAGGGGCACGCGAAGCCGGGCGCAGCGGTCGACGATCGGCCGCAGGCCGCGTCCGGACGCGCCCGTCACGGCCTGGTCGCCCCGCTTGATGATCGGCGCCTTCTCGCCGCCGATGGCGGTCAACGTCGAGCCGAGGTGCGCCTCGTGGTCGCGCTGGACGTTCGTGATGGCCGCCACACCGAGGTCGAGCACGTTCGTGGCGTCGAGACGGCCACCCATGCCGACCTCCACGATCGCGAGGTCGACCTTTCGCCGCGCGAGCTCCGTGACGGCGGCGGCCGTGAGCGCCTCGAATTCCGTGGGCGGGCCGACCTCGCTCGCGACCCGGTCGATGGCCGGCAGGACCCGCGTGACGGCCGCCGCGAAGTCCTCGGGCCCGATCGGCTCGCCGTCGACTGCGATGCGCTCCCGGTACGAGACCAGGTGCGGCTTCGGCATCGTGCCGACGCGAAGTCCGGCCTCGACGAGCACCGATCGGGTCATCGCCACCACCGAGCCCTTGCCGTTCGTGCCCCCGACCAGCGCGCCGCGAAGCCCTCGCTCGGGGTGCTGCATGTCTGCCATCAGGCGCTCGACACGCTCGAGGCCCATGCTGATCCCGAACCGCCCGCGCTCGGTGAGCGCGGCGACCGCCTGCCGGTAGGTGAGCCGATGGGCGTCGGTCAACCGGTCAGTCCGAGCCGTCCTCGTAGAAGACGCAGTCACCGAACTGGCCGGTGAGGCACAGGTCGTTCACGTAGCCGGAGTCGAGGTGCACGCCGCCGCGCAGCTCGCATCGGCTCACGGTGCCCTCCTGCTTCGTGAGGGTGCGCATGAGCTGTGGCGCCTGGATCGGGACGCGACCCTTCGAGCCGTGCGTCAGGTAGAAGTGCGGGCAGTGGTGACGCCGCGGCTTCGAGTACCCGAGCGGCACCCCGCGGCGGCCGACGTGGACGGTCAGCGGCTCGGCCGTCCCGGCGAACCGCTTCTCCGCGATCACGCAGCGACCGGGCTCGCACTCCTTGTCGTTGTAGCAGCAGGCGCGCGCGGGGCCGATGCCCTCCACGGCCCACAGCTCCCAGCACGGGCGGCGGAGGATGAAGGCCGGGCAGCGGTAGCGGATCGTGAGGTCGCAGTTCTCGACCTCCCAGCACATCGTTCGCCGATCGCCCCCGCGACGATCGGGCGCGAACGGGTCTTCGGCCTGACGCCGATCGGCGCCAGTCCGGCGTTCGGTCTTGATGATCATGCGCTCGGGAAGCCCTCCTCGCGAGGGAGTGTAGCGGCTGATGCCCGAGCGTCGTGGCTCAGGCGAGGAACTGGCTGAGCCGCTCCTCCATGACCTCCTGGGGCATGTAGCCGACCAGGCGGGCCGCCTCGCGGCCATTCTCGAACACGATGAGGGTCGGGATGCTGAAGATGCTGTAGCGCATCGCCAGCTGCTGGTTCTCGTCGGTATTGACCTTGGCGACGCCGATCTTGTCGCCGTGCTTCTGGCCGAAGCTCTCGACCACCGGCGAGACGAGCCGACACGGGCCGCACCAGGCGGCCCAGAAGTCCACGAGCACGGGCTTGTCGGCGTTGAGTACCTCCGAATCGAAGGTCGCTTCGTCGACCGTGATCGGGGCGGTTGCTGGCATTGCGGAGACTGCCTCCAAGGGATTACTGGCTTGCCATCATCGTAGCATCGGGTAAGCCGACGGACCGCCGCGGACTCACTCGCCGGG
>DATLGA010000149.1:0-11575 GCA_035540715.1 Candidatus Limnocylindrales bacterium | reverse complement strand
TGGCGGAGTCGGTGGAAGAGATCGGCGCGTGGACCGTGCGCAACGGCGTCGACGCGCAGTACCGCCGGGCCGGGATGCTGCTCGTGTCCACGACCCCGGCGCACGACGGACGCTGGTGCGACGACGTCGAGGCGGCCGAGCGACTCGGCGTCCCCGAGGCGTACCGGGCCCTGGCACCCGAGGAGGTCGCCGCTCGCTGTCGCTCCCCGCGCTTCCGGGGCGGAGCGCTCATGCCGGCGGGCGCGACCGTTCACCCGGCGCTGCTCGTGCGCGGCCTTCGGCGCGTGTGTCTCGAGCGCGGCGTGGCGATCCACGAAGGCACGCGAGTCATCGGCCTCCGGGACCGCTCGGGACCGACGGTCCGGCTGCGGACTCAATCGGCGGGCGGCACGCACGACGTCCGGGCCCGCCACGTCGTCCTCGCGATGAACGCGTGGACGGCAGCGTGGCGACCGTTTCGCAACACGCTCCTCGCCTGGGGCAGCTACATGGTCCGCACGGCCCCGGCTCCGGAGCGCGTCGCCGAGGAGCTCGGCTGGACCGGCGGCGAGTCGATCGTCGACGCCCGATTCAGCGTCCACTACCTCCACGTGACGCGCGACGGGCGCATCGCCATCGGGGCCGGGGGCGGCAAGCCCGGGCTCGGCGGACGCATCGGCGCCGGGTTCACCGATGACATGAGCTCGGCCCGTCGGGCAGCCGATGCACTGCGCTGGCTCTTCCCGGCACTCGACGACGTGCCCATCACCGATGCCTGGGGTGGCCCCATCGACGTCTCTCCCGACCACCTGCCGCAGTTCGGCACCCTGCCCGGGGGCCGCGTCCATTACGGATTCGGATACTCGGGCAACGGCGTGGCGCCCTCGCATCTCGGCGGCCGAATCCTGGCCGGCCTCGTCGTCGGGACCGACGAGCCGGTCACGCGCCTGCCGCTCGTCAACCGCCGTGTCCGTCGCTTCCCGCCCGAGCCGTTCCGCTTCGTCGGGGCGCGGGTGCTCCGCGAGGCGATGATCAGGCGAGAGGATGCCGAGGAGGCCGGGCGGTCGCCGAACCCGATCCACCGAGCCCTGAGCCGGCTGCCTCGCCGGCTCGGATATCACCTCGGACCGGGGGGCTGATCAACCGGGGAAGATGCGGCGCAGCCGGCGATAGGCGCGAGACGCGGGGGTCGGCGGCGTCGGACGGGCCGCCGCAGGTGACGCCGCTTCCGGCGCGTCCGCCCCGGGCGCCGGCTCCGGCTCGGCCGGCGGCGTGTGCGGAGCTGCGGGAGATGCCGGCGTGGAGCGCGCGAGGGCCTCGAGCGCGGCGAGAGCGTCCTCGAGCTCTTGCGGACGCGCTTCGGCTGGGGGCTCACCCCCCGCGCGACCGGTCGGAGCGACCTCCATCTCGTCGGCGTCGCCGGCGTCGGCCTGAGACTCGGCCTCGGGCGTTCGCCCGAACCACAGAACCGTCTCCTCCCCGGGCGCCGACGCCGCGGGCGATCGGAGACGGGACACGCTCGCTCGCTGCGACGGCGTCGGAGGCGTCGACAGCCTCGCCGGCGGGGCGGCAGACGGCTCGTTCGGCTCGGGGCCAGAGGGCTCGGTCTCGGCGACGGCTGGCTCTGGCGCGGACGGCTCGGTCTCCGGCTCGCCGTCGGACTCCATCGGCAGGTCGGCGGCTGCGGGGGCCTCCTGCTGCTCCTGCGCGTCCGCGGCGAGCGGGGATCCTTCATCGCCATCCACGGCGCTCTCCGGCGCATCCGCCGATTGCGGCTGCTCGACCGGCGGCGGCGGAAACGCCTCCGCCTCGTACCAGTCCGGCTCGGGGATCTCGGCGGTGTAGCGAGCGTCCTGCCATACCGGCTCCTCGGACGCCGTCTCGGCCGAGCCAACGAGCTGCCGCTGACCCGGCTCCGACCGCTCGACGTCGTCCGTGCCCGGCGCGGTCTCTTGCGGGACCGGTTCGGGTTCCGGCTCCGGTTCGGGCTCTCCTTCCGGCTCCGCTTCCAGTTCCGGCTCCGGTTCCAGTTCCGGCTCTGCTTCCGGTTCGGGTTCCGGCTGGCGTTCGGGTTCAGCTGCGGGCTCGAGACCCGTTCCCGGTTCGTCCGCCGGCTCGACCTCGAAGACCGCAGCCAGTTCCCCGGGCTCCGCCTCCGGCGGCGGCGAGTCGTCGGTGGGCGAGGGACCGAGGGCTGCCGCTTCCTCCGCGACCGGGACGTCGTCGGCCGGAGGCAGCTCCCGGGGAAGTGCTGCCTCGGGCCCTGTGGAGTCGTCGGTCGGCACCGTGTCGCGCAGGAGCGCGGCGAGTGCGTCGGCCGCCTCGGGACCGCCGGGCAGCTCGGGGACGCTCGGGTCATCGGCGCGGGCCAGCGCCTCGGCGAAGCTCTCGGTCGCGCGGCGCGCACCGGTCCGTCGGGCAGACCGCGCCTCGGCATCGGCTTGGGCTTCGGCTTCGGCATCGGCTTCGGATTCGGCATCGATAACGGCATCAGCCTCGGGGACCTCGGCCGGCGTCGACGGCGGACGGGTGCCCGACTCGGCGGGCGCCGCGTGCGGCGCGGGCCATGACGTCGTGGGCATCGGTCCGGAGGAAGGCGGCAGGCGCAGGTCCATCCGCGCCTCCAGCAGGTCGACGCGCGAGCGGAGCGCCGCCACCTCGCCGCGAGCCTCACCGAGCGCGAGAAGCGCCTGGCCGTATCGTTCGGTCAGATTGCGGAACTCGGTCAGCAGCTCGCGGAACGGCGACAGCTCGCGCTCCGGCTCACGGCCCCCGCCGTTGCCGGCCGGCGAAGCGCGCTCGACCGCACTCGGCGCCGGTCGGGGCTGGAGGAACACGCGCATGCCCGTCTCGCCCTCGGGGCTGCCCGAGAGAACGCCGCGGGCAAGCAGCTCCCAGACGCGCTCCGTCGGCACGCCGAGAATCGACGCCGCTTCGGTGACCGAGTAGCCCTCCATCGGCCGCTAGGGTAGCGCCTCGCCTCAAGGCGGATCGGTCAGCCGGCGAGCTCGCGCAGCGCCTCGACCAGCCGATCGATCTCCTCCAGCGTGTTGTAGTGCACGAGGCCGATGCGAAGGAGCCCTCCGGCATCGGCCAGGCCAAGTGCGCGCACGAGCTCCCAGGCGTAGAAGTCGCCGTCCCAGGTGCTGATCCCCCGGCTCGCCAGGTGCTCCGCGACAGCCCGTGGATGGTGCCCCTCCAGGGTCACGGCGAACGTCGGCACGCGTTCGTCGACGCGAGCCGGGTCCGTGATGCCATGGACCCGAAGCCCCGGCACCGCGGCCAGGCGCTCGAGGGTGCCGAGCGACAGATCGCGCTCGTGGGCCTGAATGGCGCGCATGGCGGCGGCCAGCCGAGCGCGCCGGCCGGACGAGGCCGCCCCGCCGTACGCCGAGCCGATGCGCTCGAGGTATTCGAACGTGCCGAGCAGGCCCGCGAGCGACTCGTGGCTCTGCGTGCCGACCTCCCACTTGCCCGGCAGGGCGTCGCCGGCGGGCCGCACGCGATACGCCGAGAGGCGCTCGAGCAGCTCGCGGCGCCCGTAGAGCATGCCGAGGTGCGGGGCGAAGAACTTGTACGGGCTGGTGACCAGCAGGTCCGCGCCGAGCGCCGCCACGTCGATCGGCAGGTGCGGCGCGGCGTGCACCGCGTCGACGTAGACGATCGCGCCGACCTCGCGGGCGGCCGCCGTGACACGGGCCACGTCGGTCACCGTGCCGAGTGCATTCGAGGCAAGGCCGACCGCCACGATCTTCGTTCGATGCGTGACCACGTCGCCGAGCCGGTCGAGGTCCAGTCCGGCGCGGTCGGGGGCCAGCTCGAGCCAGCGGACGGTCGCGGCACGCTCCTCGGCCAGCGCGAGCCACGGGGCCACGTTCGCGTCATGGTCGAGTCGCGTCACGACGAGCTCGTCGCCGGCTCCGATCTCGCGGCCCAGCGCTCGGCTCACCGCAAACGTGAGCGTGGTCATGTTCGGCCCGAACGCGATCTCGCCCGGATCGGTCGCGCCGAGGAAGTCGGCGGCGGCGGCATGGACGGCGTCGAGCATCGCATCGGTCTCGACCGATGCAGTGAACGCGCCGCCGTGGTTCGCGTTGCTGCGCTCCAGGTACGCCGTCATGGCGTCGATGCATGCGTGCGGGACCTGCGTGCCGCCCGGACCATCGAGGTAGGCAACCGGCCGGTCGGCGACGGTCCGGCGGAGCGCCGGGAACTGATCGCGCAACGCGGCGACATCGAGCGCGCGCTGCTCTCGGATGGAAGTCACCCCGTCATCGTACGCCGCGCCTCGCTATCATCGGCATCCGTGACCACATCCCTCCGCGTGCCGACGCTGCCCGGCCATGACATGAACCTTCCCGCCGGGCTCGAAGGGCTCGACGAGCTTGCCTACAACCTGTGGTGGAGCTGGACGCCGCGCGCCCAGGCCCTCTTCAGCCGTCTCGATCATCAGGCCTGGACCCGCCATCGCAATCCGGTCGCCGTCCTCCGCGGCATCGACCAGGGCCGATGGGCCCAGATCGCGGGGGACGAGGATTTCATGGTCGACGCCAGCCGCGTCCTCGACGAGTTCCACCGCTACCTGGCGAACGGTTCCGACTCGTGGTACGCCACGTCTCCGGAGCGGCATCTGCCCGGCCCGATCGCGTACTTCTGTGCCGAGTTCGGCATCCACGAGTCGATGCAGATCTACTCGGGAGGCCTCGGCATCCTGGCCGGCGACCATTGCAAGTCCGCCTCGGACGCCGCGCTGCCCTTCGTCGGCATCGGTCTCCTCTACCGCCGCGGCTACTTCCGCCAGCAGATCGATGCCGATGGACACCAGGAGCACGCCCAGCCGGACCTCGATCCGTCGCAGCTGCCCCTCCGTCGCGCACGGGCCCGCAACGGCGGCCCGCTCGAGGTCAGCGTCGAGATCGACGGCCGCGAGGTCCACGCGGCGGTGTGGGTGGCGCAGGTCGGCCGCGTGCCGATCCTGCTGCTCGACACGGACGTGCCACGGAACGATCCCGCCGACCGGCCGATCACCCACATCCTCTATGTCCGCGGCCGCGAGATGCGCCTGTGCCAGGAGCTCGTCCTCGGAATCGGTGGCGTCCGGGCGCTTCGCGCGCTCGGCATCGACCCCGCGGTATGGCACCTGAACGAGGGTCACTCGGCGTTCCTGCTCGTCGAGCGCGCCCGCGAGATGGTGGCCGCCGAACCGGGCCTCGCCGCCGCGGAGGCGCTGCGGCGCGTCGGGCGCGATGCCGTCTTCACGATCCACACCCCCGTGCCGGCCGGCAACGAGGTCTTCGCGCGCGATCTCGTGACCGCCGCACTGCGGCGCTGGTTCGAGGACGTTCACGCCGAGCCGGGCGAGCTCCTCGAGCTGGGACGCGGCCATACCGACGATCCGAACGCGCCGTTCGACATGACGGCCTTCGTCCTGCGTCATGCCACCGGCGCGAACGCGGTGAGCCAGCTCCACGGTGCGACGGCGACCGAGACGTGGCAGTCGCTCGCCGGCCACCCGGTGGATGCGATCACGAACGGCGTCCACGTCCCGACCTGGATGGGCCGCCCGGTGCGGCGGCTGGTGCAGCGCGCGATCGGCGTCCCCCTCGGCGTCGACCTGAACGGGCCAGCCGCCCTGGAGCGGCTCGGCGACCTCGACGACGCGGAGCTGTGGAGCGCCCATCAGCAGCAGAAGCGGGAGATGATGGGGTTCCTGGAGACGCGGCTGTCGCGCCAGTTCGCGCGCCACGGCGAGTCGCCCGACGCCCTGCGCGCGGTCCGCGGCGTCCTCGATCCGGAAGCGCTCACGATCGGGTTCGCGCGCCGCTTCGCGACCTACAAGCGGGCGGCCCTCCTGTTCCGCGACGAGGAACGGCTGGCAGCCATCATCGGAGCCGACGAGCGGCCCGTGCAGGTCGTGATCGCCGGCAAGGCGCACCCCGCCGACCGGCCGGGGCAGCAGGTGATCCAGCACATCTTCGAGCTCTCCCGCTCTGACCGGCTCCGCGGTCGGGTCTTCATCGTCGAGGATTACGACATGCGCATCGCGCGCTTCCTCGTCGGTGGCGTCGACATCTGGCTGAACAACCCGCGCCGCCCGATGGAGGCGTCGGGCACGTCCGGCATGAAGGCGGCGATCAACGGGATCCCGTCGGTCAGCATCCTGGACGGCTGGTGGGACGAGGGCTTCAATGGCGAGAACGGCTGGGCCATCGGCGATCGGACGGCGGACGGCGACGACGAGTCCCAGGACGCGGCGGACGCCACCGAGCTGTATCGGCTTCTCGAGGAAGAGATCGTCCCGCGCTTCTACGATCGCTCGGCGGCCGGCGTGCCCACCGCCTGGCTCGCGACGATGCGGGCCTCGATCGCATCCGCGCTGTGGCAGTTCAGCACGGCGCGGATGCTGACCGAGTACGTCGATCGGCTGTACCTGCCCGCCGTCCGGGAGCCGGTCGGCGCGTAGCCGACCGCGGGCGCGGTCCCTCTCCGCCCCCCTTGCGCGATCGGGCTACGGCAGGTAGTTGCGCGGGTTCTCCCACACGCCGTGATGGTTCACCGCGAAGTGCACGTGGCAGCCGGTCGAGAGCCCCGTCGTTCCCTCGTAGCCGATGACGGTCTCGCTGGTCACGATCTGTCCCGGAGCGACCACGACGCGCGGCTGCATATGCCAGTACCACGTCTGGATGCCGTTGCCGTGATCGATGACGACCCCGAAGCCGGTGTCCCACGGCATCAACGGCTGACCTGACGCGACAACGACCCCCGCGCCGGCGGAATAGATCGGCGTGCCGCAGCCGTTCGCGAAGTCGATGCCGGTGTGGAAGTGGGGGTAGTACGTGCCCCGGTACGTGTAGGGCGGCTCGAGCACGAAGCCGGTCGGGCCCCACTCCTGGGTCACGCGGAACGATCGCTCGGGCCAGCGGAAGCCGTAGTTCGACGTCGCGTTCTGGCGCGCGGCCTCGGCCGCCGCCCGGCGCGCTGCCTCGCGCTCGGCGGCACTCCGCGCCGCAGCCTCCTGGCGGGCGGCCTCCTCTCGGGCCTTGCGCTCCGCCTCGGCGCGGCGGCGGGCCTCCTCGGCGGCCTTGCGCTTGGCCTCGTCGATGGCAGCCTGCTGGGCTGCGGCCTGCTGCTGAAGCTGGCGGGCCAGCTGCTCCTGCGCCTGCGCGGCGCGCTCGTTGTCGGCGATCTTCGTCTCGACGTCCTGCGCCGCCTGGAGCGACGCGTTCAGGGCCGCCTCCTGCTCCGCCCGCTTCACCTCGGCGGCGGCGCGCAGCTCGGCGAGCTGTGCCTCGAGAGCGGTGAGCTCGTCGCGGCGTTCCTTGAGCGATGCCTCCTGGGCCTCGGCAACCTCCCGCGCCTCGGCGAGCGCCCTGCGGCCGTCCTCGAGCATGGCCTGGCGGACCTCGAGCTCCTCCCGGATGGCGCGGATCTCGTCGGCCAGGATCGCGTCCTGGTCCGAGACGGTCATCATGTAGCCGACCTGGGTGGTGGCCTGGTCCAGCGATCGGGCGGAGAGGAGCACCTCGAGGAGCGAGGTCTGGCTGCGCTCGTAGGCCGTGCGGAGATGGTCCTGGAGCAGCGCCTCGCGCTCGTCGAGGTCGGCGGTGCGCCGGTCGATGTCGGCGGCCACGATCTCGAGCTCGGCGTCCAGCTCCGCGATGCCGGCATGGAGCTCCTCCAGGCGCGCTTCGATCTGGACGACCTGCTCCCGAACCTGGGCGAGGAGGCCGCTGACGCGCTCGTACTCGGCGGTGACCGACGCGAGCTCGGCCCGCGCGAGGTCGAGCTGACCGTTGAGGTCGGCAGAGCGCACCTGCAGCTGCGCCAGCTCGGCGCGCTGCTTGTCGAGGGTGGCCGCCAGCGACTGCCGCGCCGACTGCGCGTCGGCGAGCTGCGCCTTGGTTCTGGCCAGTTCGGCCTCGGGATCAGCGGCAAGGGCCGAGCCGCTGGGCTGAGTTGTGACGACGCTCCATCCCACCGTCAGCAGGGCGACGAACGTGACGGCGAGACGCGACCGCCGCCTCATGAAGCGGTGATCCGTGTCTGCAATGTGCCCTTTATGCCCCGTAGCGAGTCAGGGGCGTATGGTGCCCGACGCCTGGAGGCGTCGAAACGGGCCCGAATGTACTACACCCGACTGGTCCCTGCCACCCCGGGCGACAGGACCGTCTCAGTACGTGTCGTCGTCGGTGCGCTTGGTCAGACGGCCGATCAGCAGGCCGGCAACGGCCGCTCCGCCGAGCCAGATGGCCTTCGGGAGGCGCCGTCGGGCGGGCGCCGATGCAGGGCCTGGTGGGACCTCGACCGGCACCGGCAGGAGGCGTGGATCGGCTGCCGTGATCGGCCCGACATCGCCGTCGATCGCACTGGCCCGTGCGAACTCGGCGCCGAGCAGCACGATCACGCTCGCGAAGTACAGGAAGACGAGGAGCGTGATACCGGTCGAGATCGGCCCGAAGGCGGACTCGTAGTTCGCCACGTTCGTGGCGTACCAGGTGAACCCGAAGCGAAGGATGGTCCACAGGACCGCGGCCACGATCGCGCCCGGCAGGACCTCGCCCCAGCTCACCGGGCGGTTCGGCACGACCCGGTAGATGACCCAGAACGCGACGAAGATGAGGAGCAGCGGCGCGAGGAGGCCGATGAGCCACACGGCGGTGGCGCCTCCGGGGAGCCCCGCGACGAACTCGTTCGCCACCTGCTGGAGGATGCCGGTCACCACGCCGATGACGACCGACGCGACCGCGAGGATGCCGGTCGTCGCCATGAGGAGCAGGCCGATCAGCTTGTCCCTGACGAACGGCCGCTTCGGCGCGTTCTCGAAGACGCGGCTGATGCCGTTCGAGAGTGCCGAGAAGACGCCGAGGGCGCTCCATGTCAGAAAGCCGATGCTGATGATCGACATCGCGCCGCGTGACTCGATGACCGAGTCGATGATGGTGCCGACCGTCTCGGCGTCGAGCGGCGAGCCAGCCTCGACCTGCTCGATCACCAGTCGTCGCGCCTCCCCTTCGCCGAGCACGAACGATCCGACGACGACGCCGAGGACCAGCAGCTGGAAGATCGAGAGCACCGCGAAGTACGCCATGCTTCCCGCGTACTGCAGCGCCTCGTGGTTGAGGAATCCGCTGACGGCCCGTCGCGAGACGCGCGGCCACTTGTGGCGCAGGCTCCAGTCGTCGGCTCGGGCCAGCCACTCCTTCACGCGCTCCATCATCGGTGCCTCCTCGCAAGGGACGTGCCCGCTGTCCGAGCAGGCTACCCTGTGACCGATGGCCAGGACGGAGTCCGAGACCCTCACGCTCGACGGGCACGAGGTCACGATCAGCAACCCGAACAAGCTGTTCTTCGCCGAGGCCGGCATCACGAAGCTCGACCTCGTCCGCTACTACCTCTCCGTCGCCGATGGGGCGCTCGTCGGGATCCACGATCGGCCGATGGCGCTCAAACGGTTCGTCGACGGAGCCGATGGCGAGGCCTTCTTCCAGAAGCGCGCGCCGAAGAACGTGCCCGACTTCGTCCGTACCGTCGAGCTGTCCTTCCCGTCCGGCCGCACCGCGGACGAGGTCGTGGTCGACAACGCCGCTGCGCTGGCGTGGGTGGTCAACCTCGGTTGCATCGACCTCAATCCGCACCCGGTGCGCGCTGGCGACCTCGACCATCCGGACGAGCTGCGGGTCGACCTCGATCCCGGCCCCGGCGTGCCGTGGGCCGACGTGCGGCGCGTGGCGATGGTCGTGCGCGAGGTACTCGACGAGCTCGGGTACGCCGGCTGGCCGAAGACCTCGGGCTCGCGCGGCATCCACGTGTACGTGCGCATCGAGCCGCGATGGGGGTTCCCGGAGGTGCGCCGGGCGGCCCTGGCACTCGCCCGCGAGGTCGAGCGCCGAGCTCCGTCACTCGCCACGTCGAAGTGGTGGAAGGAGGAGCGGCACGGGGTGTTCCTCGACTACAACCAGAACGCCAAGGACCGGACCGTGGCATCGGTGTACTCGGTGCGGCCCCGGGCGGGCGCCACGGTCAGCGCGCCGTTGAGCTGGGACGAGGTGCCTGACGCCGAGCTCGAGGACTTCACGCTGCGGACGGTGCCGGAGCGCTACGAACGGCTCGGCGACCTCGGCGCCGGAATCGAGGAGCGGGCGTACTCGCTGGAGCCCTTGCTGGAGCTCGTGGCGCGCCAGGAGGCCGAGGGCCAGGGTGACGCGCCGTGGCCACCGCACTACGCCAAGCAGGCCGGTGAGCCTCCGCGGGTCCAGCCCTCGAAGCGTCGCCGCACCGACGACCGGCCGCCCACCGACCCGACAGCCCCTCGCGGACGCGCCGGCTCCGTCGCGCCGGCCGTGCCGAAGCCGCCGGCCCGCAATGCCGACGGCACCGTCTCCCCCACCGGTCGGCGCCGCTCGTCGCAGCCACTGCTCGTCATCTCGCAGGCCGCCGACAAGGCCGATGCCCTCGCCGGCCTCGATCGCTGGCGCGCTCGCCATCCCGAGGCGGCATCTCACGTCCGCGACCCGGAGGACGTGCTCGTGGACGCCATGCGCGGCCGCTCGACGGTGTGGTGGCGGGTCAGGGTGAACCTGCGGAACGTGCCGGAGCAGCTGCGTCCCGCTGCCGAACCCCCCGATCCCGACTACGACCCCTGGTCAGATCTGTGACTCGCCCGCGTGGGGAGCTGCCAGTTGCCGCGGAGCGGAACTAACGGCCAAGCACGGCCGCCAGGATGCCCATGGGTTGCCCCGGGACGGTCATCCCGGCCACGCGAAGCCCGATAAGGGCCCAACGTGGCCGTTAGTCCCGCCACAGAGCAACCGCGTCGAACAAGCCGCTACGAGGCGCCCCCTACCGCCGCCTCGACCCAGCCGGGCAGCTCGCGTCGGAGCGTTGCGAGCGGCACTGAGCCGTGGGCCAGCACCGAGTCGTGGAAGGCGCGCAGGTCGAATCGGTCGCCCATGAGCTCGGACACCTCGGCCCGCGCCCGCTCGATCTCGCGCTGGCCGAGCTTGTAGGCGAGGGCCTGGCCGGGCCACACCGTGTAGCGGTCGACCTCGATCTCGGCGTCGACCATCGGCAGGGAGCCGCGCTCGTGCATGAACGCGATCGCCTGGTCGCGCGACCAGCCCATGGCGTGCAGGCCGGAGTCGACGACGAGTCGCGCAGCGCGGAACGACTGCGCGTCGAGCATGCCGAGGCGCTCGCGATCGTCGAGATAGAGGCCCATCTCGTCGGCAAGGCGCTCGCAGTACAGGCCCCATCCCTCGGCGTACGCCACGCCGGCCATCCGAGAGCCGAGGCGGCGGAATGCCGGCAGGCCGTCGAGCTCCATCTCGATCCCGATCTGGAAGTGATGGCCCGGCGTGGCTTCGTGGAACGTGATCGCCGCGATCTTGTGCAGCTGTCGCTCGCCTGGCTGGTAGGTGTTGATGTAGTACTGGCCCTGGCGCGACCCGTCGAGTGATGGCGGCATATAGAAAGCCGGCGGCGCGTCCTTCTCCCGATACGGCTCGACGGCCTTGACGTAGCAGTTCGCGCTCGGAAGCCGGCCGAAGTAGTTCGGCGCCGCCGCGTAGGCACGATCGGTCTGCTCCTGCGCCAGGCG
>DATLGA010000148.1:0-2645 GCA_035540715.1 Candidatus Limnocylindrales bacterium | reverse complement strand
GGGCGGCGAGGCGGCACCGCCGTCGGCCCCGGCAGCTGCGGCCGAGGCGCCGCCGCAGCCACAGGCCGCCCAGGCCCAGCCGGCCGAGGAGGTCCAGGCCCGGCCCTCGGCGCCCGCCCCGTCCGAGCCGCCGAAGCTCGCCGCGCCGGCGCCCCCATCGGTCCCCGCTCCCTCGGGTGGCGACACCGAGCTGCCGCTGTCGCAGATGCGCAAGGGCATCGCGAAGAAGATGACGCAGGTCAAGCAGACGGTCCCGCACGCCTACACCGTGATCGAGGTCGACATGACCAACGTCGTCCGGTGGCGCGAGGCCAACAACATGGCCTTCAAGGCTCGGGAGGGCGCATCGCTGAGCTACGTCGCGGTGGTCGTGAAGGCGGTCACCGAGACGCTGCGCAAGCACCCGACGATCAACAGCCAGTTCGCCGACGACAAGATCATCCTCAAGCAGGCGATGAACATCGGGATCGCCGTTGCGGTCGACAACGGGCTCATCGTGCCCGTGATCGCGAACGCCGATCAGCTCTCGATCAGCGGCGTGAACGCGCGGATCCGCGACATCAGCTCCCGCGCGCACTCGGGCAAGCTGCGCCTCGACGAGCTCCAGGGCGGGACCTTCACCGTCAACAACACCGGCTGGTTCGGATCGGTCAGCTCGATGCCGATCGTGAACGCGCCGGAGGTCGCCATCCTGTCGATGGAGGCGATCGTCAAGCGGCCGCGCGTCATGGAGATCGAGGGCGCCGACGTGATCGCGATCCGGCACATGATGAACATGACCTGCTCGTTCGACCATCGCGTGCTCGACGGCGCGCAGGTCGGGTTCTTCCTGGCCGACGTCCGCAAGGCACTCGAGGAGTGGGACGCCAACACCCCGATTGGCTGATCCGACCGAGCGATCCGAAGCCCTGGCCCTCGACGAGGGCGATCCGCTCGCGAGCTTCCGCGACCGGTTCGTCGTCGCCGATCCGGACCGAATCTACCTCGACGGCAACTCGCTGGGCCGTCTCTCGATCGACGTGCGCGACGCCGTGCTGCGCGCCGTCGACGACTGGGGCGCGCGGGTCGTCGAGGGCTGGCACGACTGGATCGAGCTGCCGGCCCGCGTCGGCGATCGCCTCGCGCGGGTGGCGCTCGGCGGACGGCCCGGCGAGGTGCTCGTCACCGATTCGGTCACGGTGAACCTGTACAAGCTGGCCCACGCGGCCGCCGACCTGCGTCCCGGGCCGATCGTCACCGATGCCGGCAACTTCCCCACCGATCGATACGTGCTCGAGGGCGTCGCCCGGCAGCGCGGCCGCCGTTACGTCGAGGCGACCTCGATCGAGGCCGCGGTGGACGCGGCCTCGAACGGCGTCCTGTGCCTGTCGCACGTCGACTATCGGACCGGTGCGCTGCTCCCGATGGCGGAGCTGACCGCGAGCGCCGATGCGCTCGTCATCTGGGACCTGAGTCACTCGGCCGGCGCCGTGGAAGTGGACCTTGCCGCCGCGGAGCTCGCGGTCGGGTGCACGTACAAGTACCTGAATGCCGGTCCCGGAGCGCCCGCCTTCGTCTACGTGCGAGCCGATCTCCAGGCGGAGCTTCGCTCCCCGATCCAGGGCTGGTTCGGCCGGCGCGACCAGTTCGTCATGGGCGCCGGGTACGAGCCAGCCGAGGGCGTCGGGCGTTTCGCCGCGGGCACGCCCTCGATCCTCGGCCTCGCGGCGGTCGACGCTGCACTCGGCCTCGTGGAGGAGGCGGGCATGGACCGCATCGCCGCCAAGGGACGGAGGCTCACCACGCTGGCCATCGACCTGACCGATGCCTGGCTCCGCTCCCACGGCGTGACGGTGGCGACGCCCCGGCATCCGGAACGCCGCGGCCACCACCTGGCGCTGCGCCACCCGCGGGCGTGGCCGCTCGCGCGAGCGCTCATCGATCGCGCGGGGGTGGTGCCCGACTTCCGACCACCGGACGTCGTGCGCCTCGGGTTCAGCCCGCTCACGACGCGGTACGCAGAGGCGTGGGACGCCCTCGATCGGCTGCGCGACGCGCTCGACCGTGGCCATCACCAGGCCGACGCGCCGCCGGCCCGGGTGACCTAGCCCGATACCGGGTCGGTACCCCGAAGCCGGCGGATGGCCGGCAGCCAGGCCAGCGCACCGGCCGCCTGCAGGAGCACGAAGGCGACGAGCAGCAGCCCGGGCGTACCGATGAGCAGGCCCGGAATGATCCAGATGTCGATGGCGCCCACGAGGCCGAGCGGGCCGAGCGAGATCGGGATCGGGATCGGCTCCGAGTCGCTGCGCTCGAGCGTCGGCGTCGCGCTCCCCCCTCCCGGCGGCATGGCGAGCGCGACCGCGCCGCCGCCCGCATCATCGGTGGTGGACGCTGGCGCCGCAGACGGTGTGGGGGCTTCGGCGCTCGGAGCCGGGCCGCCGCTCTCCTCGCTCCGCGCCGTCGGCGCCGGGGTCGGCGTCGGCGTCGGAGCCGGGCTCGATGTGGGGGTCGGAGCGAGCGTCGGCGTGGGAGTTGGCGTAGGCCTGGAATTCGGCGGCGGAGTGGAGTTCGGCATCGTGGTGGGCGTCGGCGTCGGAGCCGGGCTTGATGTGAGGGTCGGAGCGAGCGTCGGCGTGGGAGTTGGCGTCGGCGAGGGCGTCGCG
>DATLGA010000147.1:0-3951 GCA_035540715.1 Candidatus Limnocylindrales bacterium | reverse complement strand
GCGGTCTCGGCCTCGATGTTGAGGCTGGTCGCGTACTGCTCGACCAGCACCTCGTAGCGCGACTCGAGCTCGCGCTCGGACAGCACGTCGTAGGCCGAGAAGACCTCGACGGTCTGCTCGTCGACGAGCGCCGGCAGCGCGTCCGGCGTCGTGCGCAGGTTCTTCAGCCCGCGGCCCTCGGCCTCGGCGTGCCACTCCTCCGAGTAGCCGTCGCCGTTGAAGACGATCGCCTTGTTCGCCGTCCACGCCTGCTTGACGGCGGCGAGCACGGCCTCCTCGACCGACGCGCCGTCCTGCACGCGCGCCTCGACGCCCTTGCGCATCTCGTCGATGGCCTCGGCGGCGATCGTGTTGAGCACCGTGTTGGGGAGGCCCAGCGACTGCGAGGAGCCGGCGGCGCGGAACTCGAACTTGTTGCCGGTGAACGCGAACGGCGACGTGCGGTTGCGGTCGCCGCCGTGCAGCGGCAGCGTCGGCAGCACGGACGTGCCGAGCCCCAGGTAGGACTGCGGCGTCGCGGCGTCGCCCGATCCCGTCTCGATCGCCTCGTAGACCTTCTCGAGCTCGGCGCCGAGGAAGATCGAGATGATCGCCGGCGGCGCCTCGTTGGCGCCGAGCCGGTGGTCCTGGCCCGACGAGGCGACGGACGCGCGCAGCAGCGCCTGGTGTGAGTTGACCGCCGCGATGACCGCGGTGCAGAAGAACAGGAAGACGAGGTTCTCGTGCGGCGTGTCGCCCGGGTCGAGCAGGTTGCCGCCGCGGTCGGTGCCCATCGACCAGTTGTTGTGCTTGCCCGACCCGTTGACGCCGGCGAACGGCTTCTCGTGGATCAGGCAGACCAGGCCGTAGCGGCGGGCGACGTTCTGCAGCACCTGCATGGTGAGCTGCTGGTGGTCGACGCCGACGTTGGTGTTCTCGAAGATCGGCGCGACCTCGTACTGCGCCGGCGCGACCTCGTTGTGGCGCGTCTTGATCGGCACGCCGAGCTTGGCCAGCTCCTGCTCGGCCTCGAGCATGAACGCCAGCACGCGCTCGGGGATCGAGCCGAAGTAGTGGTCGTCGAGCTCGTGGCCCTTGGGCGGCTTGGCGCCGAACAGCGTGCGGCCCGTGGTCACGAGGTCGGGGCGCTCGAAGTAGTAGCGCTCGTCGATCAGGAAGTACTCCTGCTCGGGCCCGACCGTGGTGAAGACGCGGGCGCAGTCGTCGTCGCCGAGCAGCTTCAGCGCGGCGACCGCCGACTTCGACAGCGCGTCCATCGAGCGCAGCAGCGGGATCTTCGTGTCGAGCGCCTCGCCCGTCCACGACGCGAACGCGGTCGGGATGCACAGCAGCGCGCCGTTGGGGTTCTCGAGGATGAACGCCGGCGACGTCGGGTCCCAGGCGGTGTAGCCGCGCGCCTCGAACGTCTGCCGGATGCCGCCGGTCGGGAACGACGACGCGTCCGGCTCGCCCTGGATGAGCTCCTTGCCGGAGAAGTCGGCGATCGCGGTGCCGTCGCCCGTCGGGGCGAAGAACGAGTCGTGCTTCTCGGCCGTCGAGCCGGTGAGGGGCTGGAACCAGTGGGTGAAGTGCGTCGCGCCCTTCTCCATCGCCCACTCCTTCATCGCCGAGGCGACGGCGTCGGCGAGCTCGGCGTCGAGCGGCTTGCCCGTCTCCAGGCACTGCTGCAGGCGCTTATGGACGGCCTTGGGCAGGCGCTGGCGCTGGACGATCGGGGAGAAGACGTTCGAGCCGAAGATCTGGGCGCCCGGGGCGGTGAGATCCGTCGTCCCGAGCGAGCCGCCGTTGGGAGACCACTGGGCGGCGTGGACGTTCTGCGTTCTGGTTCGGGCCATGGCCGTGAGGCTAAAGACGGCTGGCCCGCCGGAGGTTGTCCACGTGGACAAAGATCCCGCACTTTGCTTCGCCCTCGTGCGCCGGCTTCGACAGCCGGGCGGCGACGGCGGCGCGAATCTTCGACAGCCGGACAAAGACCGGCGGCCGGCCGCCGAACAGCATTCCCGCCATGAGACGAACGCTCCCATTGGCGGGCGCCGGACTGCTGGCGCTGCCGGCTGCCGCCCACGCCGACGCACTCGACGCCGCCCAGAACGGGGCCCTGGCGGACACCGTCGCCATCAACTCGCTGTGGGTGATGATCGCGGCCGCCCTCGTGTTCTTCATGCAGGCGGGCTTCGCCTTCCTCGAGATCGGCTTCTCGCGCGCCAAGAACGCCGGGACGGTCGTGGCGAAGATCCTCACCAACCTGTCGATCGCCTCGATCGCCTACTGGGCCTGCGGCTTCGCCTTCGCGTTCGGGGTGGGCAAGGTCATCGGCACCGACGGCTTCTTCCTGCGCGCCTTCGGCGATCCCGCCGAGGCCTTCCCGGTGATGGCGGCCTCCGACGCCACGATCGAGGCCAAGTTCTTCTTCCAGTTCACCTTCTGCGCCGTTTCGCTGGCGATCGTGTGGGGCACGACGCTCGAGCGCATCAAGTTCGGCGTCTACGCGATCTACGCGGTGGTGTTCGCCGGCTTCATCTACCCCGTCGGCTCGCACTGGGTCTTCGGCGGCGGCTGGCTGCAGAGCTCGCTCGGCATGCAGGACTTCGCCGGCTCGACCGCGGTGCACCTGATCGGCGCCACCGGCGCGCTCGCGGTGCTGCTGCACCTGGGCGCCCGCCGGGGCAAGTACGGCGCCGACGGCAAGCCGCGCGCGATCCCCGGCCACAACATGCCGCTGTTCGGCCTGGGCATCTTCATCCTGTGGCTCGGCTGGTTCGGCTTCAACCCGGGCTCCACGCTCGGCGCGATGGACGGCCGCTTCCCGCAGATCTTCCTCATCACCAACCTCGGCGCGGCAGCCGGCGTGCTCGGCGCGCTCGTCGTCAGCCGCCTGAAGACCGGCACGCTCGACATCGGCATGGCCGGCAACGGCGCGATCGGCGGCCTGGTCGCGATCACCGCCCCGTCGGGCTACGTGATGCCGTGGACGGCGCCGATCATCGGCGGCCTCGCCGGCGCGATCGTCGTGCTGTCGATCTACGCGATCGACAAGAAGCTCGACGACCCGGTGGGCGCGCTGTCGGCGCACGGCATCGCCGGCATCTGGGGCACGGTCGCCTGCGGGCTGTTCACGCACCCGAAGTACGCCGAGTACAACGGCGTCGGCGAGGCCGGCCTGTTCTACACGGGCTCCTTCGAGCAGCTGGGCGTCCAGGCGCTGGGCGTGGTGACCGTCTTCGCGTTCGTCTTCACCCTCTCCTGGGTGACCTTCTGGGCGATCAAGAAGACCTACGGCCTGCGCGTCAGCGCCGACGAGGAGGACGCCGGCCTGGACATCTCCGAGCACGGCATGTACGGCTACCCGGAACAGTTCATCCCGGCGCCCGAGCTGGCCGGCTACTCGCCCGCGGCCGCGCCGGTCGCGAGCGCCGAGCGAGCGGCGCCCGTGCCGACCAACCGCGAGGTGACGGCATGAAGAAGGTCGAGGCGTTCATCCGCCACGAGGCCTTCGAGCCGATCCGCTCGGAGCTGCTCAACCTCGGCTTCCCCTCGCTCTCCATCTCGGAGGTCAAGGGGTCGGGCCGGCAGAAGGGGATCACGGAGCGCTACCGCGGCGCCGAGCTGACCAACTACCTGCGGCCCAAGCTCAAGGTCGAGTGCGTCGTCGCCACCACGGACGTCGAGCAGGTCGTCGAGTGCATCCTGCGCCACGCGCGCACCGGGTCGGTCGGCGACGGCAAGGTGTTCGTCATGCCGGTCGAGCAGGCCCACCGGATCCGCACCGGCGAGTCCGGCGAGGACACCCTGCAGGCGCACCCGGACGCGGCGGCGAGCATCGCGAGCTAGCGGGTGGCGCCGAACCCGGCACCCCGGGGCGGCGGGCGGGAACCGGAGCGGGATCTCGATCCCGCCCGCCCCGCCCGCTCCGCCGACTTCGTCGAACGGCTGCGGGCGGTCCACATGGAC
>DATLGA010000146.1:0-11721 GCA_035540715.1 Candidatus Limnocylindrales bacterium | reverse complement strand
CTGATGGTGCTCACCGTGTTCCTCCACATGATCCGCGTCTTCTACCACGGCGCGTACAAGCCACCCCGCGAGTTCAACTGGGTCATCGGCGTCGTGCTCCTCTTCTGCACGCTGTGGCTCAGCTTCACCGGCTACCTGCTGCCCTGGGACCAGATCGCGTTCTGGGCGATCACCGTCGGGACGCAGATGGCCCTCTACGCGCCGCTGCTCGGCGCCGAGTCGAGCTTCTTCCTGCTGGGCGGGATCCAGGTCGGTCAGGACACGCTGCTGCGGTTCTACGTGATGCACGTGATCGCCTTCCCGCTCATCACCGCCATCCTCCTGATCGTCCACTTCTGGCGGATCCGGAAGGATGGCGGGATCTCCGGCCCGGTGTAGGCTAGGACCGACCAGCGATGACGATCGAGAAGCGACCGAACGCGACCGCCGACAAGAACGCGCCGACCCAGGCGCCCGACCGCGCGCCGATCCTGACGCCGGGCGCCGGGCCGAAGCTGCCCGGACCGCCGGGCGTGCCGGGCACCGAGCGCTTCCGCCTGCTCGCCTACGTGAAGCAGGAGTCGATGGTCCGCGTCGACAAGCGGCCCGACGAGACCCTCCTCACCTGGCCGCATCTGCTGCGGGCCGAGTTCGTGATGGCCGGGCTCATCACCATCCTCCTCATCGTGACCTCGGTCTTCATCCGCGCTCCGCTCGAGGAGATGGCGAACGCGGCGATCACGCCGCACGTCGCCAAGGCGCCGTGGTACTTCCTCGGGCTGCAGGAGATCCTCAGCTACTTCAACGCCACCGTCGCGGGCGTCATCGTGCCGACCTTCTACCTCGTCGGGCTGATGGCGATCCCGTTCATCGATCGGACGCCCTACAAGGCGGCGCGTGACCGCAAGACGATGTGGGTCTTCTTCCTGGCCCTCATGATCGGTGGGCTCGTGACGACCTTCATCGGCTCGTTCTTCCGCGGTCCGGGCTGGCAGTGGGTCTGGCCGTGGGAGGGGCTCTTCTTCACGCTATGACGCAGAACCGACCCTACGGCGAGGTGCGCGGCCCGCGCGCCGGCGAGATCAGCCGGCGCGGGTTCATGCGCCGCATGCTCGGGATCGGCACCGGGCTGCTGGGCCTCCAGTTCCTCGGCGGCACGGTCGCCTTCCTGTGGCCGAACCTGACCGAGGGGCTCGGCGCGGAGATCACGCTCGGCACGGCCGATGACATCAACTCCGCCGCCCCGGAGTGGCAGGACGGGCTTCCGTACATTTACAACCCGGCGAACCTGTTCGTGGTCAACATGCCGGCCGCCATGGCCCGCGTCGCGGATCGATCGGAGGGGGCGGTCCAGGCCGATGCATCGCTCCCGGTTGCGGATCCGGGCGACCAGGTGATGGCGCTCTGGCGCAAGTGCCCGCACCTCGGCTGCCAGGTCCCGCAGCTGTGCGAGGCGAGCCAGTGGTTCGAGTGCCTCTGCCACGGGTCGCAGTACACCGTGTTCGGCGAGCATCGCGCAGGGCCGGCCCCCCGCGGCATGGACCGCTTCCCGGTCGTGCTCGACGGCGACACGTACATCGTGAACACCCGCGAGGTCGAGTCCGGGCCGCCGCCCGGCACCGTGACGTTCGACGATCGGGCCCCCGGCGACATTCCGCACTGCACGGGCTGATGGCATGCGACTGAAGACGCTCGGCGTCCTCCTCGTCACGGCCATGGCGGCCTTCACGATGCTCTACTGGTTCACCGATCAGCCCCGCCGTGACGCGATCGCGGTGGAGCAGGAGGAGGAGCTCCTCCACTTCGGGGAGATCATCTACTCGGACGACGGCGACGAGCCGGCCGCCGCCGGCTGCGCTCGCTGCCACGGGCCGGAGGGCGAGGGCGGCGCGATCCCGAACGACCCGGATGGCCGGTCGGCTCCGTCGCTCCGCAGCTCGACGCTGGCCGACAAGCTGCGCGTCAACCCGAACTACGTCCACCTCGCGGTGGCGTACGGCGGCGTCGTCGTGTCCGGAAACGTGAACTCGCCGATGCCGGCCTGGAGCACCGACGTCGGTGGACCCCTCAACGAGCAGCAGATCGACGCCGTCGTGGCCCTCATCGAGCACTGGCTCGAGGACGCCGAGGCGCCGACCGACGTCGAGGACACCGTCGAGGCGGGCCAGCAGGTGTACAGCGCGGCGGGATGCGCGGGATGCCACGGAGCAGATCTGCAGGGCGGGGTCGGGCCGCCGCTGACCAACATCGGCAACGAGGTGGGGGCCAACCTGCCCCAACCGGTCGCGCAGCAGGAACAGTACGAGGCCGACTACGAGGAGGATCCGTACCGGGCGCTCGGCCTGTGGATCCGCGACTCGGCGGCGAACTACAACGACGGCGCACCGACCGGCATGCCGCCACACCCCGAGTCGGCGATCTCGGAGAGCGCGCTGCGCGCGTTGATCACCTTCCTGCTCGACCAGACCGAGGATTGACGAGCCGATGAGCACGACCTCGTACCCGGTGTACCGCCCGCGCGGCGGCCTGTCTCGGACGCTGAGCAACGCCGACGACTTCACGGGCTGGTTCCTGTACGGCCACGAGACGTGGCTGGTCGCCGTGCTGAAGGGCGTGCCGCTCTTCCTGTTCGTGTACTTCATGCTCACGTACATCCCCAACTACGTGTACTACCTGGTCACCGTCGAGATCCCGTTCCTGCGCTTCAGCGACGACGTCGGCTTCCTCATCGCGAACGGAGTGGCGGGCGGCAACTTCGCGCTCCTCATCCTGCTGGCCCTCGGCATCCAGGCGGCGCGCGGGCGTCGCGGCTTCGGCTGGTCGACCATCCGGATCTTCGTGCTGCTCAACTATCTGGGCACCGTTCTCATGCTCATCCCGCTCATGGCGTTCAATCTCGCCGGCGGCTCGTTCTGGCCGCCGCGCTTCCCGCTGCAGGCGCTCGCGTTCGGCACGATCGTCGCCGGCCTCGGCGCCGCCGCGTGCGTCTACCTGTGGCTCGAGTACCGGCGCATCACCCGGCGCGAGTCGGACGAGGCGGCCCGCCACAGCGCCGCCCTCGCGCGCCGCTGACGCGACCGCTGCTGGCCCACCTCGTCTGGTCGGGCCTCGTCCTCGCGGTCGCCGCAGCCGTCATCGCAATCGAGGTGAGCGCACCCTGTCCCGAGGGGGGGCCGTTGGCCTTCGGGGACTGCGTCGAAGTTCGGCCCTTCGCCATCGGCGTCGCGGGCCTGGCGGCCGTCCTCTACGTCGCCGGCCTGTCGGGGGTCCACTGGTGGACGCGGGGGCTGCTCCGCCGCGGCGTCGCCGACACGCGCGCGGCCCGCGACTGGTACCTCCTCGCCGCCGGGCTCGGCGTACTGGCAGCGCCCTTGCTGGCGTTCACGCTCGTATCGGCCCTTCGCTAGGATGGTCTCCATGAGCATCGCCACCGTCTCCGACCTGCGTGCCCGACTCGAGGGCATCGCCTCCATCTCCGGGTCAGGGCTCGAGATCGCCGACGAGGAAGCCCTGCGCGGGCCGTTGATGGACGACCTCGCATTCGCGGCGGCCTTCGGCGACGAGGAGCTGCGCGAGGCCGCGCGATGGGTGATCTGGGCCGCGTCGCAGGCGGCGGGGTGTGGATCGGCGTCCATTCACGAGCTGTACATGGCTCGCGGGCGCGGGGAGTTCGACTCGACGGCCTTCACCGTACCGGCCATCAACGTTCGCGCCTCGACGTACCTGACCGCCCGCCAGGCCTTTGCGGCCGCGCTCGAGCGCGACGCGGCGGCCGTGATCTTCGAGATCGCCAAGAGCGAGATGGCGTACACGGAGCAGCGGCCGGCGGAGTACGCGGCCGTGGTGCTCGCGGCGGCGCTTCGCGAGGGCTGGCGGACGCCGGTCTTCCTCCAGGGCGACCACTTCCAGTTCAACCGCACGAAGTGGGCGTCGGACCCCGGCCCGGAGATGGAGGGCATCAAGGACCTCACTCGCGAGGCGATCGCGGCGGGCTTCCTGAACATCGACGTCGACAGTTCGACGCTCGTCGACCTCGACCAGGCGACCGTCCCGGAGCAGCAGCGGGTGAACGCCGAGAACACCGCCGAGCTGACGCGACTCATCCGCGCCCTCGAGCCCGATGGGGTGACGATCAGCATCGGGGGCGAGATCGGCGAGGTCGGCAAGGACAACTCCACCGAGGAGGAGCTGCGCGCCTACCTCGACGGATACCGGAGTGCCCTCGGCGCCGAGCTCGTCGGCATCAGCAAGGTGAGCATCCAGACCGGGACCAGCCACGGCGGCGTGCCGATGGCCGACGGCTCGATCGCCGAGGTGAAGATCGACTTCGACACCCTCGACCGCCTCAGCCGCGTGGCGCGCGACGAGTATGGGCTCGCCGGCTGCGTGCAGCACGGCGCGTCGACCCTGCCCGACGAGGCGTTCCACCACTTCCCGGAGCACGGGACGGCGGAGGTCCACCTTGCCACGGGGTTCCAGAACATCCTCTACGACGCCGGCGGCCTGCCCGACGAGCTGCGCGCCGAGATGCTCGATTGGTGCGTCGCGAACTGCGCCGACGAGCGCAAGGACGGCGAGACCGAGGAGCAGTTCCTCTACAAGACCCGCAAGAAGGCGATCGGGCCGTTCAAGCGCCAGCTCTGGACGCTGCCGGAGGAGGCCGCGAGCGAAGTCGCGCGCAACCTGCGCGACAAGTTCGGCCTGCTGTTCGACGAGCTCGGCATCGCCGGCACGCGTGAGCTGGTGAGCCGATACGTCACGCCGGTCGCCGTCCCGCGTCCCAGGCCCGCTGCACTCGGCGGAGCGGTCGCAGCCGCCGTCACGGCCGGCGCGTCGGTCTTCGAGGACGACGGCTCTGGCGAGTAGGGCGAGCGTCGGCGCGCTCGTCTCGCTCCTCCTCCCGGTCGCGCTCGTCACCGGCTGCGCGGCGCTTCCCGGGTCCGCTCCTCCGGCGGAGGGCGGCATGGGGCTGCCCCAGCAGCTGCCCGGCGAGCAGTACCCCGGCCGGGCCATCGACGTCGACGGCCAGGTTCACGTCGCAGACGACGGCTGTGTGTATCTGCTCGGCGGGGGGCCGCAGCGTCTGCTGATCTGGCCCGCCGGTTCGGCGCTGTCGGATCCGGTTCGGCTCCCGGACGGCACCGAGCTCGCCGACGGCGATCCCATTCGCGGGTCGGGTCGCGTGGTGCGGCACGCCGCGCTTCCCGGCGGGCGCGATGGGTACTGGGCGCACGTCACCGGCTTCTGCGACGACGGCAACGACGAGGCGCTCCTCCTCGACGAGGTCAGCGCAGTCCGATGAGCCGCTGCAGAACCGGCTGATCGGCGAGGCCGACCAGCCGCCGCGCCGCATCCGGCGGCAGCTTCGAGAGGGCCTCCAGCGCACGTGCCATCTCCTCCGGGCCGAGCTCGCCGAGCAGCCCCCAGAGGCGCTCCACCGAAGCCCGGTCCAGCCGGTCGAGTGCGCCGAAGAGACCCTCGATCGCCCGGGCGTCGCCACGCACGAAGACCTCGACCCCCCGATCGAAGCGCTGCACGAACTCGAGCAGCGACGCCAGGCGCTCGCCGAGGCGCCTCAGCTCGGCGTCGGCCGCGTCTTCGGCCGCTCCGGCCTGGGCCTCTTCGGCGCAACGTCGGATGAGCGGCACGACCGGATCGGTCTCCCGCTGCTTCCGTGCCGCCGCGACGCGGCGGAACCACTCCCAGTGATCGCCGACGACCTGCCACGCCACGGCGGCGGGTCCGCGCTGTCCGGAGCGACGGGACGCCTCGGCTCGCTCGATGAGGCCCCACTCCTCGCACTGCGTCAGGGCGAGGCTCGCCGCTCGGTGGCTCATGCCCAGCGCGCGACGGACCTCGGGCTCGGACAGGGGGCCGTCGGAGACGAGCAGATAGCCCTGGACGGTCGCGGTCGACGGCGCCACTCCCCACGCCGCGCCGATCCGTCCCCAGGCCAACGCGAAGGATCGGCGCAGCGCTTCCGCGCCGGACGCCGGCGCGGGCTCAAACGTGCTACTCACCGGAGCATGTTACTCGCGCCGTGACGGCGCGGCGGGCACGAAGAAGCCCCGACGTGGCCGCCGGGGCTTCGATCGCGGAGAGGGCGGCTCAGTGGGCGCAGCCACCGGCCTTGGCGGGCGAGCCGTCGGTGTTGAAGCTCGACCCGCAGGCGCAGCTGCTGACGGCGTTCGGGTTGTTGATGGCGAAGCCGGAGCCCATCAGCGAGTCGACGTAGTCGATCTCGGCACCGTCGACGTGCTGCCGGCTGAACGAGTCGATCACGACGGCCACGCCGCCGTGTTCCTCGACGTGGTCGCCTTCGTTGATCTTCTCGTCGAACGCGAGGCCGTAGCTGAATCCCGAGCAACCGCCGCTCTTCACGAACAGGCGGAGGCGCGCATCGGCCTTGCCCTCGCGCTCGCGGAGCTCGACGACCTTCCTGGCGGCCGATTCGGTCACGCTCACGAGCGCGTCACCCGTCGGGGCTCCGCCGGTCATCGAGATCGGCTCGCGGGAGTCTGGAGACATCGTCATGGGTCGTTCGCTCTCCTGGCGCCGTGAGGCGCATCGGTGTGTCTGGTTTCGCTTCGGAAAGTATAGCAGCGCGCGGCTTCGCCCCCGCAACGCCCGACATCGAGCCGGCACCGGGCCGGTACACTGGTGGGACCCCCGAGCCAGACCACGCACCACAGCGAGGACGACCCTGGTGAGACTTGCGAGCCGCATGGAGCGGATCGGCACGGAGACGGCCTTCGAGGCAGCCGCCCGAGCACGCGCGCTCGAGGCGACCGGTCGCGAGGTGATCCACCTCGAGATCGGCGAGCCGGACTTCGAGACCCCGCGCAACGTGAGTGAGGCGGCCGCCCGGGCGCTGCTCGACGAAGGTGCCACGCACTACACGGCCGCGACGGGGATCGAGCCGCTGCGGGCGGCCATCGTCGAGGACGTCCGCCGCTGGAAGGGAATCGAGACGACGCCGGAGCAGGTCGTCGTCACGCCGGGTGCGAAGCCGATCATGTTCTACGCGATGCTTGCGCTGATCGAGGACGGTGACGAGGTCATCTACCCGAACCCCGGCTTCCCCATCTACGAGTCGATGGCCCGATACGCCGGCGGTACGCCGGTCGCCGCACCGCTGCGCGAGGCCAACGACTTCCGCATGGACGTGGAGGAGGTCGCCTCCCTCATCACGCCCCGCACGAAGCTGCTCGTCTTCAACACGCCGCACAACCCGACCGGCTCGATCCTGACCCACGACGACATCCGCCGCCTGGCGGAGCTGGCGGTCCAGCACGACCTGGTGGTCCTGGCCGACGAGATCTACGGACGGCTCCAGTACTCGGGCCAGCTGCTCAGCATCGCGACGCTCCCGGGCATGGCCGAGCGCACGATCACGCTGGACGGCTTCAGCAAGACCTTTGCGATGACCGGCTGGCGGCTCGGATACGGCGTGCTGCCGGAGTGGCTCGTGCCGGCCTTCAGTCGCCTGGTGATCAACAGCGTGAGCTGCACGAACGCCTTCGCCCAGGCCGGAGCGATCGAGGCGCTCACCGGGCCGCAGGACGAGGCCGATGCGATGCGCGCCGAGTTCATCGCTCGGCGTGAGCTCATGGTGGCCGGCCTGAACGCGATCGACGGGGTCAGCTGCGTCATGCCGCAGGGCGCCTTCTACACCTTCCCGAACGTCGGCTCCTTCGGACGAAGCAGCGCCGAGATCGCCGATCACCTCCTCTACGACGCCGGCGTCTGCGTGCTCGCCGGAACCGCCTTCGGCAAGCACGGCGAGGGGCACCTGCGCTTCAGCTACGCGAACTCCCGCGAGAACCTCGAGCTGGCGCTCGAGCGCGTGGCGCAGTCACTCGCCACGCTCCAGCGCACCGGGGAGCTGGTCGGGGCGGCTTCGTGACCGATCGTCCGCGGGTCCTCGTCACGCGGGTGATCCCCGACGAGGGGCTCGACCCGGTCCGCGAGGCGTGCGAGGTCGACCTGTGGACCGACGAGCTGCCGCCGCCTCGCGACGAGCTTCTCCGCCGCGTGGCCGGCATGGACGGCCTGCTCAGCCTCCTCACCGACCGCGTCGACGACGAGCTGCTCGACGCTGCGGGGCCGCAGCTCAAGGTGGTGAGCAACTTCGCGGTCGGCTTCGACAACATCGACGTGCCGGCGCTCACGCGACGGGGGATCCCCGCCGGCAACACCCCCGGCGTCCTGACCGAGACGACCGCCGACCTCGCCTTCGCGCTGCTCATGGCGGCCGCGCGCCGCATTCCCGAGAGCGTCGACTACGTGCGCGACGGGCACTGGAAGACGTGGGGCCCGATGCTGCTCATGGGCGTCGACGTCCACGGCGCCACGCTCGGGATCGTGGGCTTCGGCCGGATCGGCCGCGAGATGGCGCGGCGTGGCCGGGGCTTCGGCATGCGGATCCTCTATCACGACGTCCACCCTGCGTCCGCCGAGGACGAGGCGGCGCTCGGCGCGACCCGGGTCGAGATGGACGAGCTCCTGCGCGAGTCCGACTTCGTCAGCCTCCACGTCAACCTGACCGACGAGACGCGTCATCTCATCGACGACGCGGCGCTCCGGGCCATGAAGACGACCGCCGTGCTGGTGAACACCTCTCGGGGGCCGGTGGTCGATCCGCAGGCGCTCGAGCGCGGCCTCCGCGACGGCGAGATCTTCGCGGCGGCGCTCGACGTGACAGAGCCCGAGCCGCTGCCGGCCGACCACCCGCTCGTCGCGCTGCCGAACTGCGTCGTCGTGCCGCACATCGCCTCGGCCTCGCGCGTCACGCGCGGGCAGATGGCCGCCATGGCCGCGGCGAACCTGCTGGCGGGCCTCCGTGGCGAGCGGCTGCCGACGCCCATCAATCCCGAGGTCTACGAGTAGCCGATGCCCGGACCGCGTCTTCGGCTCCCCGACCTGTCGAAGCCGCAGAAGTACGAGCATCGAAGGCCGAAGCGGCCGTCGCACCTTCCGAAGCGTCTCACGCCGCCTCCCGAGCGCGAAGGCCCGCCCGACCTGTCGCTGTTCCTCTACGCGGGCCTCGTCCTGGTGATCATCCTCCTGATCGTGGCGATCCCCTACGTCATCGGCTACCTGTTCGAGGTCCTGTTCTGACGCGACCCGGCCGCTCCTCGGTCAGCTAGACCTGGGCCGTCCACACGAAGATGCGTCCGTCCTCGACCTTGACCCTGGGTCGCGGCAGGTCGGGGAGCTCGACCGGGTACGCCTGCGCGTCACCCGGGTAGGCACCGCTCCGGCTCCACGCGTCCGCACCGTTGGCGAGGCGTCCCTCGAGGTCGAAGCTGGCCCCGTGGCACGGACAGCGCAGGTCGCGCCAATCGGGACGGAAGTGGAGCGTGCAGCCCATGTGCGTGCACGCCGACGAGAGAGCCCGCACATCGCCACCGTCGTTGACGACGAAGCCGTCGAACGCCGCCGTGGTGAACCGCAGGGCGGTGCCTTCCGGAAGCGCGTCGACGGTGCCGATCTCCGCCCAGAACCCCTGCCCGGTCACGAGCGAGCCGCCGCCGTGCCTCGTCGCTGCCTCGCCCTCCGGCTGGCGCAGCAGCGCCATGCCCGCGGCTCCGGCCGCGAGCCCCGCCGCTGCGCCGATCCCGGCCTGGAGTGCCTGCCGTCGCGTGAGACGCCAGCGGGCGGACCCCGCCGGCCGTGGCTGCTCGCGCACCGGCGGGGGCGTCCGCACCGACGCGATGCCTTCGTCGGCGTGGCGCATCCGGCGCCGGAGCTGCTCGACGAACGCCGGGTCCGGATCGGCCGGCGGGTCGACGGCGGCGCCGGCCACCAGCTCGGCCGCCGTACGCGCCATCTCCGCCTCGTCGCGGTCGGCGATCGTGTCGGGCGACGGGCGCCCGGCGCCGAGCAGGGCATCGAGGTAGCGGCCGAAGCGCTCGGCGGCCTCGTCCACCGCGCGATCGTGGTCGCGTCGCTCGTGGTCAGCCATCGCCGCTCTCTCCCAGCAGCGCCGCTCGGCGCAGGGCCCGGTACTGGAGCACCCGGGCGTTGCCGTTGCTGATGCCCATCTCCGTGGCGGTCTCGGCCACGCTCCGGCGCTCGAGGAAGCGAAGCTCGAGGACGCGCCGGTACGGCGGCGGCAGACGCCGCAGCAGCGCTCGGACGCGGATCGCGGCGCGATCGTCCGGCTCGGTCGCGGGGCGCTCGTTCGGCTGAGCCGGCTCCCAGCCGGGCGCGACGTGATCGGTGCCGACGAGCGGCAGGCGGTAGAAGGCGCGCCAGTAGTCGGCGGTGGCGTTCTGGGCCACGCGATACAGCCAGGCGGCGATCTGGCCGGGCTCGCGCTCCGTGTCGAGCTGCTCGACGGCGCGGACGAAGACCTGCGCGGTCAGATCCTCGGCGTCGGGGTGGTTCCCGACCCGGGCGTAGATGAACCGATAGATTCCGACCACGTGCTCGTCGTAGACCCGCTCGAACGGGCCCGGATCGGAAGGCATCTCACCGATCCTGTACGCGCGCGGTTACGCGCGCGGGCGCAGCTGCGCCAGGAACGCCGCCACCTCCTCGAGGAAGAGCGCGTCGGTGGAGCCGAACGCGTCGAGGTCCGATCCGTCGATGTCGATCTCGCCGACGACCTCGGCTCCCTCGAAGATGGGGACGACGATCTCGCTACGAGTGCTCGCAAAGCAGGCGAGGTAGCGCGGGTCGGCCTTCACGTCCGGAACGATCTCGGTCCGGCCGGATGCCGCCGCCGCGCCGCATACGCCGGTGCCGATCGGGATCCGGGTGTGGTCGGTCGCCTCGGGGCCCGTCCACGGGCCCAGGACGAGGTCGTCGCCGTCCACCCAGTAGATGCCGACCCAGTCGTAGTTCGGGAAGCGCTCGTGGAGGAGGTCCACGACCCGTTGCGCCGCGGCCTCCGGCTCCGCGGCCTCCGCGATCGCGGCCCGCACCAGGTTGAGGGCGTCGCCGTGCGCGGCGGGTCGCTCCTCGGCGACGGGGTGGCTCACTGCTGCGAGAACCATCGATCGGCCCAGCGGTCGATGCCGGCGATCGCCTCGCGCAGCTCGCTTCCCTTCGCGGTCAGGGAGTACTCGACCCAGGGCGGCACGACGCTGACCTCGTGACGTTCGACGAGCCCTTCGTCCTCGAGCAGCTTCAGCCGCTGTGACAGCGTGGCCGAGTTGGCTCCGCCGAGCGCGTCCTGGAGCTCGCAGAAGCGTTGCGTCCGCTCTCCGAGGGCTCGCACGATGCGCATGACCCACTTCTGCCCGAGCACCGTCAGGGCGGCGGTCGCCGCGCACTCGGCGCGCTGGGCCGCGGCGCGGCGCGCCGCGCGCGACCGAGGCGTCGGATCGGGCGAGGAAAGCAGGCCGGCGTCCATCAGGACGCGAACCCTATCATCGCCCCGGGGCGGCATCAACCGCGGGTCAGCCCTCCACGACGATGGTCATGTTCATCGACGGATGGATCTTGCACGTCACCTCGTACGTGCCCGGCTCGTCGAACGTGATCGTTACGGTCGCCCCTTCGCCGATGTTGCGGTCGAAGGCGGGATCGTCGACGGCCCGCCCGTTCGAGCCGTGCGTGATCGTGTGCGGGAACGAGCTCGTGTTGTTGAAGGTCACGTCGGTGCCGGCCGCCACGGTGAGCTGACCTGGCCCGAACGATGATGCCCCGACGATGACTTCCTCGCCGTTCGAGGCCTCATCGGTGGGTTCGGCCGCATCGGTCTCGTCGTCCTCCGGGGACGCGGTTGCCTCG
>DATLGA010000145.1:0-3177 GCA_035540715.1 Candidatus Limnocylindrales bacterium | reverse complement strand
GTAGAGTTTGACTCCCGATGCTCCTGCGTGCTGCCATCTACGCCCGCCAGTCGATCACCCGAGAGGGCTCGGCGTCGCTCGACACGCAGGTCGAGGCGTGCCGCCAGGCGGCCGAGCGGCTGAAGGCGACGGTCACCGTCGAGCTGGTCGAGGCCCCGTCTACCTCGGGCTACCGCAACCGGGGCAGGAGCCGGCCGAGGTTCCGTGAGCTGCTCGACCTCATTCGCGGCGGCGAGGTCGACTGCGTGATCGCCTACAAGACCGACCGCCTCTCACGCGGCGGTGGGCCGGGCTGGGCACCGTTGGTCGACGCCTTCGAGGCGGCCGGCCGCGATCCGGACCGGGCGATCGCCACCGTCGACGGCTGGGTCAGCGAGTTCGAGATCGGCATCCGCTCCGCCATGGACCGCGAGGAGTCAAAAAAGACTTCCGACCGCATGCTCGAGGTTCGCCGGCGGGAGGCCAAGGCCGGCGTCCCGCGATTCGCCGGCCGCCGGGCTTTCGGGTACGTGCGGGACTACAGCGGCCTGGTGGACGAGGAGGCCACGCTCGTCGTCGAGGCTGCCGATCGCGTGCTCGCGGGCGAGTCCGTGTGGAGCATCTGCACGGACTGGAACTCCAGAAGTGTCGCGACGGTGACCGGCCGGCCATGGACGGTGCAGACGCTCACCTCCATCCTCCGCTCCCCGCGCATCGCCGGCCTTCGGGAGCACCGTGGTGCCGTCGTCGGCGCCGGCACCTGGCCGGCGATCGTGGGTCCCGACGTCCACGAGCGGCTCACCGTGGCGCTCTCCCCGAAGCGGAAGGTCGGCAGCCGAGCGCGGACCTACCCTCTCGTCGGCCTCCTGCGTTGCGGCAGGTGCGACGGCCCCTTGCGCTCACTCGCCCGGGAAGGCGGGGGGCGCTCCTACGCCTGCCGGCCCGGGCCCGGCCTGGACGGCTGTGGCGGAATCCGCATCCAGGCCGCTGGAGTCGAGGCACACGTCCGCGATCTCGTCTGCGGGATGCTCGCCGACCCGGCGACGCGTGCCGCACTCGCCGCCCTCGCCGCAGCTGGAGAGGACGGTGCCGGCGAGTCGCTCGTCGAGGGCCTCCGGGCGATCGAATCCAAGCGCGAGCGCCTTATCGACCTGTACACCGACGGCGACATCGACAGGAGCGAGTTCCGTTCCCGACGCGACGACCTCGACGAGCAGGCCCGGGCCATCGAGGCAGGCATGGCCCAGCGGACCGGGAGCGCCGTCCTCGCCTCGGTGCCGGCAACGTTCGAGGCGCTCGTGGAGGCTTGGGACGCCGGCGGCGTTAGCCTCCAGCGCCGGCTGACCGAGGCCCTGCTGCACCCCATCACGGTGAAGCCGGCCGGCGCCAGGCGGCGCCTGTTCGACCCCGAGCGGCTCGTCATCGAGCCGCGGGACTGAGGCTACGTTCGCCGCCCGTGGCATCCATCCCGAAGCGCCAAGCCAATTTCGGCGGTGATCCCGACCTGGAGCGCCTCGCCGCGCTCGCCCGCTCACACGAGGAGTCGACGTATCGGGAGAGCCTCCTCGAGTCGATCTTCGTCGCAGAGCTGGTGCAGTCGTGTGCGATGACCGGACGGCCCTGGGTCGAGATCGCTCGCGGGTTCGTCGACTTCCAGGGCTACGACCTGGTGGCGACGTGCGGCCGGATCACGCGGCACATCCAGCTGAAGAGCTCGAAGCCGGGTGTCGACCTCCATCGGGCTCTCGCCGACAAGCCTTCGGCGTGCTGCATCATCACCGCTCCCTACGTCGACCCGGATCGGCGGCGCATCGGCTTGGACTACCTCTGGTTCGGCGGGGCGGCGGGCGAGCCGCTCGTGTTCCCGGCGGACGCGCGCCCGGCGAAGACGAGCACGAACCGCGCCCGTGACGGCGTGTTCGCCAAGGTGGACAGGAAGAACCACCTCCGAGTCGGAGCGACGCACTTCCGCGGGGTCCCCTCGATCGACGCGCTCGCCGGGCTGCTCTTCGATCCCGAAGGGTGACGTCCCAGTTAGGCAGCGGACCCACGGCGCCGGCGATCGGAGTGGGCCCGGCCCAGCACCGCGAGGATCCTGCTGAGGACGGCGGTCGCGACCAACGACGCTGGCAGGCCAGCTCGCGCCCGCAGCTCGCGCGCCCGCTGAACGGCCGGGTGGAGGGCTTTGTCCTCCGACGTCGGAGGGCTTGACTCAGGCACGTCGGACGCCCCCGCTGTTCCGTGGCCGTCTGCTTGGCACCGCTGCGTTCGAGGGCTCGGCGGACCGCATCGAGACCCTCGCCGGACTCGCCCCGGACCACGTAGAGCTGGTTCCGCTCTCTGCCACGGGTGATGGCCGTGTAGCCGGCTTCGGCGTACAGCGTGTCGTCACCGAGGAAGAGGAGCTCGTCGCAGGTCCCGCCCTGGTACTTGTGGATCGTCGAGGCGTACGCGTGCCTGACGTGCCCCTGCGCGATGTAGGCGAGTGGCACCTCATGGCGCTTGCCGTCCCGCTCCTCGATCACGATCCCACCGCCGATGGCCCTGGCGACTCTCCCGACGGTGCCGTTCACCAGGCCGAGCCTCCGGTTGTTCCTCGTCGTCATCACCCGGTCGCCGACGGCGAGCTCCAGGTCCCCGGCCACGACCAGCACCTCGCCCAGCTCGCCGGCCGACACGAGGCGGGCGCGGGCACGTCGGTTGAGGTCGGCCACATCGCTGCGGTGATGGGCGAGCATCACGGTGTCGGAGCCGGCTCGGGTGGCAAGGTGCCAGTCGCGGGCCATGCGGTCCCGGATGCCGTCCGCCGTCGTGTCCGTCGTGAGGCGGCCGGCGCGACTGAGGCGCAGCATCATCCGCTCGACGTGGCCACCGCGGAGATCCTCTGCCGCGGCCCGCTCGACGTGATGGCGCTGCCGGCGGTTCTCCTTCAGCTCCGCGTACCCGAGCGTCTCGGCCAGGACGGCGAACAGACCGCCAGGGTCGATCTCCGGCAGCTGCTTCGGGTCGCCGACGAGCACGAGCTTGGCGCCCGCCGAAACCGTGTGGCGGACGAGTCGCGCCAGCCGCCGGCTGCCCAACATCCCCGCTTCGTCGACGACCACGACGCTGCGGACGGAGAGACGGCGCCGGCCGGCGTCGAGGTCGCCGAGCAGGCGGTCGGCGGTGTCGGAGGCGAAGCCGGCGCTGGACTCCATC
>DATLGA010000144.1:0-21650 GCA_035540715.1 Candidatus Limnocylindrales bacterium | reverse complement strand
GGTCTGTTCGGTGAGCGCGAACGCCCCGATGCCGTTGATGAACTGGAACACCGCCCACATGCCGATCGCCACGATGGCCGGTACCGGCATGAGGAAGCGGAACAGGAAGACGGTGACGCGGTTGGTCGGGAACATCACGAGGTAGGCGCCGAGCACGCCGGAGATGGCGCCCGAGGCGCCCAGGGTCGGGATGAACGATCCGACATCGGTGAGGATCTGCGCGAAACTGGCGATGACGCCGGCCACCAGGTAGAAGACCACGTAGAGGCCGTGACCGATGCGGTGCTCGACGTTGTCGCCGAAGATCCACAGGAACAGCATGTTGCCGGCGAGGTGGAGCCATCCGCCGTGCATGAACATGCTCGTGAGGAGCGTGAGCCAGATCGGATCCGGCCCCGGCTGGTGCGGAATCTCGAAGGTCTCCCCCTGGACCGTGATCGGCTCGGGCTCGGTCAGGTCGACGTTGTTCGTGATCTCGTACGGCACCGCGCTGTACGCGTAGGTGAAGCGCTCTCCCTCCGTGCTCGCCCCGGCGCCCTGGAGGAGAATGAAGACGGCGATGTTGATCGCGATGAAGGCGAGGCTGACCCACGCCGGGCCATGCCCGCGCTCGTTCTCGTCGCTGATCGGAAACATCGGCGGATGATAGTGCAGGCCCGGCGCCATAATCGGCGGCATGGAGATCGACGTCCGACCGTTCGACGGCGAGCCGCGCGACTTCCTCGAGGCCGCCGAGCTCGCGTTCAGTGACCGCGTCCGCGACGAGGACGTGGCGCCGTGGGAGAGCACCTTCGAGCCGGATCGGGCGATCGCGGCCTACGACGGCGAGCGCATCGTCGGAACCGCCGGCATCCTCAGCTTCGAGCTGGCCGTTCCGGGGGGCGTGCTGCCCGCCGCGGGCGTCACGATCGTCGGGGTGCAGCCGACCCACCGCCGCCGCGGGATCCTGCGCCGCATGATGCGACAGCAGCTGGACGCCATTCACGATCGGGGTGAGCCGCTCGCCATCCTGTGGGCATCGGAGGGCAGCATCTACCAGCGCTTCGGCTACGGGCTGGCCAGCCTGCGGACGCGCGTGTCGATCGAGCGCGAACGGAGCGCGTTCCGGCTCCCGCACACGCCTGCCGGCGCCATCCGGATCGTCCAGGCCGACGAGGCCCGGCGCCTGTTCGCACCGGTCTACGACGGGGTTCTCGCCGCCCGGCCAGGCTTCTTCAACCGGACGCCCGCATGGTGGGACCACGAGTTCTTTCGGGATCCGGAGCACTGGCGACGCGGGCTGAGCCAGGCGTGGTACATCGTCCACGAGGTCGCAGGCGAGGCCCGCGGGTACGCGAAATACCGGATCAAGAGCGAATGGAGCGACGCGGGTTCGCAGTCGGTGGTCGTCGTGTCCGAGGTCATGGCCCTCGACCCGGCGGCCCATCTCGACCTGTGGCGATACCTCCTCGACATCGACCTGATGGCGAAAGTCGAGGCTTGGAACGTGGCCGGCGACGACCCGCTTCTGCTCTCGGTGGCCGAGCCACGCCGCCTCAACATCGGGCTCAGCGACGCCCTGTGGCTCCGTGTCGTCGACGTCGCGTCGGCCCTCGCCGGCCGGCGCTACCGCACCGATGGCCGGCTCGTCCTGGAGGTGGCCGACGAGTTCTGCGGGTGGAACCACGGACGATGGGCACTCACCGTCGAGGACGGACTGCCGCTCGGCGAGCCATCGTCGGATTCACCCGATCTCGCCTGCGACGCCACCGACCTGGCGGCGGTCTACCTCGGCGCCTTCACGTTCGCCCAGCTGGCCGATGCGGGACGCGTGCGCGAGCTGCTTCCCGGCGGCCTGGAGCGTGCCGATGCGCTCTTCCGGACCGACCGGCAGCCGTGGTGTCCGGCAGTCTTCTGATCAACCCGCTGCCGGCGTCGCCTCCGAAGCTGCCTCCATCGCCGCGCGCGACGGGTTGCGGATGCCGACCGCGTTGACCGCCGCGCCGGCGAGCAGCAGGACCGCCGAGACGAGCATGGCGAGCTGGAAGGCGTCCGTGCTCGCCTCGCGCATGGCGGTGGCAAGCTCGGCATCGGTCCCGTCGGGCGGGCTCGTCAACGGCTGGACCTGGGCCCGGACGCCCGGATCGCCGATGTCGAGGTCGGGCACGAGGTTCGCGAGCGACGGGTAGAAGGTCGCGGTGATGGCGATGAACAGGGCGGCGCTGACGAGCGGCGAGCCGACCCGGCTGATCGCGTTGTTGATCGCCGAGCCGAGGCCGGCGTGCCGGATCGGCACCGAGCTCATGAGCGCCGTCGTCAGCGGCGCGACGAGCAGGGAGATGCCCACTCCGAAGATCACCATCCCGATCCCGACGTCGACGAGCGCCCCGGCCGGCGGGACGAGCGAGCGCGGATCGGCCAGATCGGCCCGCCATGCAGCCGAGTCGGGCGGGATGCGGGCCAGCCAGAACAGGCCCGCGGCCATGATCAGCGGGCCCACGGTCATGAACAGGCGAGGGCCGAAGCGCCCTGACAGCTGGCCAGCCGGCGTCGAGAGGAACGTGAGGAACAGCGCCACCGGCAGGCCGATGGCGCCGGCCGCGAGCGGGGTGTACTCGAGCGTGCCCTGGAAGAACAGTCCCTGGAAGGCGAGCGACACGTACAGCGCGCCATAGATCACGAACGTCGACAGGTTCACGACCGAGAAGTTGCGCGAGCGGAACAGGTCGAGCGGCACGAGCGGGTGGCGGCGCCGCAGCATCAGGATCGGGAAGGCGGCGGTCGCGACGGCACCGATCCCGAGGGCGACCCAGGCGAGGCCGTCCTCCCACGCGCGATCCTGCCCGCGCGTCGCGCCGAAGGCCAGCCCGCCGACGCCGATCGCGATCACGGCGGCCCCGAGCCAGTCGAACTCGCCGCGCGCGTCGGTGTCTCGGCTCTCCGGCACGCTGCGGGTGGCCCACAGCGCCAGCGCGACGAGCGGCACGTTGATCAGGAAGGCGGCCCGCCAGGTGACTGCCTGGACCAGGAACCCTCCCAGCAGCGGCCCGACGATCATCGTCGCCGACGTGCCGGCCGCCCACAGCCCGATCGCGCGGCCCCGCTCCTCGCCGCCGAACGCGGCGGTGATGATCGACAGGCTGCCGGGCACCAGGATCGCGCCGAAGGCTCCCTGCAGGATGCGGGCGGCGATGAGGACCTCCATCGTGGGAGCCAGGCCGCACGCGACCGATGCCGCCCCGAACCCGAGAAGACCGATCCGGAACATCCGACGCCGGCCGTGGTAGTCGTTCAGCGCACCCGCCAGGATCAGGAGCGCGGCCAGCACCGCGAGATACCCGCTGTTGACGTACGTCAGCCCCTCGAGCCGGCCGACGAAGCTCGTGGGCAGCTCGCGGCCGATCGTCTCGAGCGCGACGTTCACGACCGTCCCGTCGAGGAAGACGATGGCCGAGCCGAGGATCGTGGCGAGCAGGATGCCGGCGCGCTGGCTCACCGGGGCATCGTACGGACGCGCACAACCCCCGTCCGCTTCGTTGCGCGCCCGCCACGGTGGGCGTAGCGTGGGCCGATGAGCACCGCGGCGCTGGACCGGCTGCTGGCGGTCCTGCTCGTGGCGCAGCTCGCCACCGGGCTCCTCACGCTGCGATCGGGCGTGCCCGCCACCGCTCCGCTGTTCTGGCTCCACGGCCTGCTCGGCGGCGCGCTGCTCGTCGCGGCGGCCGAGAAGCTGCGCCGCAGCGTCGGGCCGGCCGTCCGACAGCGACGGTGGCGCCCGCTCGTCGTCGGCGGGCTCCTTGCCGCGCTCGTCGGCGTCGCGCTGGCCGGCGGCTTCGCCTGGGTTGCGAGCGGCCGCATCCTGACGATCGGCCCGTTCACCGTTCTCACGCTCCACGTCATCGCGGCGCTGGCGATCGTACCGATCGTCGCCCTCCACCTCCTGCCGCGCCGATGGCGCCTGGTGCGCCTTCCGGCAGGCCACGGCCCGCGGATGAGCCGGCGGACGCTCCTCGGGCTCGGCCTCGTCACGATGCTCGGAGCGGCGGCGTGGGGTGCGGCGAACCTGGCCGATCGGCTGCGTGGCGGCGTCCGACGCTTCACCGGTTCGCGATGGCTGCCCGAGGGCGGAATCCCGCCACCGACGACCTTCTACGGCGAGCCGGCGCCGTCCATCGACGGCGACGCATGGCGCCTGCGGGTGCACGGCCGCGTCGAGCGGGAGCTGACCCTCGACCGTCCCGGCCTCGAGGCCATCGGCGTCGTGGAACGATCGGCCACCCTCGACTGCACCGGCGGATGGGTAATGACGACCGGCTGGCGCGGCGTGCCGCTGCGCGCCCTGCTCGAGGCCGCCGGCGCGCGGCCGCTCCACTTCGTCAACGTTCGCTCGGTCACCGGGTGGATGGTGCCGCTCGAGCGGCACGAGCTCGACGAGGCGATGCTCGCGACCGGCGTCGCCGGAGTCGACCTGCCGACCGGCAACGGCGCGCCGTGCCGCCTCGTCGTGCCGACACGCCGCGGCTTCGACTGGGTCAAGTGGGTGGCCGAGATCGAGGTCGCCTAGCTGCCCGCCCGGCCTGGAGATCTACGCCATCGGTGTCCGTCCGTGGCTCAGTCCCGCGCCAGGGGCTCGAAGCGGGCGGTGAAGTGGCGCAACGCCGCGGGTTGCTCGACGATCCGGAACCCGCGCAGCTCGGGCGCGCGCGCGGCGACCCAGCGAATCACCTCGATCACGTAGTCGACGTGCGACTGGGTGTACACCCGTCGCGGAATGGCGAGCCGAACCAGTTCCATCGGCGCAGCGGACTCGGTGCCGTCGGGATGCCGGCCGAACATGACCGAGCCGATCTCGCAGCCACGGATCCCGCCCTCACGGTACAGCGCGGCGGCCAGCGCCTGGCCGGGATACTCGAGCGGTGGGATGTGGGGCAACAGCGCCGCCGCGTCGAGATAGACAGCGTGCCCGCCGATCGGCTGCACGACGGGCACCCCGGCCTCGACCAGCGCCTCGCCCAGGTACGCGGTGGACCGGATCCGATAGCGCAGGTAGTCCTCCTCGACCACCTCCCGCAGGCCGGCGGCCATCGCCTCGAGGTCGCGCCCGGCAAGCCCGCCGTAGGTCGGGAACCCCTCGGTCAGGATGAGCAGGGTGCGGCACTGCTCCGCCCAGCCGTCGTCGTCCAGTGCCAGCCACCCGCCGATGTTCGCCAGGGCGTCCTTCTTGCCGGACATCGTCATCCCGTCGGCCAGCGCCGCCATCTCGCGCACGATGTCCGGGACCGATGCATCGGCGTAGCCGTCCTCGCGCTGCTTGATGAACCAGGCGTTCTCGGCGAATCGACAGGCATCGAGGAAGAGCGGCAGGCCGTAGCGGTCGCACACCTCCCGCACGGCGCGCAGGTTGGCCATGGACACGGGCTGGCCGCCGCCCGAGTTGTTCGTCACCGTCACGAACACCACCGGGACGTTCTCGGCGCCACGATCCCGGATGAGCGCGTCGAGCGCCTCGACGTCCATGTTGCCCTTGAACGGGTGGATCGTCGACGGCTCGTGGCCCTCGGCGATCACGCAGTCGACCGCCTCCGCTCCGGTGAACTCGACGTTCGCCCGCGTCGTGTCGAAGTGGGTGTTGGACGGGATCACCTTGCCGGGTCCGCCGATGACGCTGAAGAGGATCTTCTCGGCCGCGCGACCCTGGTGCGTGGGGATGACATGGCGATACGGGAAGAGCTCGCGCACCGCCTCGAGGAAGCGGTACCACGACGGGGAGCCGGCGTAGGATTCGTCGCCGCGCTGGATGCCGGCCCACTGTTCGCTGCTCATGGCGCCGGTCCCGGAGTCGGTGAGCAGGTCGATGAGGACGTCCGCGGCGTGAAGGTTGAACAGGTTCCAGCCGGCCTCGCGCAGCTTCGCGTCGCGATCGGCGACGCTCGTCATCCGGATCGGCTCGACGCTCTTGATCCGGAACGGCTCGACGATCGTCTGCCAGCGGTCCATCGCCACCGATGGTACCGGCTGGCGCCGCCAGCGCGCCGCGTGCATGATGCCGCCGATGGTCGGGCGATTCCTGGCGCTCTGTGGCCGGCTGGCCGAGGTGATCCTGCGACCCCTGCGCCGCACGCCGCTCCGGCGGCTCGGCAGCGCGCCGGCCGTCCTCGTTGCGATGCTGCTCCTCGCCGCAGCGTCGGCGCCGATCGCGGTCCCGCTGCTCGACCCGCAGCCCGAGACGCTGGGCGTGCCGGCGATCTTCGACGACGCGGTGAACGAGCCGGATGGATGGGTGCGGCTCGAAGGCCGCCTCGTCCGCCTGGTGGAGCCGCCGACGCAGGACCATGACGGACCGTACGCGCTGTTGATCGACGCCGAGGAGCAGCTGCGCTCGATCGTCGTCGTCACGACTGCCGAACCGAGCGAGCGGACGGTCGTGACCGGCCACCTCGAGTCCGCCACGGTGACGGTCGAGGAGCAGCTTCCGATCGAGGCGACGATGGCCGGGACACCTCCGCGCGTCGTTCCCGATCGGCTCCTCGTCGCCGATCCGGTAGCCGTGCCGGAACGCTCGATCTGGTGGCCGCTGGCGATTCCACCGGCTCTGTTGGGCGTCCTCCTGCTCATCGGCTCGCGGACGGGATACCCCGTGTTCCGGCCGGCTGTCGAGGTCGACGTGCTGTCGGCGCCGCTCGGCCCGGGAGAGCGTGTGCCGGCGGCCTGGGGAGGACGCATCGGCCCGAACCGGGCGTCACTCCACGACCCCGCCGCTGCGCTGCTCCTCGTCCGTCGGGCAACGGTGGGGAACGTGCTCACCGCGCAACCGCTCGCCGACGAGGGCGCCGCGCCGGCGGCGGTCCCGATCGGCGGGGGCTGGGCGAGCGGCCGCACGGGCTACGTCCACACGGTGACCGAGAGCGTGCCGGCGCTCGTGGTTCGCTCGGAGCTCGTCGACGCCACGTTCCTGTTCGCCCGCGTCGCCGAGCGCGACCGGGTCGCCGCCCTCGTTGCAACGGAACGCTGACCCGAACACTGCTCGGCACCACAGGAAGCCGTGAGAAACGGGGAGAGGGGCCACCGCCGAGCCGGTGGCCCCTCTGTGTCGCGCGAGAGCTTCGGCTAGTTGCTGTCGCTGTCGCTGTCGCTGTCGGCGCTGACGCTGGCGGCCGCCGCACCGGTGGTGTCCACGCCGTCGCTATCGGTACCGTCGTTGTCCGTCACGTCGGCGGGTGCCGGAGCGGCGGGCCGGGCGGCAGCCGCGGCGACGCCGGTCGTGTCGTAGCCGTCGCTGTCGGTGCCGTCGTTGTCGGTCTGCGCCGCCGCGGCGCGAGCCGCGTCGCCGGTCGTGTCGACGCCGTCGCTGTCGGTGCCGTCGTTGTCGGTCTGGGCCGCCGCGGCGCGAGCCGCATCGCCCGTCGTGTCGACGCCGTCGGTGTCGGTGCCGTCGTTGTCGGTCACCGTCTCATCCGGAGTGGCCGACGCGCTGTTGGTGTTCATCCGCGACAGTCGCGTATCGCCGTTCGTGTCGTCGTCGTCATCGTCCATCGCCGCGACGTCGTCGGTGGCTCCTGCCTCCTCGCGTCGAATCGCCTGCTCGTCGCCGCGGTTCGCGAACGCGGCGGTCACCCCGCCGAGGATGAGGAGCATCGCAAGCGACAGCACGACGAAGTGTCGCGGTGTCAGGCTCGCCATCAGGTTCCGCATCGTCTCTCCTTGTGATGCCGTGATGCGGCCCCAGGTCCCGGATCAGTCAATGCGCCACAGGATGGCGGGCCCACATGAGACGGGCGTGAACCGCCGATGAGAAGGCTCTCACCGGGTCAGGTCAGCAGCAGGCCGGTGACGATCGTGGCCACGTACGCGACGAGAAGCAGCCCGCCGACGACGAGGTTGAGGTTGACGTTGGTGCCCATGACCGCCATGAGCGTGTACGGGCTGTCGTAGTGGACCTTCAAGCCCTGGTGAACACGGAGTGCGAGCGGCACGGCGGCGAGTGCGATCAGGGTCGGCCACGGCAGCAGCCCGATCGCCACGCCGAGGACGATGATCGCGAAGGCCGCGATCGCGCCGGCCAGGTAGCCGGTGCGAACCACCTCCGGCGAGAACCGGACCGGCAGCGTGCGCTTGCCCGCCACCGCGTCGGAGCGGCGGTCCGGGATCTCGTTCACGTACAGGATCAGCGCGATGAGGATTCCCGGGACGAGCGACACGACGAACGGCTCCCAGGCCAAGCGGCCCGTCTGCACGACGTACGCGCCGAGCAGCATGATCGGACCGAAGCCGAGGGCGACGGCGAACTCGCCGAGCCCGCGGTACACGAGCTTGAGCGGCGGCGCGGTGTAGGCCACGCCGACCACGATCCCGGCGACGCCGATCCAGAGCAGGAGCGTCGAGCCGGTGATGGCGACCAGCGCGAGGCCGATCACGGCGGCGGCGCCGAACAGGCCGATCGCCAACTTCGCGAGCCCCCGGATCGTCACCAGGTCGTAGATGGCGACGCGTGAGCCACCCGAGAACTGCGTCGGCGTCGTGTTCGCTTCATCGGCGCCGGACAGGGTGTCGAAGATGTCGTTCGTGACGTTGATGGCGAGGTGGGCCAGCGAGCCGCCGATGAGCGTGAGCAGCGCCGTCCACCAGGTGAAGAAGCCGTGGTGCGCCGCCACCGCGATGCCGAGCAGCACGGGCACCGCCGTCGCCGAGAGGAAGGGCAGCCGGGTCGTGCGGAGCGCAAGCCAGAACGGGGAGAGGCGCGGCCGGATCGGCCGGCCCTTCTCTTCGGAGAGCTGAGCCAGGTACTTGCGCGACTGCGGCACCGAGCGCTCGGAGTACTCGAAGAACGGCACCTCGTTCTCGTCCCAGCCCCACGCGCGCGTCGGTCGGAGGACGCGTCCGTCGCGGAGACGGCCCCAGAGCTGCAGGTACCGGCGCTGGTCGTACCCGACGCCGGGCTGCGGGCGGATGTGGCTGCCGAGGACGTTGATCTCGCGGTCGGTCGGAATCGGCTCGGCGGTCGCTGCGATCGTCACGGTCCGCGCCTCCGCGTCGACCTCGAACCCGGTCGCCACGCTGGTTGGATAGCCGGCGTCGTCGATCCAGCTGACGACGACGTGCGGATAGCCGGCAAGGCGCTCGAGATCCTCCCGCGTCGGCTCGTGCGCAGGCACCGAGCCGGAACGGACGGGGGTGCGAACGTCGGCCGTCATCACGCGGCCTCCGCGCCCGGCCGGCGCGTCTCGATCGGCGGGCGGTCGGTTCGGCCGTCCTGCCAGTACAGGGAACGCTCGGGCGTGATCTCGATGACCGATCGCTCGAAGAAGAGCGGAAGCGCGACGCGCACCTTGAGGAACTCGTCGATGGCCGGCTCCTTCCTGCGCCACAGGTCGAGGATGAGCCGCTCCCAGTCCGCGTGCGGGTCGTCCTCGATCACGCGCGCGGTGCCCTGGATCGTGGCGCGGTCGGGGTTGCCCTTCATCGCGATCGGATCGGTCAGCGCCAGCGACACTCGCGGATCGCGCTTGATGTGCTCGAGCTTGCGGCTGAACAGGGTCGAGGAGTGCAGGTAGATCCTGTCGCCGTCGTAGAGCGGAATCAGCGGATGCGTCACCGGCCGGCCGTTGCGACCGATGACGGTGAGCTCGCCGACGAGCGCCACGTCGAGAAGGCGCTCGACCGGCTCAGGAAGCCATCCCATCGGGATCTCCGTAGCGGCAATAACGTGGTACCGCATCCTAGCATGTTTGGCGAACGATGCATCCTCCCATTGACCGGCACGCCGGGTGCACCATCACGGCCCATGACGATCCAGCAACCGCCCAACGACGAGACTCCCCCGCCGGTCCCGGAGACCGACCCGACGCCGATGCCGATCGGCACCCCGGACGAGCCGGAGCAGCGGGCACCCGGTGCGGGTCAGCCGCCGCTCGGCGCCCCGCGTGACGAGCCGGATCCAGACCAGTCCTGACGCGAAGCGCTCACGCTTGACCGCCGGCCAGCGCCTCCACGCAGGCCAGCAGCTCGCCGTAGGCGAACGGCTTTGGCAGATACGCGGTGGCGCCGGCCGCGGATGCGCGCTCCCGCAGCTCGGCCTCTTCGCGCGCGCTGAGCAGGACGACCGGCGTCGCGTCGCCGGCCGCGCGGCGCTCGGCCAACAGCTCGATCCCGTCGCCATCGGGGAGCATGACGTCGAGCAGGACGAGGTCGAAGCCGTCATCTCGCCAGCGGGCACGGGCGCTGGCCAGGTCCTCGGCAAACACCAGCTCGTGGCCGGCCAGGCGCAACCCACGGTCGACCACGCGACGGATGCCCGCGTCGTCCTCGACCACGAGGATGCTCGCGCTCACGCCGGGTGCTCGACGGGTGCCGCGGCGGTACGGAGCGGCAGGGTCATCCGCATCACGGTGCCGCCGCCATCGCGATGCGATGCCTCGATGCGGCCGCCGTGGCCCTCCGCGATGGCCGCCGCGATCGAGAGGCCGAGGCCGACGCCCCCCGAGGAGCGCTCGCGGCCGTTGCCGTCGGCACGGTAGAAGCGCTCGAAGATCCGGTCGATCTGCTCGGACGGGATCCCCGGACCCCGGTCGCGCACCTCGACCACGAGCGACCCGTCGGCGACCGTCGCTTCGAGCTGAACCGTCCCACCGGACGGACCGTACTTTGCCGCGTTGTCGACCAGGATGAGGACCGCCTGCTCCACGCGGTCGGGATCGGCGCGGAGTCCGCCCGCCCCGTGGATGCGCGCCTCCAGTGACGCCCCACGCTCGCGTGCCAGGACCTCGGCGCGGCCGGCCAGCTCGTCGAGCAGCGCGCCTGCCTCTACGTCACGCAAATCCAGGGGGACGCTCGACACGTCCGAGCGGGCGAGGAAGAGGAGGTCGTCCACCAGGCGCGACATCCGCGCCGACTCGGCGACGATCTCGGACAGGATCTCGGCGTGCGCGCAGTCGTCGTCGATGGCGAGGCCGACCTCGGCGTTCCCGCGGAGCACGGTGAGCGGTGTTCGAAGCTCGTGCGACGCATCGGCGATGAAGTCGGTCTTCGCGCGCGACGTCTCGGCCATCTGGGCGGCGGCGGCCTGTTCGGCCGCGACGAGCCGGCGCTGGTCCTGCACGAGACGCAGGACCGCGAAGGCGAGGACAGCGCCCATCGCGCCGAGGCCGGCGATCACGCCGATGAGCACGAGCGTCCCGGTCGCGCTCGCGTCGTCGATGGCCTGGAAGGCGGCGGCAGCACGGATCTCGCCCGCGCGGTCAACCGCGATGGCGATCGCCTCCATCTCGTTGATCGGTACGAGCAGGTCTTCGGCGACCTCCTGGAACGCATCGCGATCGGTGATGTCGTTCGTGAGCGCATCGGTGAAATCGGCGTAGTAGGCCTCGGCAAGGCTGCGGAGCGCTCGAACGTCGGGAAGGTCGGCGTCACCGGGCCTGCGGGACAGGAGCCGGTCGACTGCGTCGATCTCCTCGATCATGAGCTGGTAGCGACCGCGCCACAGCTCGACGCGCGTCGCGTCGGGGTTGTTCAGCAGCAGGTCGCGGTGGTAGTGGCGGACCTCGAGGATCGCGACCCGCAGGTCGTCGCCGCGGTCCTCCAGCTCCACGTCGAAGGCGATCGCCTCCTCGACGGTGTGGTGGATGTTGCGATTGATGACGATCCCGGCCACGCCGATGATCGCGATCGCGATGAGCAGCCCGCCCACGGCCAGCACGGCCGTGCGCCAGCGCTGGTCGGCGCGGCGCTCATCCATGTCGGCCGATGCCGCCGGTACACTCGGCCGCATGCGCATCCTTGCGGTCGAGGACGAGCCCGCCATCCTTCGCATGCTCGAGCGCGGCCTGTCGGCGGCTGGTCATCAGGTCGTGACTGCATCGAGGGGAGAGGACGCCGCGCTCCTCGCGATGGACGATGGAATCGATCTCGTGCTCCTCGACATCAGCCTCCCGGAGCTCAGCGGCCACGAGGTGCTCTCGCGCATTCGCGCCCGACGGCCCGAGCTTCCGGTGCTCATGCTGACGGCGCGCGACGATCTCGACAACAAGGTCCGCGCCCTCGATGCCGGCGCCGACGACTATCTGACGAAGCCGTTCGCGTTCGAGGAGCTGCTCGCCCGCATCCGGGCGCTCACCCGGCGAGCGGATCAGGGCACCTCGACGCAGCTCGCGGTCGGCGACGTTCGGCTCGATCTGCTGGCGCGCCGTGCGTGGCGTGCCGGTCGGCCCGTGGAGCTGTCGAACCGCGAGTTCGCGCTCCTCGAATACTTGCTGCGGCATCCGGGTCAGGTCCTTTCCCGCATCCAGATCCTCTTCGCGGTGTGGGAGTACGACGCCGATCCGTCGTCGAACGTCATCGACGTGTACATCCGCTATCTGCGCCGGAAGCTCGGCGAGCCTTCGCCGATCCGCACCGTGCGGGGAGCCGGTTACCGGTACGACCCCGAGCCCAACGGCGAGTGAGCCCCTTCCGCCCTCAGTCGTCACTCCCGCTCCACTCGGACCAGTCGTCGTCGTCGCTGTCGTCGTCGTCGTCATCGCCGGTCGGGCTCGGAGGTGGTGGGGGTGGTGCCGCCGGCTGCGGTGTCGGCCGCCTGGTCGGCTCTGGCGTCGGCTCGGGGCTGGGCGTCGAGATCGGCTCGCTGACCTGCAGGTCGATCTCCACGAGCCCGTTCCACTCCTCGATCTCCACGAGCGCCTCCGTTCGGCCGTCGACGAGCACGTACGTCCATTCGCCCGCTGCGTAATTGACGTCGGCACGTTCCCAACCGTGGTCGTCGATGACGCGCTGGTAGAAGGCGCGGACCTCGGCCACCGTCGCGTCGACCAGGTACTCGACTGCCGTGAGCCGGTATCGCTCATCGACGCTGATCGCGAACTCGGTCCGGATCGCGCCCGGATAGCGCGGCAGCCGAGCCAGATCCTCGCCCTCCACGTCGGCGCCGGGCAGCGCTGCCGCAGTGGACGAGACCGCCGGCGTCGACGAGGGGCTCGGGCTCACGGTGTCGCCCGGCCCGTGATCACCGAAGACCGTCATGGCGCTGCCGAGCACGAAGCCGCCGGCCAGGACCGCAACGATCAGTAGCGCCAGGGTCGCGCGGGGCACGTTCGCCGGAATCACGACGCCATCGTCGTCCAGGAGGATGAGCATGCTGTGAGGAGCCGATGAGAACGCTCTCATCCAGGGAAAACCAGATGAGAGGCTCCTCACCTGCGTCTCACCGCCATCTCATGCGGGCTCCCTACCGTCACGACGGTGATCGCCGGGTCGCGTTGTACGGCCCCTCCCGGAGTCAGTGGCCCGGCGCTCACCAATCATCGATCGATGAGGCGAGGAGAATTCGGTGACCATGACCGCGATCCGCGAGGCCAGGAGCAGCTGGGGATTCGGCACCGGCGACGAGGTCGTCGCCGGCCGATCGGCGCAGTCGCTCCTCGGCGGCGGCGAGCGGTTCGAGGCCTACGTGGTGTGGAACGAGCGCCTGATGACGCCCACCGTCATCAAGATTCTGCGCCCCGCCTACGTGAACGACGATCGAGCCCGCCGCTCGCTCCGCAAGGAGGGTGACCTGCTGGCCGGTCTCCAGCACCCGGGACTCACGCGCCTGTTCGACATGGACGCGGCTGGGGCGCGGCCGTTCCTCGAGATCGAGTACGTCGAGGGCCCTCGGCTGTCCACCCTGATCCGCCGGCACGGGCGGCTCAACCCCGAGCAGGCGTTCCCACTCGGCCGGCAGCTGGCGGCGACGCTGCACTTCCTTCATGCCGAGGGCTTCCTCCACCTCGACGTGAAGCCGAGCAACATCATCATGGGACCGACGCCGCGGCTCATCGACCTGTCGGTGGCGCGCCGCGTCGAGCGCGCGCACCTCATCAATGGCTTCGTCGGCACCGATGCCTACATGTCGCCCGAGCAGGCCGATCCGCAGCGATGGCGGACGATCGGACCGAAGTCCGACACGTGGGGCCTCGCCGCGACGCTCTACTTCGCGGTCGCGAAGCGGCTGCCGCACGCCAAGGGGCGACGGGATGGCACGGGCGCCGAGCGGTTTCCACAGCTCGTCGATGAGCCTGCGCTCCTCGATCCGATCCGCCACTCGCCGGGGCTCTCCGAGCTGATCATGTCGTGCCTCGTCCGGGAGCCCGCACGACGGCCGTCGGTCGCAGATCTGTTCGGCCGCTTCGACGATCTCGCCGCGGCCGCGGGGGTCGGCAAGGTCCGCTTCCGCTGAACCGATGACATCGGAGGCCGGCGGGCGGTGCCCCCTCCCCCGCCGGCCTCCGTTCGCATGTGCCGTCATGAGCCGCTACGTGCGGCACGGAACGAATCCTGCGGACGCGGCGTCCTCGTGAACGGAGATTCCGCCACCGTGAACGAGGTAGATCGATGCCCCGAATTCTGATCGCGCTCCTCGCCGTGAGCGCGCTGCTCGCAGCCTGCGCCGGCTCCCCCGCCACCGATCCGATCGGCACGGACCCCGGCGCCGATGCCACGACCCCGGACGCCACCATGCCCGATGATGGCGGCATGAACGGCGATCTTTCGCAGGACATGCTGGACGACCTCCTCGAGCAGGCGGCCCAGGAGACCGGCGTGCCGGTGGACGAGATCAGCGTCGTGACGGCCGAGTCGGTCACCTGGAGCGATGGCTCGATCGGCTGCCCGGAGGAGGGCATGGGCTACACGCAGGCGCTCGTGCCGGGCTATCGCGTCGTCCTCGACGTGGCCGGCGAGCAGATCCACTTCCATGCCGGCAGCGATGGCCAGTTCTTCGCCTGTGACGATCCGCAGGAGCCGATCGAGGGCGGCACGGTCGACCGCTAGACGCGTCCGCCCAACGACGAAGGGAGCCCCCGCCGGCGGACCGGCGGGGGCTCCTCGCTACCAGAGGCGAAGCTCAGGGGCGGTCGATGACGAACCGATCGGAGGTCCAGGTCTCCCAGTGATCCGGGTTGCCCGGATCGCCGAGCGCCTTGAGGACGCTCACCTTGACCCGGTACGTGCCGTCCGGAACCTCGAAGTTCCGCCCGGCGCGTCCGGCCTGCGTCTCGCCGTCGAAGGCGAAGGCGAAGAACGAGGTGGCCGTCGAGTTGCGCCCGAAGTAGTCGAACGTCGCGATCCGGCCCCAGTTCCGACCACGCTCCTGCAGCACCTCGAGCCGCAGCTCGCGAACCTGGTGATCGAGGTGGATGAGGAAGTGCGGGCGCTCGAGCCCGTCCTCGAGGGTGTACACCTCGCCATCGTCGGCGAGGGCGTACGAGGCGCCCATGGTGCAGCTCGTCTCGACGAAGCGGTCACACGCCGTCAGGCGCGCGAGCGTCGGGAAGACGTCGCCGATCGGCATGGCGGTGATCGCCTGGTAGTCGCCCACGAACCCCGCGTACGGGACGCGGAGCGTCGAGCCGTCGTCACCGGCGAGGACGAGGTAGCCGCCGTACTGGCCGAGATTCGGGCTGCTCGCCGGCGTGATCGTCACGTCGACGGTCGCCGACGCGCCCGGGTCGACCGTCACCGACGGCGCGCTGAACTCTGCGGAAGCGTTGCTCAGGAAGAACCCGGGCGTGAACGTGCTCCCGCCGGTGGCCAGCGCCGCGACGTGGCTCAGCTGGTACGTGACCGAGCCGGGTCCGGTGTTCGACACCGTCAGCGTGTGCGTCTTCGCGCCGGCCTCGCCCTCGCCCATCGCGATCTCGCTCGGCGTGACCGCGGTGGCCGTCAACACGGCGGCGTCGATCGCCAGCATGCCGGCGCCCTGCCGATGGACGTTGTCGAGGAACCCGAGGCCCGGGTTGCCCCACCAGTTCTTCGGCTCGGCGGTGTTCTGGAACCGCGTCTTCACCTCGGCCGGGGATGCGCCCGGGTTCGCCTCCAGGTAGAGGGCCGCCGCGCCGGCGACATGCGGCGCCGACATCGACGTGCCGCTGACGATGGCGTACTCGCCGAGCTCCAGCGGATAGGTCGAGCGGATGAGCCCGCCCGGAGCACCGATGTTCGGCTTGAGGCTCAGGTCCGGAGCCAGCCCGTACGAGCTGAAGGAGCTGATGAGCCCGCCGGTCGGGTTCGGCGCGTTTTCGCGGTTCTCGGTCCAGGTCAGGGTGACCGGGCCGGACCCGAGCTCAGCCTTGATGAAGTTTCCGTCGGCGAGCGAGATGCCCACCGCCCAGGTCCCGCGATCGACGATGCCGCCACCGGCGAAGAGGCCGGCAGCGTTGTTCGCGATCACGACGCCCACGGCGCCGGCATCGATGGCGCGCTGGTACTTCCCGTTGAACGTGCAGGTGCCCCGGTCGATGAGCGCGACCTTGCCCGCCGGATCGGCAAGATACTCGTCAGCCTCGGTGGTGGCTCCGGCCTCGACCGGGCACCCACGCCCGACGTAGACCACCTCCGGGGTCGTCCCGGATGTCGGGGCCTCGGTGCTGCTCACGATCTGCAGGTACGGAACGGACTCCCCGCTTGGATTGACCTCGAAGGTGAGCGCGTTGATGTGCGTGTTGTCGAACGACGCGACGCCGATGACGTCCTTGCCGTTGCCCGGCGCGCCGGTCGAGTACGTGCCATTCGCGCCGCTGTTGCCGATCGAGGCGACGACGACGACGCCCTGCGCGGCGAGATTGTCGGCAGCCACGGCGGTCGGGTACTGGGGCCACTGGAAGGCCGAGCCGATGCTCATGTTCAGCACGTGCATGCCATCGGCATACGCGCGCTCCATGGCGGCGGCCATGATGTCGGCGGTCGTCGACCCGGCGCAGCCGAAGACGCGATAGGCGCCGAAGGTCACGTCCGGCGCCACGCCGGTCACCTCGCCGCTCGCTCCGACGATGCCGGCGACATGCGTCCCGTGCCCGTTGCAATCGTCCGGATCCGGGCCCGGGACCGTGACGGGGTTGTAGTTCGGGCTGGATGCGTCGGCGTTGAACGCGTCGCCGACGAAGTCCCAGCCGGCCTCCACCCGGCACCCGTCGCCGAAGCAGCCGCCGAGGTCAGGATGGTCGTAGTCGATGCCCGTATCCATCACTGCGACGCGGACGCCCGCGCCGGTCAGGCCGAGCTCCGATTGCGCGACGTCGGCGCCGGTCATCGCGAGGGCGGTGGCGAGGTCGGGCGAGATCTGCTCGATCGGCTCGAGCTCGAGGGTGACGACCGGCCAGATCCGCGCGACGCCGGGCAGGCGCTGCAGCGTGCTGAGCTGGTCGTCCTCGAGCGTGACCGACAGGCCGTTGAAGAGCGTGCCGTAGCTGAAGCGCTCGACGTAATTGAGCCCCTGACCGCGGGCGTTGGCGCGGAACTGGTCCTGCTCGCGCTTCACCGCCGCGGCGGCGCCGCCACGCGTGACGGGCGGGCCGGCGAGCTCCACGAACCAGGTATTCGGAAGCTCGTTGACGCCCTCGTCGGCCGCGACCGGCGGGGCCTGGATCGGCGCGAGCTCGCCGGTCTCGTTCGCCACGCTCGGCATCGACGCGCCGACGGCCAAGGCCAGCGCGGCGACGAAGCCGATGATGGGTGGTGGGGTCCGTCTCACGTCCCGGTCCTCCTCCTCTGCTTCCGGGACGGGGAATCGCTCGATCGGCATGGATCGAGGTCCGGACGCGCGGAGGCTCGGAGCGCGGTCGCGGCGAAGTGTCCCGGGTCAAATCCCAGTGTACCGGCTGATTGGGCGCGGCGCGCTCAATCCTGCGCAACCGAGGTCCCCCGCAGGAGACCGACCAACAGCCGAGAGACAACGAGACTTGACTGACCGGATTCGTCAGCCTCGGGAACGTATTCGGTGACCGCCGCACCGCACAGCCGCGTCCCGACGCCGGCGAGCAGGTCCGCCGCCTCTTCATACGCCAGGCCGCCCGGGGCTTGGGCGGAGACCGCCGGGACAACGGCCGGATCGAGCCCGTCGCAGTCGAACGCGACGAAGACCGATGCGTCCGCCGGAAGGTGCTCGAGCACCCAGGTCACGCCGCGCTCACGAAGCTGGCGCGCCGTCACGAGGAGGTTCCCCGCCGCGCGCGCGTCCTCGACGTCGCCGGCCCGGGCGCTGCCGACACCGCGAAGCCCGACGTGGACGATGCGCTCGACATGCTCCATCTCCGAGGCACGGCGCATCGGCGAGGAGTAGCCGTCGCGCACGCCATCGACCTCGTCGCGGAAATCGAGGTGCGCGTCGACCTGCAGGACGGTGATGGGGCCGCGGCCTTCGTACCCTCGGAGGATCGGAATCGGCACGGAGTCGTCCCCGCCGATACAGATCGGCACCGCTCCCCGCTCGAGCACGGCGCGCACGGCGGCAGTGGTGCGTTCTGCGTTCCCAGCCCCGTCGTCCGGTTCTCCGGGAACGTCACCCACGTCGACGAGCCGCCGCCCGCCCTCGGGAAGCATCGGCCCGTCGAAGTCGAAGTCCCAATGGCCGCGGAAGCGCGCCAGTCGCTGCGACCGGCGGCGCACGGCCGCTGGCGCATCGGCACAGCCTGCCGTGGCACCGGGACGCGGATACGGCCAACCATGCGGCACACCCACCAGGGCGGCATCGGCCTCGAGCAGATCAAGGTCGGTCTCGACCGTGAGGCCGAGGAAGCCGGCCTCCGGCGGGTTCAGGCGCATCGGCGTCAAGCCTAGCGGCTGGCTCCGGCGCAGGAGGCGCATCGGCCCACCAGGGTGACGTGCCCGATGTCGATCTCGAAGCCGTCGGCGGCCCGAAAGGCGCGCGCGATCGTTCGTGCCTCGCGCTCGCCGATCTCCCACGTCGCGCTGCAATCGGAGCAGTGCAGGTGACCGTGCTCCTGCTCGGGCAGGACGTGGAACTCCTCGCGCCCATCGGCGCCGTGACCATGGCGGACGAGCCCGAGCTCCTCGAGGACGTCGAGGGTTCGGTACACCGTCGACGGGATCGTGGCCGGCTCGCGAGCCCGGCAGCGCTCGACGAGCTCGGCGCCGGTGACGTGGCCGTCCGTCTCGGCGAGCACCTCGATGACGGTGCGTCGTTGCGGCGTCCAGCGCAGGCCCCGGGCGCGCAGACGCTCGCCCACGGAGTCCCAGGGGGGCGAGAGGGATCGGTTGCCGGACATCGCTGCCCAGTCTGCTGCGGCGGCCTGCTTATTGCAAGACCTTGCAACAAGAGCGGGGCCTCGCTAGGATCACGGAGCAACCAAGCGCCACGGAGAACCGATGCCCCTCTCGAGTCCCGCGAGCTTCCTCCACGCCCCGGACGGCTTCGTGAGCGTGCCGATCGCGATCGCGATGTGGGCCGTGACCGTCGTCGTGGTCACCTATGCCGTGCGCCAGACGAACCGCCACCTCGACGAGCGCGCCGTCCCGCTGCTCGGCGTCATGGCCGCTTTCATCTTCGCCGCGCAGATGTTCAACTTCCCGGTCGTCGGCGGCACGAGCGGCCACCTGCTCGGCGGCGTCCTGGCGGCTGTCCTGCTCGGTCCGTGGGCCGCCACGCTCGTGATGACGGCCGTGGTCGCGGTCCAGGCGCTCCTCTTCCAGGACGGCGGGCTCGTCATCATGGGCGCGAACATCTTCAACATGGGCATCGTCGGGACGCTCGGCGGCTATGCGCTCTACCGTGCGCTGTGCGGCCTGCTCGGCGGCGAGGAGCGCGGTCGTCTCCCGGCTGCGGCGGTTGCGGCGTGGACCGCCGTCGTCGCCGGCGCGGTCGCCATGGCGCTGCAGCTCGGCGCATCCGGCGTCGTCCCGCTCGAGCTGACGCTCCCCGCGATGGTCGGCGTCCACGCCCTGATCGGCATCGGCGAAGCGCTCATCACCGTGGCGGCCCTCGGCTTCATCGCCGTGACGCGGGCCGATCTCTTCCGCCTGCGCGATGCGCAGCCCGCCTGAGCAGGAGCCGAATCAACGCATGCACACCGACTCGACCGACACCACCCGGCGCTCCGGCACCGCATGGATCGTCGTCGCGATCCTCGCCGCGCTCGCCATGGTCGTGGCAGCGGCCTTCCTCGCATCCGCCGAACCGGACGGCCTCGAGCGCGTGGCCGAAGACCAGGGATTTGCGGGGGCCGGCGAAGAGGCGCCGTACGAGCTGATCCCCGACTACTCCGTGCCGGGCATCGAGGGCGAGCTGTCGACCGTCGTGGCGGGCGTCATCGGCGTCGCGGTGCTGTTCGGGCTCGCCTGGGGCCTCGGCCGTCTGCTGGCCCGACGACGCGACCGCGCTCCGGCACCGCGCTGACCGTCGCGCACGTGCGACGGGCCGGATCCGCCGATGGACCTTGACCGCGCGGTCGCCGGCAACTCCCCGCTGCACCGGGCGGACCCGCGCCTGAAGTTCGTCGCGGTCGTCGCCACGATCGTGTCGATCAGCTTGCTGCCGGTTGGCGCGTTCGTGGCCCTGGGCATCATGTGGGTCGCGCTGGCCGCCGCATCGACGCTGGCGCAGCTGGGGCCGCTGCGGCTCACGCGCGGCGGGTTCATCGCCGCGCCCTTCCTGCTGGCGGTCGTGCCGATCGTGTTCGTGCGGCCGGAAGACCCGATCGGCAGCATCGGCCCGCTCACCGTCTCCGGAGAGGGGCTGCGCATCTTCGGCACCGTGGCCGCCAAGTCGTGGCTCAGCGTCCAGGCCGCGCTGCTGCTCACCTTCACGACGCCGTTCCACGACCTCGTCGACGCGCTGCGTGACCTGCGGGTGCCGCGCATCCTCGTCTCGATCATCGGCTTCATGTACCGCTACCTCGCCGTCCTCGTGGACGAGGGCGGACGGATGCTGCGGGCACGGTCGGCGCGCTCGGCCGGCACCGGGGGCGGAAGCATCCGGTGGCGTGCCCGCGTGACGGGCCAGATGGTCGGGACCCTGTTCCTGCGCAGCTACGAGCGCTCGGAGCGGATCTACGCCGCGATGCAGGCGCGCGGGTTCAGCGGCGCGTTCCGCCATCTCGCGACACGTCCGATCGAACCGAAGGCGTGGGCCGCCTTCGCCGTCATCCTGGCCGCCCTGGCGGGCTTCGAGCTGGCCGGGCACGTGTGGCTGCCGCGAGCATGAGCCGGGCGCACTCCCACGTCCACGAGCACGAGGACGGGCATGCCCACGGGCACGAGGACGCGCACGCACCGTCGCCGGCCGACGGCGCCGACCCAGCGCGCTGGATCGAGCTGGACCACCTGCACTATGCCTATCCGGATGGCTTCGAGGCACTGCGTGGCCTCGACCTCGTGGTGGCCCGAGGCGAAAAGGTGGCGCTCGTCGGGCCGAACGGCGCCGGCAAGTCGACGCTCATGCTGCACCTGAACGGCATCCACCAGCCGTCGCACGGATCGGTGCGCGTCGGGGGCATGGACACGGCGCGGGCGAACCTGCCTCGCATCCGCGCCGAGGTCGGGCTGCTCTTCCAGGATCCCGACGACCAGCTGTTCAGTCCGACGGTTCGAGATGACGTCGCGTTCGGGCCGCTCCACATGGGCTTGCCCGACGACGAGATCCACGACCGGGTGGAACGGGCGCTCGCTGCGGTCGGCATGAGCGGCTTCGAGCGGCGACTGCCGCATCGGCTGAGCCTCGGACAACGCAAGCGGGTGGCGATTGCCACCGTGCTGAGCATGGATCCCTCGGTGCTCGTGTTCGACGAGCCCTCGGCGGGGCTCGACCCACGCGGGCGGCGCGAGCTGATCGGACTGCTTCGCGGGCTGCCCCAGACGATGCTCGTGGCGACGCACGACATGCGCCTCGTCGCCGACGTCCTCGCCCGAAC
>DATLGA010000143.1:0-4352 GCA_035540715.1 Candidatus Limnocylindrales bacterium | reverse complement strand
CGCTGGACGGCGTGCGCCTGCTCACTCAGGAGTCGATCGCCGATGCGCTGCGCGTGCAGGCTGCGGGTCCTCAGCTCTCGGGGCTCCCGGACGACGGTGCGCGGTGGGGGACCGGCTTCCAGATCGCGTCACCACCCACGCAGCCCATGCTCGGAGCCACGAGCTTCGGCCACGCGGGGGCGGGAGGCCAGCTTGCATTCGCCGACGCCGATCATGGGATCGGCTTCGCGTACCTCTCGAACCAGATGGGGGGATACGGCGACTCGCGGTCGCGCACGCTCACCGAGGCGCTTGCGCGAGCCCTCGGTGTCTGAGGCCGATGGCGTGGGGGACGAGAAGCAGCCGGCGATCGCCCCCCGACCGCAGCTCCTGACCTACCCGGATTCGCTGGGAGGCGACCTGCGATCGATCGCGGAGCTGCTCGAAGGGCCTCTGGCGGGGCTGTTCGCCGGCGTCCACATCCTGCCGCCGTTTCCGTCGTCCGGCGATCGCGGGTTTGCACCGATGACGTACCGAGAGATCGACCCCCGGTTCGGGGAGTGGAGAGACATCGAGCGCATCGGCCGGTCGCACGACGTCCTGCTCGACCTCATGGTCAACCACCTGTCGCGCCAGAGCGTCGAGTTCCGCGACTTCGCGCGTCGCGGCCGTGCCTCCGAGCATGCCGACCTGTTCCTCACCGTCGACAAGGTGTGGCCCGGCGGACGGGTGCCCGGCGACGACCTGGCGCGCATCTTCCTCCGACGCCCGGGCTCGCCCTTCGCGACGGTGGAGATCGAGGAGACCGGGGAGCGGGAGACGGTCTGGGCGACGTTCGGGACGGCCGACTGGTCGGAGCAGATCGACCTCGATCTGACCGCGCCGGCGACGCGCGACCTGGTGCGCTCGTGGCTGCAGATCCTGGCCTCCCACGGCGTCCGGATCGTCCGGCTCGACGCGGTCGGGTACGTCGTGAAGAAGCCGGGGACCAGCTGCTTCATGGTCGAGCCGGAGATCTACGACTTCTTGGACTGGATCACGGCCACGGCGACCGGGTACGGGCTCGTTGCCCTGCCGGAGGTGCACGACCGCTACCCGACGCACGAGCGCATCTCGGCCCATGGGTTCTGGACCTACGACTTCGTGCTGCCCGGCCTGCTCCTCGACGCGTTCCTCACCGGCGACGCCGAGCAGCTGGCTCGTCACCTCGCGCGGTCGCCGGAGCGCCAGTTCACGATGCTGGACTGCCACGACGGCATTCCGGTGCGACCCGACCTCGACGGCATCCTGGCGCCGGAGCGCATGCTGGCGCTGACGGACCACGTGCTCGGTCGCGGTGGCAACGCGAACCGGATCCTCTCGAACGGCGATGTCGACGGCGTCGACGTGCACCAGCTCAACATCACCTACTACTCGGCCCTCGGCGAGGACGACGATCGGTACCTCGCCGCTCGGGCGGTCCAGCTCTTCGCGCGCGGCGTCCCGCAGGTCTACTACGTCGGCCTGCTCGCGGGTGCGAACGACCACGACGGGGTGGTCCGAAGCGGGGAAGGGCGCTCGATCAACCGCCACAACTTCTCAGCCGACGAGATCCAGGCGGGCCTGCGCCGGCCGCTGGTGCAGCGGATCGTCGACCTCCTGCGGCTGCGCAACTCCCATCCGGCGTTCGAGGGGCGGCTGTCGGTCGAGAGTAACGGGGCCTGCGTCCGCCTCGCGTGGACGCGGGGCACCGATATGCTGCGGCTCGACGTCGACCTGGCCGACGGCACCTTCGAGATCCGCGACGGCGTCGGGGGCTGAGATGGAGCATCCGTCGGAAGTGGACTCTCGCATCGGCCCCGGCTCTTGAGTATGCTCCGCCCGATATTCGATTCGAGGAGAGTTCCAATGGCGTGGCGTGGGCGGCTGATCGGTGCTGGAGCCGGTCTTGCCCTGCTGATTGCGGGCAAGTTCACGTACCTGCTGGTCGAGGGCGGCTTCGACATTGCGCGAGCGCCGGTCGCCTTTCTTCTCCCGCTCGTGGTACTGATCGTCGGACTGGTTTTGACGGGAAGTGGCCGGCGGAGTGGCGCGCTCATCGTGGCGGTTGTCGCCCTCCTTCTCCTCCCGGTGTTCGGGATGGCCGTTTTCACGCACGGGCTATCCCAGCAGACACCCGCGGACGCCGCCCTGGTGTTCATCGGCGTTCCATTGGCGCTGCTGGCGATCGTCTCGGCAGCGCAGCTGTGGCGCCGGCGCGCAGGGGACGTCGCGACGATCTGATCCGCCGCCCGGGATCCGGGATCGCCGCTCCCTACACTCAGGCGGCCGGATCTCGGCGCAGCCGCCGAAGGTCCCGCCTGTGTCGTTCGGCTCCCTCAGCGGGGCTCGAGGATGACGACGGCGGTCTCCGAGGGCCGTCGGGCGGCCCAGCCCTCGAGCTGGTCGGCGCCGTCGTACTCGCCCCATCGGGCCCAGAGCCGGGGTCGCTCTTCCGGTGTGGCGGCGCGGCCACGGACGGCGAGCGTGCGATCGTGCAGCTCGACCGTCGCGTCCGGGCGCGCCTGGAGGTTCAGCCACCAGGCGGGCTCGGGCGCGCCCCAGCCGTTCATGGCCATGGTGACCAGGTTGGCCCCCTCCACGTAGTAGCCGAGGATCGCGGCGCGCTCGCGGCCGCTCTTCCGGCCGATCGTCTTCAGCCGCATCATGCCCCAGTCCTTCTTCGACGCCGGGCGCAGCCCCATGCGCCCGCCACTGAACCGATGGATGGCGCGGTGAATGACCCAGGCGGCGCGGATAACGAGCCGCGGTGGCAGGCGTCCGCCCGATGTGCGGGATGGCTCGCTCGGGGTTGTCATCGTTTTTCTCCTGATCTCGAACGCCATCTCGAGCGATGGCGGGCAGGTACAGCCGGCCCGGTGTGAATCGTACGTGACATCGGTGGGCCGGCTCCCGCGCTCGGCCAGTGTTACGAATAGTTGGGTTCACGCGACCTCAGTTTGATCGAGTTCGCTAGAGTTACCTCATGTCGGGCAAGCGGACGGTCACGGTCGTCGACAACAGCCACGTCGCGCGAGCGGTGGGGGAGCGGATTCGGCGTGCGAGGGTGCAGGCCGGTCTGACCCAGGCGCAGGTCGCGCAGGGCCGATACACATCGGCCTACATCAGCGCGCTGGAGCGTGGCCTTGCCAAGCCGTCGATGGCGGCCCTGACGTTCATTGCCCAGCGGCTCGGGGTCGCTGTGCCCGACCTGGTTGCCGAGGAGCGGCCCGCGGTAAGCCGGCTCGAAGCAGACCTGCTGCTGGCCGCGGGCAAGGCGCAGGAGGCGCTCGATCGGTATGACGAGCTCCTCGACGGCGCCGGCGAGGATCGCCGTTTTCGGGCTGAGCTGCAGCGTGGACGCGCTGAAGCGATGTGCCGGCTCGGACGGGGGGAGGCGGCGATCCGGCCGGCGGCCGAGGCGGCCGAGCTGTTCGACGGCATCGGCGCCAAAGCCGACGCAGCATGGGCCCGATACTGGCTTGCCGGCGCTCAGTACCTGGTCGACAACGCGTCGGAGGCTCGAGGAATCCTGCAGCAGCTGCTCGCCGAGGAGCGGGCCGGCCTCGCGGTCGGGCCCGACTTCCGGTTCCGCCTGCTGACACAGCTCGGCAACGTCGAGGCCTGGGACGGCGAGTCGGAGCGAGGACTCGCGTACATGGAGGAAGCCCGCGCCCTGCTCGGGGAGAGCTCGCTCCGTCAGCGCGCGGCGTTTCTCTCGGGCCTCGCCCTGCAGTATCGGCTCGTCGGCGATCTGGAGCGTTCGATCCGCGTCGGCCACGAGAGCCTGGCGCTCTACCGCGAGGCTCACGTCGAACTGGAAGAGGCGGCCCTCGAGAACAACATGGCCATCAACTTCATCGATCTCCGGAACAGCGAACGCGCGGGCGAGCATCTGGCGAAGGCGAGGCAGACTGCCGAGCGAACCCAGGACCCGCGGCTGCTCGCGGAGGTCGCTGAGGCCGAAGGCCGCCTGGCGCTTGCTCTCGGCGACGACGCTCGCGCAACGGAGCGGGCCCAGGAGGCACTTCGCGTCGCGCTCGCCGGTCCGATGTTCACCGCCGCAGTGGGAGCCCACCTGACGCTCGGACGCGTCGCCCATCGGCGCGGCGACCGTCAGGCGGCTGAGGAGGAGTTCCGGGCTGCGGCCGCTTTGCTGCGGCAACACCGGGCCAAGTCCCGGCTTCGGGACGTGCTCGCAGAGTGGGCTGAACTGCGAACTTCCTGGGGCGATCTGGAGCGTTCGATCCGCGTCGGCCACGAGAGCCTGGCGCTCTACCGCGAGGCTCACGTCGAACTGGAAGAGGCGGCCCTCGAGAACAACATGGCCATCAACTTCATCGATCTCCGGAACA
>DATLGA010000142.1:0-33697 GCA_035540715.1 Candidatus Limnocylindrales bacterium | reverse complement strand
ACCCCCTACGGCCTCTCGGCCGGCGTGTGGACCGAGAAGGGCAGTCGCATCTTCAAGATGGTCGCCGCGATGCGCGCCGGCGTCGTGTGGGCCAACACGTTCAACCGCTTCGACCCCACCAGCCCGTTCGGCGGCTACAAGGAGTCCGGGCACGGCCGCGAGGGCGGCGTCCACGGCCTCGGCGCCTACCTCGACCTGTCCGCCAACGGCAGGAACGGCCGATGAGCCCGCGCGCCACGAAGACCGCGACGCGCCCCAGGGGCGGATCGGTCCTCGAGCAGCGAGCGGCGCAACCGCTGGCGACGACGAACCCGGCCGAATCGCGCGGCGAGCGGATCGGCGTGCGCAAGACGTACAAGCTCTACATCGGCGGGGCGTTCCCGCGCACCGAGTCGGGGCGCGCCTACGAAATCTTCGGCGCGAAGGGCGAGCTGCTCGCCAACGCCAGCCGCGGGACGCGCAAGGACGTTCGCGAGGCGGTCCGCGCGGCGCGCAAGGCGCTCCCGGGGTGGGCGGGGAAGACAGCGTACAACCGCAGCCAGATCCTCTACCGTATCGCGGAGCTGATGGAGGGCCGTCGCGACCAGTTCGTGGCCGAGGTCATGGCCGCCGAGGGTGCCGGCCGCGGTCGTGCGGCTCGGCTGGTGGACGCCAGCATCGACCGCTGGGTCTGGTACGCCGGCTGGGCCGACAAGTACGCGCAGGTCATCGGCACGGTGAACCCGGTGGCCGGCAGCTACTTCAACTTCAGCGTCCCCGAGCCGACCGGCGTGGTGGGCATCGTCGCCCCGGAGGAGTCGAGCCTGCTCGGCCTCGTGAGCCGGCTCGCGCCGGTGATCGTGAGCGGCAACGTGGCGGTCCTGATCGCGTCCGAGTCGCGCCCCCTGCCCGCGGTGACGCTGTCCGAGGTGCTCGCGACGTCCGACGTCCCGGGCGGGGTCGTCAACGTCATCACCGGCCTCCGACGCGAGCTGCTGGGACACCTGGCCGGTCACATGGACGTGAACGCGCTCGACGCGTTCGGTGCCGATCCGGCAGACGCGGCGGCGCTCGAGGAAGCCGCGGTGGAGAACGTCAAGCGCTTCGTGCGCCCGCCCAGCGCGGGCCTCGGCCGCTACGAGTGGCTGGCGGAGGCCGCGCAGTCACCGTACGTCATCGGCGAGTTCGTCGAGATCAAGACGGTCTGGCACCCGATCGGCGCGTAGGCGCCGTCGCCTCACGGCGCCGGGCCCGGTGGCGAGCCACCTTTGCGCGGTTGCCGCAGACCTTCATGTCGCACCAGCGCCGGCGACCGCCCGGCGACCGGTCGACGAAGACCCACCGGCAGCCGTCGTTCGCGCAGACTCGAAGGCGATCGACGGAATGGTCGGCGACGTAGTGCGCGAGTGACCCGGCGATTGCCGCGCGCGCCTGGTCGAGGTCGTCGCCGACCTGGCCGACCGTGAACCGATGCCCGTCGGCGCCCTGCAGCAGCTGGTGGTAGTGGACGCCGTCGCGCATGGCGCGGTTCAGCTTGCTCAGCTGGGCCGCCGTGAGCCGCTTCCCCTCTGACAGGCGCTCGACCAGCTCGCGGATCACGCCGCGCAGCTCACGGAAGGCCGGGAGCTGGTGCTCGACGGTCGCCACCGTGACGCTCGAGCCGATGAGGCCGCGCGCATGGAGCCACTCGCGCAGCTCGCGACCGCCGGAGGCGTGGTCGGCCGGGACCCCGCCGGTCAGCTCCACCGTATTCACGAAGTCGAGGAAGAGCTCGCCCTCGGAGCCCGGCTCGGGAGGGGCGTCGTGGATGTCGTTCATGAAGTAACCAGTATATAGCTCTTGACAAGTTACGGTTCCTAGCGTACGGTGAGCGGGTAACCAATACGCTCGTAGTTAACGGTTACGGGAAGGGAGCGTGCGCCGTGGAAGCGCTGATCATCGGTCTCATCGTCGTCGTCGCGTTCGTCGCGGCTTCAGTGCTCGGTGGCGCGGACAGCGGCCCGCGCATCGACGACTGCCCGCGGCGGGCCATCTGAGCCGGGAGAGCACCATGGAACGCCTGTACTACCGATCGACCAGCATCGTCGACCTCCAGGCCGAGCTCCGCGAGCGCGAGCTCCTGGCTGCATCGCGTCATCGCGCCGCAGGCAGTCGCGACGGCGCCCGCCGCGTGACCTTCCTCGGCTCGCTGCTCCGCCGCCGGCCGCGGAACCGCAGCGTCTGACGCTCGATCGTCGCCGGCGCGGTGCCGCCGTAGAATGGCCGGCGATGCCTCGACCCAGGAGCGTGTCGCGCAGCGGCGACGCGGTGATCAGCAACGCCGAGATCGCCCGGATCTTCACCGAGATCGGCGACATGCTCGAGATCCTCGGTGAGGTCGTCTACAAGGCCGTCGCCTATCGGCGCGTCGCCGATGCCGTGGAGCGTCATCCGGAGGACGTGGCCGCGCTCTTCCGGCGGAATCAGCCGCCGAAGCTGCCGGGCGCCGGCGCCGCGCTGACGGCCAAGCTTGCGGAGCTCGCCGAGACCGGCAGGCTCGAGTACCACGAGCGGCTGCGCGCGCAGGTTCCGGACGGCCTGCTCGAGATGCTGCGCGTCCCCGGCATCGGTCCCAAGACGGTCCGTCTGCTGTCGACCGAGCTGGGAATCGGCTCCCTCGAGGCGCTCCGCGCCGCCGCGGAGGACGGTCGCCTGCGCGCGGTGAAGGGCCTCTCGGAGCGCACCGAGCGCAACGTGCTCGAAGGGATCGCCCGCATCGAGCGGCGGTCGACCCGGCTGCTCATCCATGACGCCGACGCCCTCGTGGCCGACCTCGTCGCCCGGCTCGCCGACGCGCCCGGCGTTCGCCGGATCGAGGTCGCGGGGTCGCTCCGGCGCCGCCGGTCGACGATCGGCGACCTCGACCTTCTCGCCGCGGTCGACGACCCGACACGCGTCATCGCGGCCCTCGACGGGATGGCGGAGGTCGAGAAGGTCCTGTCGGCGGGGACCGACAAGTCGAGCATCGTCCTGCGCGACGGCCCGCAGGTCGACCTCATGGTCTGCCCTCCGGCAGCGTGGGGAACCCACCTCGTCCACTTCACGGGCAGCAAGGACCACAACATCGCGCTGCGCGGCATGGCGCTCGACAGGGGCTGGTCGCTGTCCGAGAAGGGGTTCAAGGTCATCGAGACCGGGGAGCTGCTGCTCGACGCCGAGGAGGCCGATGTCTACGAGCGACTCGGCCTGCCGTGGATTCCACCGGAGCTGCGGGAAGGTGACGGAGAGGTGGAGGCGGCCCGCGGCGGGGCCCTCCCGGCGCTGGTGACGCACCAGGATCTGCGAGGCGACACGCACACGCACTCGGACTGGACCGATGGTGTCGACTCGATCGAGACGATGGCTCGAGCGGCGCGCGACCTCGGGCACGAGTACATCGTCATGACCGATCACTCGCCGTCGCTCGGCATCACGCGCGGCCTCCTGCCCGATCAGGTCGAGGCGCAGCGCATCGAGATCGCCCGCGTCAACGCGGACCTGGCTCCGTTTCGCGTTCTCCATGGGACCGAGCTCGAGATCCGCGCCGATGCGACGCTCGACTACCCCGATGAGATCCTGGCGCGCTTCGACGTCGTGATCGCCAGCATCCACACCGGTCGCGGACAATCGACCGAGCAGCTGACCCGTCGGGCGCTCGCCGCCATCGAGCATCCGCACGTCGACGTCCTCGCGCACCCGTCCGGACGGATCGTGAACCGGCGCGACCCGCTGCCGCTCGATTGGCCCCGGATCTTCGAGGCGGCCGCACGGTGCGGCACGGCGCTCGAGATCAACGGCAGCCCGCGGCTCGATCTCGAGGACTCCCTCGCGCGGGCGGCCGGACGGGCCGGCGCGCGGCTCACCGTCGCCTCGGATGCGCACCGCACCGAGGAGCTCTCGCAGCAGCGCTACGCCGTCGACGTCGCACGGCGCGCGTGGCTGACCGCCGACCAGCTCCTCGCGACGCGCGACGCGACGACGCTGCTCGAGCTGCTGTCGTGATCGGGCGCATCTTCGGCGACCGGCGCACCCGCCAGACCCTGCGCCGGATCGATCGCCCCGCCGCGGCCGGACTCGCTCTCGCGCAGGCACTCGTGGCGGCCGTCGGGTGGTTCGTGGAGCCGGTCTGGCTCGCCGTCGCGGTAGCGGTCCAGCTGGCGCTCGGGGGCATCGGGGCGGTGCGCGTGCTGGGGCCGGCGCGGCCGGAGCTCGGACTCGCGCGGTACGCCATGCCGGCGGCGGCGGGCATCGCCGTCACGCTCGTCGGGCGGCTCGTCCCCGGCGGCATCAGCCTGCTGCTCGTGCCGATCGTCGCGGTCCTGCTGTGGACCGTCACGTACCTCGAGCTGCGTGTCGAGCAGGGGACCGGCGGACGCACGATCGGCGACCTGCTCCTGACCGGCGTCCTCATCGCCGCGACGTGGGGAGTCCTGGAGCTGTTCGGGCCACGGGCGTGGCCGACGCCGGTGATCGTCGTCTCGATGTTCGCGCTCCCGCTCGGGTTGCGCGGCGCCGAGGCGCGCGGGGCCCTCGGCGCGGAGGCCTTCGGGCAGGCGCTGCTCCAGGTGCTCGTGGTGGCGCAGGTCACCGCCGCATCGGTGCTGCTCACGATGCCGGTCTACGGGATGGCCGCCATCACCGGGCTTGCGTTCTACGCCTGGGGCGGCGCGGTGGAAGCCCTCCGAGGGGGCGCATCGGGCAGGAGCGTGGCCGTCGAGTTCGGCACACTCATGCTTGTCGGCCTCGTGGCAGGGCTCCTGCTACATCGGTCGTGAGGCGCCTGGCGGCCGGCCGCGTTGACACCCCGAATGGCCGGTGGTACAAGAGGGCGCTTTCGGCCCCGGAAGGCCGTTCACCTGACGAATTTCGGAGAGTCCACGACGCTCATGGCTCTTGGAGAAGCTGACACCACCACCCGACAACGCCGACAGCTGGGCGAGGCCGCCATCGCGCACGCCACACGAGGGGAGTGGGAGGCTGCCGTCGAGGCGAACCGCCAGCTGCTCGAGCTCGGTCCAGACATCGACGCCTGCAATCGGCTCGGCAAAGCGCTCGCCGAGCTGGGTCGCCATGCCGAGGCGCTCGAGGCCTACGAGCAGGCGCTCGAGCGCGACGCGACGAACCGGATCGCCCAGCGCAACGTCGAGCGGCTCCGGCTGCTGACCGCGGCCGACAAGCCGCCGACGAACGGCAAGGGCCGCCCTGAGAAGGCACCGGCCACGGTGTTCATCGAGGAGATGGGCAAGACCGGGCGTGCCCGGCTCATCAATCTCGGGCCGCCACGCGTCCTCGCTCCGCTGTCGCCCGGTGACGCGGTCGAGCTGTCGGCCGAGAACGACGAGCTGGTCGCGAAGGTCGGCAGCGCGGTTGTCGGCATGGTCGAGCCGCGCATCGCGGCGCGCCTCCTCAAGCTCATGGCCGCGGGCAATCGCTACGAGGCGGCGATCACGACGATCCACGAGGCGGCCGCGGAGCTCACGATCATCATCCGCGAGGTCTTCACCCACCCCTCGAACTTCGGCAAGGTGTCGTTCCCCACGGTCGGCCAGGCCTCCGGTGGCGTCCGACCGTACATGAAGGGCAGCGCACTTCGCTACGATGACGAGGAGGAGGTCGAGGAGGCCGATGAGGACTCGGAGGAGGTCGAGGAGCTCGACACGACGCTGCCCGAGTACTCCGGCGAGCCCGAGCTCGAGGAGGAGCTGGTCGAAGAGCCCTAGGCTCCGATGAGCCCGGACCGATGACCGGAGGGGAACGGACCGAGCTCAGGCACGTCATCCTCCCGCGACGCCACCCGGGCCTCGCGCTCCTCGAGCGCTACCTGCCGGCTCCCGCGGACAACGTTCTCGACGCCGAGCTGACGGCCCACGCCGCGCCGAACGACACGGTGCTCGATCCCTGGGCCGGCACCGGCTGGACCGCCCGACGGGCGGTCGCGCACGGGATGCGGTCGGTCGCCGCCGACCCGAGCCCGTTCAGCCAGCTGGCCGCGATCGCGTTCCTGACCGCGCCGGGGCCTGCGGCCCTCGATGCCGCATTCGCGCAGCTCGCCAGCGCACGCCGCGTCGACGTGCCGCTGCGCCAGCACCTCGAGGAGCTGTACGCCTCGCGCTGCCCGGCGTGCCGGCGGCCGGTGGTGGCGGACCAGTTCATCTGGCCACGCGACGGCGACGCCCCGGGCCGCAAGCTCTACCGCTGTACCGCCTGCGAGGCGGCGCTCGGCGGCCCGATCGAGCGAGCGGCCCCGGTGGACGAGGTCGACCTTGCGAAGCTGGGCCTCGAGCGGGATGCCTCGGCCGGCGAGCCGGACGAGCCGGGCGAGTCGGATGCGGCCGATGCGTCGGACGCCGGCGACGAGCTGGACGACGGCCTCCCTCCCGCGCCGATCGGACTGACGTCTCCGGCCATCGAGGACGATCCGCTCGGCGAGGCCGGCGGGCCGCCGGATCCACCGCCGGTCCCGGCCGACCCACCGACCGGCCTGGAGGAGCGACGTCGCTTCGCGTCGACCGTGCGCCCGGAGCCCGTCCCGTTGGCGGCCGCCGATGGGCTGCGGCAGAGCCCGCAGTATCTCGACCTGCGGTCCCGCTTCCCGGTGCTCGACGGTCGCGACGAGCTCGTCGACGAGCTCCTCGCACTCTTCACGCCGCGGAATCTGTACGCGCTGCACGCGATCGGCGACAAGATCGACGCCGAGCTGCGGGACACCGGCGCGGCCGCCGTCATGAAGCTGGCGCTCGCCGCCTGCCTTCTCCCGGCCAGCCGGCTGAACGGGTATCCCGGCCGCGTGGCGTCGCTCCGCATCTCGTCGGGCCACGTCCGCCAGCCGGCCAGCCGGCATCAGCGAGAGGTGAACGTGTGGCGGGCCTTCGAGGCGGCGTACCGCGACGTGCGCACGGCGGTGGCCGCGGTTCGGCGTGACGAGACCCCGGCCCGCTTCGCCGCCGACTACGGCGAGCTCGGCGGGATGACGGCGGCGAACGTGCTGTGGCTTCGCGCCCGGCCCGCGGTCGTCAACCAGTACCTCCCCGCCGACGGGATCGACGCCATCGTGACTGCGCCGCCGCCACCGCCGTCGATCGACGAGCTCTCGTTCGAGTACCTCGCGACGTCGTGGATCCTCGGGCGCGAGGCCGCCGAGACGCTCCGCCTCGAGCCGATCTTCGGGTCGGGCAGCCGGACCGCCGGCGTGGAGGCCACGGCGCTCCGCCACGGGCTGGGATCGGCGGCGGCGACCCTGCGGCCCGGTGGCTGGTGCAGCCTGCTCATCGAGGGCGGCGATCCCGAGCGGCTCCTCGGAGCGGCCATGGCCGGTGCCGCTGCCGGGCTCGACCTGCACGACGTCATCCATCGCGAGTCGCGCGCCTCCGGCGACGGCGTGGCGCTCCACTTCCGAAAGCCGTCGGCCGAGGACCGGCTCCGCCAGGCGGTGGAGCCCGGGCCGCTACGGCTCGGAGCGGACGGCGGGCACCTGACCTATCCGGAGCTCGCCGAGGCGATCGACCGCGGCGTGACGGCGCTGCTGCGTGATCGGGGCGAGCCCGCCGGCCTCACGCGCGTCGTGGCTGCCATCCTCGACGAGCTGGCCCGTGGCGGCCTCCTGCGCCGCCTCGCCCTTCCGCGGACGGGCGACGGGGAGCCGGGTGCCGACCGGGTCGAAGGCGGGCCCGCCTTCCTGGCGGAGCTCATCCGCGAGGAGCTGTGGCGCGACGACCACCCGACGCTCGAGCGCATCGGCGACGCGGCGAATCCGCAGTGGTGGCTCCGCACGCCGGGGATCGCGGAGCGGCCCCTGGCGGACCGCGTCGAGTGGGCCACCTGGTCGATCCTGTCGACCGCGGGCCGGATCGACGAGAGCGGGTTCTTCGACCGCATCTACCGCCTGTTCCCTGGCCTGCAGGCGCCGGACGAGGAGCTCGTGCGCTCCTGCCTCGCCGCCTACGTGGCGACCGGTGAGCGCGGCTCACTCGGGACGGAGGACGACCTCACGTCGCGGACCACCGATCATGCACGCACCATCCGGACCCTCGTCGCCTACGGCCACCGGCTCGGCCTGCGAACCTGGATCGCCGAACGCGAACATCACCGCACCGTGGACGGGCGGCGGCTGGACGAGCTGCTGAGCGACGAGGAGCGACGCGTCTATCTGCCGCTCGTCGTTCGCGCCCCGGCCGAGGCGCTCGGCGCCGTCGACGTCATCTGGTACGTGCGCGGCAAGGTCGCGTTCCTGTTCGAGGTCGAATGGACCGCCATGGTCGGCGACACGATCCTCGGACGCGGGCTCGAGATCCCCGTCGGTGACCAGCAGGCACGGTTCCTCGTCATTCCGGGCGAGCGCGCGGAGCTCCTGCGGCTGAAGCTGGCGCGGTCGCCCTGGCTCCGCGCCGAAATGGAGCGCGGCAACTGGCACATTCTCAAGTGGCAGCACCTGGACACGCTCGCGGCGCGGGACGGCGCCCGGCTCGAGTGGCTGGAGCCGATCCTCGGGCTGGACCCGCTCATCGAGCGCGGCGGCGAGCAGCTGACGATGTTCGGCGAGTGACCGCAAGCGGCTTGCTCGACCGGTGAGCGAGGCGTAGACTCGTGCGGGAGTGCCGTGGTTCCCCCCTGCGGCACTCCCACGCACTCCGCCTCAGTCCGCGGGGGCCCGCCTCGGACCGCGCCGGCCCATCGCCCTGCGCACGACCGTCATCACCTCGTCGACGTACGGCTGGCCCTCGCCGCTCCGGATGGCGTGGGCGAGGCAGCCGTCGATGTGGTCCTCGAGCAGGAGGAGGGCGACCTGGTCGGCGGCCGCCGTCAGCGCCTCGACCTGCTGCAGCACGTCGAGGCAGTACGCCTCCTCCTCGACGAGGCGCTGGATGCCGCGTGCCTGTCCCTCGATCCGGCGGAGCCGCGTGACGAGGTCACGGCGGTCCTTCGTGTAGCTGTGGCGGAAGTGCTCGCCACGGACATCGCTCATACTGGGAGGTAGTATGCCACGCCGACGAACCCGCCCCCTCCGGACCGACCCGCCGATCGGGGTAGCATGGCGCCGATGAGCCCTCTCGACCGCCATGACCTGATCAGCCCGCTCGAACGCGCCCTCGTGGTCATCAGCCACCCCGACGACGGCGAGTTCGGCGCCGGGCCGACGATTGCCAGCCTGACGGCCGCGGGCGTCCGGGTCGACTACGTCGTCACCACCGACGGCAGCAAGGGGACCGAGGACCCGGACGTCACGCCCGAGGAGCTCTCGACCACGCGCCTGGCCGAGCAGCGTGCGGCCGCGGACATCCTCGGCGTGGCCGAGATCGTTCATCTCGGCTATCCCGATGGCTACCTGACGCCCTCGCTCGAGCTCCGTCGCGACATCACGCGCCAGATTCGCCGCTTCCGTCCGGATCTCGTCATCACCCAGAACCCGACCCGCCGGCTCGACCACAACCCGTTCATCGGCCATCCCGATCACCTCGCCACCGGCGAGGCGACGCTCGCCTCGGTCTACCCGGCGGCGCGAGACCACCTCAATTTCCCGGAGCTGTGGCGGGACGAAGGTCTCGAGCCGTGGAAGGTGCGACAGGTCCTCCTCACCGGCGTCGAGGAGCCGAATCTGTGGATCGACGTGGCCGACACGTTCGAGATCGGCCTGCGCTCGATCCTCGCGCACGCCAGCCAGGTGAAGCGCGAGGACGTCGAGGAGCGGATGCGCGAGCGCGCCCGCGTGATCGGGGAGCCGCAGGGCATCGGCCTGGCGCAGGCCTTTCTCTCGATCATCATCGAATGACCCGTCGCGGCGGGGGAGGCGGAGGCTGGGGACGAGCCTTCGGCGGGCCCGAGCCGGACCTCAGCCGCAGGCACGGCATGGAGCGGCAGACGCTGCGTCGCATCGCCGGCTTTTTCCGGCCCTACCGAGCGCGCCTGGGGCTCATCGCCGCGCTCATCCTCGTCACGGTCAGCATCGGGGTCGTCAACCCGATTCTGCTGAAGCTGATCATCGACAACCTCACCGGGCCGCAGGATCTCGGGCTGCTCTGGCTCCAGGCCGGGCTCATGATCGTGCTGCCGATCATCACGAGCGGCCTCGGCGTCTGGCAGAGCTACCTGTCGAACGTGGTCGGCCAGCGGGTCATGGACGACCTGCGCCTGGCCCTCTACCGGCACCTGCAGTGGATGCCGCTGCGCTTCTTCACCGAGACGCGCACCGGCGAGATCCAGAGCCGGATCAGCAACGACGTCGGCGGGGTGCAGTCGGTCGTCACCGACACCGCCTCGTCGCTCCTTGCCAACTTCGCCACCGTGGCGACCACGATCGTGGCGATGTTCATCCTCGACTGGCGCCTCACCCTCCTCAGCCTGGGGCTGCTCCCGCTCTTCGCCTACATCACGTACCGCGTCGGCAAGGTGCGTCGCGAGGTGAGCACGCTCACGCAGCGCTCGCTGGCCGAGGTGAGCGCCATCACCCAGGAGTCGCTCAGCGTCTCCGGCATCCTGCTCAGCAAGACGTTCGGCCAGCAGGAAGCCAGCGTCGAGCGCTTCGCGCGCGAGTCGCGACGGCTGGGCGATCTCCAGATCCGCCAGCAGATGATCGGCCGCTGGTTCTTCGCGCTCATCGGCACCTTCTTCAGCATCATGCCGGCCTTCGTGTACCTGCTCGCCGGGTACTTCATCATCGGTGGCGAGACCGACGTGACGATCGGCACGATCGTGGCCTTCACGACGCTCCAGTCGCGCCTCTTCTTCCCGCTCGGCCAGCTGCTCAACGTCCAGGTCGAGATCCAGGGCGCGCTGGCGCTGTTCGACCGGATCTTCGAGTACCTCGAGATGGAGCACGAGATCGTCGACGCGCCCGATGCGGTGGCGCTGTCTCCCTCCAGCGTCCGTGGAGAGGTGCATCTGGACCGAGTGAGCTTCCGCTACCCGGTCGCGTCCGCCCAGCTGGAGGTCGCGGCGGAGACGGCCGAGGCCGAGGCCGAGGGACGCGCGGTGCCGACCGCCGTGCGGCCGTTCGCCCTCGAGGAGATCGACTTCACCGCGCGGCCCGGAGAGCTCGTCGCCCTGGTGGGCCCCTCGGGCAGCGGCAAGACGACAACCACGTACCTGATCCCGCGCCTGTACGACGTCGACGCCGGTGCCGTCCGGATCGACGGGCACGACGTGCGCGGCGTCACGCTGGAGTCGCTGGGCGCCACCATCGGCTTCGTGACGCAGGAGACCTACCTGTTCCACGACACCGTCCTGGCCAACCTGCGCTACGCGAAGCCGGACGCCACCATGGCCGAGGTCGAGGCGGCGGCCCGCGCCGCCGCCATCCACGAGCGCATCGGCGAGCTGCCCGATGGCTACGACACCGTCGTCGGCGAGCGCGGGTACAAGCTGTCGGGCGGTGAGAAGCAGCGCGTCGCGATCGCCCGCGTGCTCCTGAAGGACCCGCGGATCCTCATCCTCGACGAGGCCACCTCTGCCCTCGACACGGTCAGCGAGCGCCTCATCCAGGCCGCGCTGCAGCGCCTCATGGTCGGCCGGACGACGATCGCGATCGCGCACCGGCTGTCCACGATCCTCCGCGCCGACCAGATCCTCGTCCTGCAGCGCGGGCGAATCGTGGAACGGGGAACGCACCAGGAGCTGATCCGGCAGGAGGGGCTCTACGCAAAGCTCTCGGCCGAGCAGTTCGGGGCTGAGCGCCCCTGAGCTCGCGGGCTCTCGTTCGGCGGGATCAGATCGCCGCGACGTGTGAAGCGGTTCCGATGCATACCACGTGACCGGTATTCGCCGGCGCGGACCGCGAAGCGTCCTGATTCACACCACGTGACCGGTATTCGCCGGCGCGGGCCATGGACGGCTCGCATTCACGCGGGGTGACCACCTGGCGGCGATTCCGGCCGTTCGCCCGCCGAATCGCGGCGTAGTGGTCACTCCACGTGAATCGGGACGCTTCGACCCACTAAGGCGCCTAGGCGCTCTCCGCACAAAGGCGCCAAGGCGCTCTCGCCGCAAGCGTTCGGATGCTCGCCCCGTGAGCAGGAGCGCCGGCCGCCGACGAGGGACGCGGTCCGGCCAGCGTTGGAACGCCGCATGCGACACTGGTCGGGCGATGAGCCCGAACCGCCTGGCCGACGAGACGAGCCCCTACCTGCTGCAGCACGCCCACAACCCCGTGGACTGGTACCCGTGGGGTCCCGAGGCGCTCGAGAGAGCCAGGGCCGACGACAGGCCGATCTTCCTCTCCATCGGCTACGCTGCGTGCCACTGGTGCCACGTCATGGAGCGCGAATCCTTCGAGAACGAGGAGATCGCCGCGCTCATGAACGACCGATTCGTTTCGATCAAGGTCGACCGCGAAGAGCGCCCCGACCTCGACGACGTCTACATGGCCGCGGTGCAGGCCATGACCGGCTCCGGAGGCTGGCCGATGAGCGTCTTCCTGACCCCCGACCTCAAGCCCTTCTTCGGCGGCACGTACTTCCCGCCCGAGGATCGTCACGGCATGGCCGGCTTCCCGCGCGTGCTCGAGGCGGTCTCGGACGCCTACCGCACCCGGCGTGCCGACGTCGAGCAGCAGGCGCGCATGCTCGCCAACCACCTCGGGGCGCAGCTGGCGGTGCCGGCCGGCGACCGCGATCCGGAGCGGCGGCAGCTGGAAGCCGCTGCGGCCCGGATCGGCGCCTCCTTCGACGCGGTGCACGGCGGGTTCGGCGGCGCTCCGAAGTTCCCCGCGCCGATGACGCTCGAGTTCCTCCTGCGTTCCTGGCGGCGCAGCGGCGACGACCGCGTCCTGGACATGGTGACGCGCACGCTCGACCGGATGGCCGACGGCGGCATCCACGACCAGCTCGCCGGCGGGTTCGCTCGCTACAGCACCGATGCGCACTGGCTCGTGCCGCACTTCGAGAAGATGCTGTACGACAACGCGCTGTTGGCCCACGCGTATCTCGAGGGCTATCGGGCCACGCGCAGGGACCGATACGCCGACGTCGCGCGTTCGACGCTCGACTTCATGCTCGAGGAGCTGCGGACCGACGACGGCGGATTCGCGTCGGCGCTCGATGCCGACAGCGAGGGCGAGGAGGGACGGTTCTACGTCTGGAGCCGCGACGAGTTCGACGCGGTCCTGGGTGCTGCCGGCATCGGCCCGGAGGAGCGGCGACAGCTCGCGACCCACTGGGGCGTCGCGCCGGAGGGCAACTGGGAGGGCACGAACGTGCTCCACCGTCCCGGAGCATCCGACGCCGCGGACGAGCTCGTCGAGCGCGCGCGTGGAGCGTTGCTCGTTGCGCGGTCCCGCCGCGTGCGACCCGCCCGCGACGACAAGCAGCTGGCGTCGTGGAACGGCCTTGCGCTGCGCGCGCTGGCACATGCGGCGCTCGTGCTCGGCGACGAGCGCTACCTCGAGGCGACGGCGTCACTCGTCGCGTTCGTCGAGCAGCAGCTCCTGCGTGGCGACGACCGGCTCTGGCGGACCGCACGCGACGGCCAGGCCCACACGCCGGGCTTCGCGGAGGACTACCTCGCGGTCGCCGACGGCATGCTGGGCGCCCACCCGGCCCTCGGCACGGCCGCACCGCTGCTGCTTGCGCGCCGGCTGGTGGCCACGGCGGTCCGCGACTTCTGGGACGACGAGGCCGGCACGTTGCTCGATACGTCCGATGAGCACGATCGGATCGTGGCCCGGCCGCGCGGGCTCGTGGACAACGCGACGCCGTCGGCGAACAGCCTCGGCGCCGACGTTCTCCAGCGCCTGGCGCTGCTCACCGGTGACGAGGACCTGGATCGGCGCGCGCGGTCGATCCTCCGCGCCGTCGCACCGGCCCTCGATCGGCAGCCGAGCGCCTTCGGGCGCATGCTGGCCGCGGCCGACCGGATGCTCGACGCGCCGATCGACGTCGTCGTGGCGACCGCGGACCCGCGCGACGCGGCCGCGGTGACGCTTCGTCGCGCGGCCGTCGAGCCGTACCTGCCCGACCTCGTGCTGACCGGCGTCGCACCCGGCGACCCCCACGCCGGGTGGCCGCTGTACGAGGGAAAGGCGCCTCGCGACGGACGCCCCACCGCCTACGCCTGCCGAGGCTACGCCTGCGACGCGCCAACGGCCGATGCGACGGAGCTGGCGGCCCAGGTCCGCGGGCTGGAGACCGCCACGGCGGGCTGATCGGCGCTCAGCCCGGGAGGTATGCCAGGTGGACCGTCCGGCGCGGGTTGTCGCGATTCGGATCGACGAGGGCGATCGACTGCCACGTCCCGAGGGTCATGCGACCGGCCGCGACCGGGACGGTCAGCGAGGGTGAGACGAGCAGGGGCAGGACGTGATCGGCGCCGTGGCCCGGCGAGCCGTGTCGGTGGCGCCATCGGTCGTCGCGGGGCAGAAGCGCGTCCAGTGCGTCGAGCAGGTCGGCGTCCGAGCCGGCGCCGAGCTCCACCACCACGACGCCGGCCGTGGCGTGCGGCACGAACACGGTGAGGAGCCCCTCGGTCGCGTCGACGTCGCGCAGGAAGGTCGCGCAGTCACCGGTCAGGTCGACAAGGCCGGGACCGCGGCCGGTGTCGATCGAGAGCTCGCGGCGCTCCATCGGCCCGCTACGGCGCCGCGTACGAGTGCTCGCCCACGAGGAAGATCCCCGCGCCGATGTAGGTGAACAGCACGCCGGCGAAGCCGGCCACGATGAGCCACGGCGCGAGCGACGCCCAACGGTCGCGTCGCCCGGCGACGTGGAGATAGGCGCCGAACACGAGCCAGGTGGCGGCCGCGGCGAGCTCCTTGGGGTCGTTGCTCCAGTACGACCGCCAGGCGAGGTTCGCCCACACCGAGCCGAGCACGATCGCGAGCGTCAGGATCGGGAAGGCGAGAAGGACCGTTCGATGGCCGACGGCCCGCGCGACCGACGCCGGCGGCAGGATGGCGGCCCGGTCGCCGGCGCGTCGCTGGATCAGCTCGGCCACGGCCGCGGCGAAGGCGAGCCCGCTCAGCGCGTAGGCCAGGATCGCCGACCCGACGTGCACGGTCAGGAGGAACGGCTGCTGAAGCGCGGGCACGAGCGGGTCGACCCGGTCGTCGAGCGACAGGGCGAATCCGACGAGGCCGGCCGCGAGGAGCGCCACGATCGGAACCAGGCCCTCCATCGGGTACCAGCGCGTCAGGGCGATGTGTGCGACCACGAGCATCGCCGCGAACGACATGCTCACCTCGTGGAGGTTGGACCAGGGCGCGTGGCCGACTGCGACCGCTCGCAGCACCGCCGCCGCCACGAGGAGGCCCGCGGCGCACCACAGCCCGACCTGGAGCAGACGGGCGGCACGCGGATCGCCGGCACCGTCGATCCGCGCCGCGGTGGTGCCCGCATCGGTGGCGAGAGCCGGCAGCGGACGGCCCGCGCCGAGCAGCATCACCCCCGCTCCGAGCGTTCCCACCGCCAGGAGGACGGCGAGGGCGGCGACGAGCAGGATCGGGATGACCGCGGTCACCGGCCGAAGGCCCGCGACGGGCGGCGACGGGAGGTCAGCGCAGGAGGGCGCGCTCGGGGGCGCCGGTCGGCGTGCCGCATCGGTAGCAGGACGCGTCGGCCGCGGTCAGGGTTGCCCCGCAGCTCGCGCAGTCCAGCTGGAGGTCACGTTCACACTGCGTGCAGAAACGGGCCCCGGCGGGGAACTGCAGGCCGTCGACCGGGCAGTAGGGGAGGCCGGGCGGCGCCTCGAGCCGTGCGTGGTCGCCCGACGACAGGGCGATGGCGTGCCGGCCCTCGCGCCCCTCGTCACGGCCGACCTGGCTGACACGGAGGTAGCCGACCACGAGCCAGAGCACGTACAGGCCGACGAGGCCGAGCATGAGGAACGGGAACGTCGTGCCGAGGACGGTGCCGAAATTGTTGGCGAACCACTCGATGAGGTCGCGGATGAACTCCATGGCCGGGCGATTCTAGCACCGGCCCGTGAAGGCCCGGCCCGGTGAGCTACACTCGCGCGAACCCCGTGAACCTCGAAGCGTCGGAGGCCGATGTCGCGACCGCGCCTTGATCCCCGGATCCCGCTGAGCGAGCTGCACGTCCACCTGGGCGCCGCCGTCACGCCGGCGATCATGTGGGGGATCGCGCACGCGCAGGGCATCCGCCTCCCGACGAAGGACTACTGGGCCTTCCGCGACCTCATCACCGTCGGCCGCCGCCGCCGGAGCTTCGAGGCCTACCTCGACCTGTTCCACTGGACGGAGCTGATCCAGTCGAGCCCGATCGCCGTCGAGCGCAGCGTGTACGAGGTGATCGGCGGGGCATACCGCAAGAACAACGTCACCCAGATCGAGCTGCGCTTCAACCCGATGAAGCGCAACCGCGGCGGCGAGCAGGATCTCGATCACATCATCGCCGCGGCGGTCCGGGGCATGGACCGTGCCGTGCTCGAGTACCCGCAGGTTCGCGCCGGACTCATCTTCTGCCTCGACCGCGGCTTCAGCCGTGAGCTCAACGAGATCATCGCCGCCAAGGCGATCAGCTGGCGGAGCCGCGGAGTGGTCGCCGTCGACATCGCCGGCCCGGTAGTGGAGGACTTCCGCTTCGACGACTACGCCGACGTCTACGCCGAGTGCCGCCGCGCCGGGCTCGGCCTGACGGTCCATGCCGGCGAGACCGGGGGACCGGAGGAGGTGCGCCAGGCCCTCGAGGCGCTCGAGCCCGATCGGATCGGCCACGGCGTCCGGGCGGCCGAGGATCCGACGGTCCTCGCCATGCTGCGGGAGCGGGGGACCGTCCTCGAGGTGTGCCCGAGCTCGAACCTCAACACCCGCGTGCTGCGGAGCGTCGCCGAGGTGCGGCGCGTCGTCCGTGCGCTGGTCGAGCACGGCGTCCGATTCACGGTCAGCACCGACGGCCCGGAGATGCTTCGCTCGTTCCTGCGGGACGAGCTCCAGCTCCTGCTGCGCCACGAGATCCTGTCGCTCGAGGAGGCCGAGCGGGCGATCGCGGTCGGCCACCAGGCCAGCTTCCTGGACCGCGCCCCGATCATCGAGAGCTCCGTGCGCAGCCGCCGGATGGCGGACGATGGCCGCGCGGCGATCCCCGTCGAGGTCGCGCGGTAGGCCCGTATACTGCCGGCCGTGTCATCACTCTGGCGGCCGGTCCGAGAGCGTGCCCCCGCCCGGAGCCTGATGGTCGTCGTCGCCCATCCGGGGGACGAGGCGTTCGGCTTCGGTGGAGCGATCGCGCGTGCCGCCGCCGAGGGAGCCTACGTCGTGGTCGTCTGCGTCACCCGCGGCTGGTTCGACGCGCGGCTGCTCGAAGCCGCTCCCGCGCCCGGCGGCAAGAATCGCGACGTCAAGTACGGCGCCATCACGTGGCGCAACCTCGACACGGTGCGCGAGGACGAGCTGCGGCGTTCGGTCGCGCTCCTCGGCGTGCGTGTCGTGCGCATGCTCGACTACGCCGAGGGCGATCTCGACCGGGCCGACTTCGACCAGCTCGTCGGTCGGATCGTCGAGCCGATCCGGATGCATCGGCCCGAGGTCATCCTGACCTTCGGACCCGACGGCGTCACCGGTGATCCCGACCACGTCGTCCTGTCGCGCGCCGTCGATCGCGCGTACGAGCTCGCCGCGGAGCCGCTCGCCCACGAGGACGACCTCGAGGAGGACCAGGTCGCCTGGCGCGCCGCCAAGCTCTACCACCTCACCATGCCGACCGATGCGGTGCGTGCGGTTCTCGGCGATCGTTCGCCCGAGGACTTCGGGGCCGACGTCGAGCCGACGATCGCCCTCGAGCTCGGCGAGTTCGCGCAGCTCAAGCTCGCCGCCATCAGCCGCCACGTCTCCCAGACCGGCTCGGCCGGCCCCTTCCACGACTGGGAGCGCGAGGCACGCGATGCGTTCCTGGCGAAGGAGTACTACCGCCTCGCCGTGTCCGCGCTTCCGCCACCCTCGGACGGGGAAGCGAGCCTGTTCGACGGCCTGCCCTGAGGGCCGGCGCGACACCGTCGCCCAGGGGCGCGGGCGCGAGCGCTGCGCCATTTCACAGACGGCGACCGATTGATCGGCCGAATCGCGCGGGACGGGCTGCGGTCGCAGGGATTGGCCGATCCATCGGCCGCTCGGGAGCGTGAGGGCCGCGGCCGCACGCGGTTCGTGCGCAGCGTTGGCCGATGCATCGGTCACAGCCGGCGCGGCACGGGCGATCCGCGCGACATGACCGATCTGTCGCTACGGAGCCGGCGCGGCACAGGGATCCGCCACCATCACCTCAACAATCGTCGTGTGAAGGCGGCGGCAGGCTCTGCTACCCTCGAAGGGCCGCATCGGCCCCGTAGCAGGAGCTCCGAGCCAGACGCCCATGTCCAACCTGACTGACGAGAACATCCTCGCCGCGCTCGGCGGGGTGAAGGATCCGGAGATCGGCCGCGACCTCGTGTCGCTCGGCATGGTCAAGAACGTCGAGATCGACGGCAGCGTCGTCGACCTCACCGTCGAGCTGACCACGCCCGCGTGTCCGCTCAAGGCGACGATCGAGAACGACATCACCGACGCCCTGACCGGCCTCGGCGCGAGCCTTGTCCGCGTCGACTGGGCGAGCAACGTGAAGCGCAGCTTCGGCGGTCCGGCCGCCGACCTCATCCCCGGCGTGAAGAACACGATCGCCGTGGCATCCGGGAAGGGCGGCGTCGGCAAGTCGACCGTGGCGGTCAACCTGGCCGTGAGCCTGGCGCGCGACGGCGCGCGAGTCGGCCTGCTCGACGCCGACATCACCGGCCCGAACGTGCCGCTCATGATGGGCACGCAGGGCGCGCACGTCACGGGCAACGGCGGGCGCCCGAACCCGGTCGTCTCGCACGGCGTGAAGATGATGAGCATCCAGTACTTCCTCCAGGCCGATGCGCCCGTCATCTGGCGCGGCCCGCTCATCCACTCGGCCATCGCGCAGTTCCTCCGCGACGTCGAGTGGGGTGAGCTCGACTACCTCGTCATCGACCTGCCGCCGGGCACCGGCGACGCGGCGCTGAGCCTGAGCCAGCTGATTCCGCTCACCGGCGCCGTGATCGTCACCACGCCGCAGGAGGTCAGCCTCCTCGACGCGCGCAAGGCGGTCGGCATGTTCACGAAGGTCAACGTCCGGACGCTCGGCGTGATCGAGAACATGAGCGGCTTCGTGTGCGACGGCTGCGGCAAGGAGCACGACATCTTCGGCACCGGCGGCGCCGACACGTTCGCCCGCGAGTTCGAGATCGAGGTGCTCGGCCGGATTCCGATCGAGCCGGGCGTGCGCTCGGGAGGAGATGCCGGCGTGCCGATCACCTCCGCGCAGTACCCCGGCGGCGAGTCGTCGCCCGCCGCCCATGCGTTGCGCGAGGTCGCCCGAACCGTGGCGGGCCGCGTCAGCGTGCTCGCCGCACCCGCGATGAGCGTTCCGAGCGGAGCCGCCTGAGCCCAGCGCAGAACATCGGTGCCCACGCCGATCTTGCCGGGCCGGAGGCCGGCCGAGCGCCGAGGCACCCCGCCGAGCGCATCCCGGGCGTTGCTCGGGCGCACGTCCTGAAAGTCCCGTCCGATTCGTCGCAGGGGGCCATTGCCGCACGCGCGGGCCGTGGGAGAATCCGGGCATGCGCATCGCCGTGATCAGCGACGTTCACGCGAACCTGCCGGCGCTCCGGGCCGTGCTGGACGACGTGGCGCAGATCGGCGCCGACGCCGTGTACTGCGTCGGCGACGTGGTCGGGCGCGGACCGCACCCCAACGAGGTGGTCGACGAGCTGCGACGGCTCGAGATCCCAACCGTGCAGGGGAACTGGGACGAGGCGATCGGCATGGATCGCGAGCAGACCGGCTCCGCCTGGTCGTCGGCCGACGGCGAGGCCGCCGGGGAACGCTCGCTGCGTTGGAGCATCGAGACGCTGAGCGACGACAACCGCTCGTGGCTGCGACAGCTGCCGGCCTCGCTGCGCGTCACGCTCGCGGGCCGATCCGCGTACTTCTTCCACGGCTCGCCGATCCGGGCGACCGAGTACCTGTGGGCCGATCGGCCGTCGCGCGTCTTCGCGCGGATCGCCAGCGACGAGGCCGACGACCTGTTCTGCTTCGGCCACACCCACGAGGCCTGGCATCGCGTCGTCGGGCAGGCGCACTTCGTCGCCGCGGGTTCCGTCGGATGCGGAACCGAGGGCGACGCCCGCGCACGCTACGCCGTCGTCTACGTCGGCGAGCCGGGCCTGGCCATCGGCTTCCGGGCGGTCGACTACGACCACGACGGGGTCGTGCGCGACATGGCCGAGCGCGGGCTCAGCCTGGACCTGCTGCGGGAGCCGCCTGCCCAGCACCCGTACGTTCCGGTCGGTGCCGCCGCCGCTCAGTAGGTGGCGAGCGCCCCGATCATCAGGTCCCAGAAGCGCCCGACGTCGAGATCGACCCCCAGGTCGGCGTTGGGGCGTCGCCCGGTCGTCCCGTACAGGTCGCAGACCGTGCGCCCGAGGCTGAGCTCCGAAGTCGTGTCGACGACGACGTTCACGCGTCGCGTCTCGACGATGGTCGGGTCGATGATCGCGGCGACGGCGCACGGGTCGTGGACCGCCGGAGCCGGGAAGCCGAACACGCGCTCGTACGTCTCGGCGAAGTAGCGCAGCAGCGCCACCGAGACCTCGGCCACGGTCGAGCCGATCCGACCGATCCGTCCGAGCACGTCAGCGGTGGCGAGCGCCCGATGCGTGACCTCGAGCGGCACGATCGTGAGGGGCACCCCGCTGCCGAAGACGGTCTCCGCGGCCTCGGGATCGGCCACGATGTTGAACTCGGCCGACGGCGTCCAATTGCCCAGGCCGATCGCCCCGCCCATGACCGAGATGCGGGCCAGCCGGCCCGCGAGTGACGCGTCGCGCTCGAGCGCGGTCGCGACGTTCGTGAGTGGCCCGACGGCGACCAGGGTCAAACCGTCGGGTGCGTCCGCCGCCTCGTCGAGGATGACGTCGACGGCGTGGCGCGGCTCGACGGGGACCGTCGGCTCGGGCCAGTCGACGCCGTCGAGGCCCGAGGCCCCGTGGATCTCGGCCGCCACGATCGGCTGGCGGCGGATCGGCCGCTCGCAGCCGGCGGCGATCGGCACGCCGGTGATTCCGGCGACGCTGCAGACGCGTCGGGCGTTCAGCGTGGTCCGGTCGAGCGTCTGGTTGCCGGCGACCGTCGTGATCGCGCGCAGGTCGACGGCCGGATGGGCGGCCGCCAGCAGGATCGCCATGGCGTCGTCGTGCCCGGGGTCGCAGTCGAGGACGACGCGGCGAGGAGTGGCGCTCACCCCTTCACGTACGGCTTGCCGTCGGCCGCCGGTGCGCGCACGCGGCCCACCAGGCCGGCGACGACGATGATCGTCACGATGTAGGGCACCATCAGCAGGAACTCGGATGGGATGGGGATGGCGAGGATCGACACGCGTGCCTGGATGGCGTCGGCGAAGCCGAACACGAGTCCGGCCAGGAACCCGCCGAATGGGTTCCAGCCGCCGAAGATCATGGCCGCCAGGCCGATGAAGCCGCGTCCGGCCGTCATCTCGCGCTCGAAGCCCCCGGTCGACCCGATGGTGAAGTAGGCGCCGCCGAGGCCCGCCACTGCGCCGCCCATGAGGACGTTGCTGTATCGGACCCACAGCACGTTGATGCCCACCGTATCGGCAGCCTTCGGGTGCTCTCCCACCGATCGGACCCGGAGGCCCCAACGCGTGTAGAACAGTCCGACGTGGATCGCGACGACCAGCCCGAACATCACGTACACGAACAGGCTGTGGCTGAACAGGATCGGGCCGACGATCGGGATCTCGGACAGGATCGGGATCGGCGTCACGCCCAGGCGCGGCGGAGTGTTCAGCTGCGGATTCGCCTGGAGCCACCGAACCGACAGGAAGCTCGTCAGGCCGACGGCGAGGATGTTGATGACGAAGCCGGCCACGATCTGGTCGACGAGGTAGCGGATCGCCAGCACCGCGAGGAGCGCGGCCAGGACGATCCCGGTGAGGATGGCCGCGCCGATCCCGAGCCAGGGGCTGTCGGTGAAGCTCCCGACGACCGCCGAGACGAACGCCCCGGAGAGCAGCATGCCCTCGATCGCGATGTTGATGACGCCGGACCGCTCGCAGAGAATGCCCGAGAGGGCGCCGAAGACGATCGGGACGGCTCGCTGGATCGTGCTCTGCAGGACGCCAACGAGGTTCATCGACTGGTCGGCCGCCACCCACGTGAGGAACGCGAAGATGAACGCGACCGTGACGAGCGCGAGCATCAGCGCGGTCCGCGCGCCGAAGCCACGCGTGAGCTGGATCGCTGCGGCGAACGCGACAACCCCGCCGAGCAGGTAGGCGGTCGTGGCCGACGGCAGCACGAGGTTCGGGACCTGGACCATGGTCGGGCCGAGCTGGAGCACCATGGTGGACTCCACGCCGGGGTCGACGGAGGTCCCGAACCCGAGGACGATGACGGCCGCGACGACGAGATAGATGATGCCCAGCACCCGCTGGCGGCGGAGCGCCGTGCGCTCAGCGGCGGACATGCTGGGGGCGGCGGTCGCGGCCGCGGTCATCCGCCCCACCCCTTGGCGAAGGTCTCGGTTCCGAGCGCGCGCTCGGCGCGGATCCGATAGATCGCCCGGACCAGTGCCGGCGCGGCGACGAACATGATCACGAGCGCCTGGATCACCACGACGAGGTGGATCGGGATGCCGGTGGCCGACTGCATCGGCGTGGAGCCCGCTCGGAGCGCGCCGAAGAGGAAGCCGGCGGCAACGACGCCTGCAGGCTTGCCGCGGCCGAGCAGCGCGATTGCGATGCCGTCGAAGCCGGTGCCGGCCGCCATGCCGGGCGTGAGCACCCGGGTGGCGCCCAGGACGACGGTCGCGCCGGCGAGCCCCGCCAGCGCGCCCGCGATCATCATGCTGAGCACGATCGTGCCGCCGATGCTCATCCCGGCGTAGCGCGCCGCCTGCGGATTCAGGCCGACCGCGCGGAACTCGAAGCCTCGGAGAGACCGGAACAGCAGCCACGACACGAAGACGGCGGCAAGCAGCGAGAGGACGATGCCCCAGTGGGCCCGCAGCCCCTCGATGATCGGCGGGATCACCGCCGAGGGTTCGACGAACTTCGAGACCGGGTCCGCACGACCCTCGCGTTGATAGAGCGGCGTCTTGAGGCTGTAGTCGACCAGCCGGTACGCCACGTAGTTCAGCATGATCGTGGTGATCACCTCGTGGGCGCCCGTGCGCGCCTTGAGGATGCCGGGGATGAAGGCCCACAGGGCGCCGCCGACGGCGCCGGCGAGGAGCGCCAAGGGCAGGTGGATCACCATCGGCAGCCCGGTGATGCTGAAGCCGACGAGCACGCTCGTCAGGGCGCCGATCTGCAGCTGGCCCTCGGCCCCGATGTTGAACAGGCCGGCCCGGAAGGCGAGGGCGACCGCCAGCCCGGTCAGGATGAGCGGCGTCGACGACAGGATCGTCTCCGACAGCGGGCGGAACGACGCGCGGACCGCGTCGCCGTCGAGGGCGACGATCGCCCCGAACAGCCGGACCGGATCACCGATCGAGCCGCGAATGAGCGCACCGTACGCGCCCATGACCGCCGACCAGGAGGCGCCGATGGCACCCAATGGATCGGTCGTCCACATGGCGACGATCCGCGGGTCGCTGAAGATGATGACGAAGGCACCGAACACGAGCGCGGTGAAGAACGCCAGGACCGGCAGCAGGAGGCCGCGTGCAACGCCGATCAGGCGGTCCATCATGACGGTGGAGCCTCGGGACGTGGGCCGGGCGCCGCCGCCGCGAGCTCCTCGGCGGTGTGCTCCTCCGGATGGGCGCCGCCCATGAGCAGGCCGAGCCGCTCGAGGCTCGCCTCCTCCGGCTCGAGGATCGCCACGATCCGTCCCTGGTACATCACCGCGATGCGGTCCCCCAGGCCGAGCACCTCGTCGAGCTCGGTCGAGACGATCAACACGGCCGCGCCGTCGTCGCGCTTCTCGACGATGCGAGCGTGGATGTACTCGATCGAGCCGACGTCGAGGCCGCGCGTCGGCTGAACGGCGAGCAGCAGCTTCACCGGGCGCGAGAACTCGCGCGCCACGATCACCTTCTGCTGGTTGCCGCCCGAGAGGTTCCCGATATCGTTGAACGCCGACGGCGTCCGGATGTCGTATTGGGCGATGCTCTCACCGGCGTCAGCGGCGATGCGGTCGCGCTCGAGCGCGAGACCTCGCGCGTACGGGGGCTGCCAGTAGCCGGTGAGGACCAGGTTCTCCGCGACGTTGAAGCCCGGAACGAGACCTTCCTCGATTCGGTCCTCCGGGACGTGTGCCACGCCGGCGGCATAGACGCCGCGCGGCGTTTCAGGGATCGGTCGCCCCTCGAGCAGGATCCGACCCGAGTCGACGGTGCGCAGGCCGGCGATCGCCTCCGCGAGCTCGGTCTGCCCATTGCCCTGCACCCCTGCCACGGCCACGATCTCGCCGGCACGCACGGTGAGGTCGAGGTGGTCGACCGCCGCGTGACCGCGCTCGTCACGCACGACGAGGTCGCGAATCTCCAGCATCGGGTCGCCCGGCGTGGCCGGGGCCTTCTCGACCGTCAGGTGGACGTCCCGTCCGACCATCATCGCCGCCAGCTTCTCCTTGTCGGTCTCGGGCGGGGTGGTGGTGCCGACGACCTTGCCACGTCGCAGGACGGTGATCCGGTCGGCGACCTCGAGCACCTCGTTGAGCTTGTGGGTGATGAAGATGATCGACGTCCCGCCCTCCACCAGGGATCGCATGACGCCGAAGAGCTCCTCGGTCTCCTGTGGGGTCAGGACGGCCGATGGCTCGTCGAGGATGAGCACGTCGGAGCGGCGATAGAGGGTCTTGATGATCTCGACTCGTTGGCGGACGCCGACCGGCAGGTCCTCGACGAGCGCGTCGGGGTTGACCCGCAGGCCGTGGCGCTCGGAGATCTCGAGGATCCGCTTCCGCGCGGCCGCACGGTCCAGGATTCTGATCGGTCCGGAGACCGACTCGACGCCGAGCATGACGTTCTCGGTCACGGTGAAGACCGGCACGAGCATGAAATGCTGGTGAACCATGCCGATCCCGGCCGCGATGGCATCGCCCGGGTCGTTGAAGACGACCGGCTGGTCGTCGAGGAGGATCTCGCCCTCGTCCGGCTGGTACAGCCCGTAGAGGACGTTCATGAGGGTCGTCTTCCCCGCGCCGTTCTCGCCCAGCAGGCCCAGGATCTCGCCCGGCTGCACGACGAGGTCGACCCCCTCGTTCGCAACGACCCCTGGAAACCGCTTGGTGATGCCTCGCAGCTCGAGCTTCACGGCACTGGGCGCTCCGGTTGTTGACGGAACGGGCGGCGTCCCAGGGACGCCGCCCGTTCAGGTTAGTCGACGGCAGCCGTCCGTCCGGCGTCAGTCGCCGTAGTAGTCCTGCGGGGTCACATCTCCGGCGATGAGGGCCTGGCGCAGCGCCTCGATTCCGTCGACCACGGACTGGTCGATGTCGCCCTCATAGTCGTGGAACGGCGCAATGCCGACGCCCTCGTTCTCGAGGGTGCTGACGAAGACCGGCTGCGGATCCTCGCCGTTCACCGCGCGCTCGATGGCGGCGAAGACCGAGTTGTCGATCCGCTTCATGATGCTCGTCAGGATCAGCTCCGAGTACTCGGGTGCCGAGAAGTACCAGTCGACGTCGACGCCCAGGCCCACGGCCTCGGCGGCCTGCTCCTCGATCGCCGCGAAGGTGCCCAGGCCGATCGGTCCGCCGACCGGCAGGATGACGTCCGCGCCCTCCTGCAGGAAGCCGATCGTCAGGTTCCGGGCGTCATCGGTGCTCGAGAAGTTGCCGGTGAACGAGCCGGAGGTCGGATCGTTCGGGTCCCGGCCCCCGAGCACCCGCACGCTGGCGCCCTGCTCCTCGTTCCAGTAGTTCGCGCCGGCGATGAAGCCGTCCATGAAGTCGGTCACCGGGGCGCCGATGTTGATGCCACCGAAGGTGCCCATGATCCCGCTGCGGGACCACGAGGCAGCGGCGTAGCCGGCGAGCATCGCGGCGGGGGCGGTGTCGTACACCAGGCCCTCGACGTTCGGCAGCGCCGGATCGTAGGCGAAGTCCACGATTGCGAAGCGCACGTCTGGGTTCGCCTCGGCGAACTCGGCCGTGGCGTCACCGAGCAGGAAGCCGACGGTGATGATGAGGTCACATCCCTCGTCGATGAACTGCTGGATGTTCCGCGAGTAGTCCTCCTCGGTGCTCGACTCGAGGAACTTCGCTTCGATCCCGAGCTCCTGCTCCGCCCGCTGCATGCCCTCCCAGGCATTCTGGTTGAAGCTTCGGTCGTCGATGCCACCGGTGTCGCTCACCTGGCAGGCCGTGAAGTCGATGCTCGGGGCCTCGGTCGGCTCCTCGGTCGCCTCATCCGTCGGTTCGTCCGTCGCGGGCGGATCGGTGGCCGCGGGGCTCTCGCCGGTGCCGTTGGCACAGGCGGCAAGGACCAGCGCCAGGACGACCAGGATGGCCATCATCGAGCTGAAGTGCTTCCGCATGAAATCTCCTCCACACCCTTCGTGGTGCGTACGGCCGCGAGCTCGCGGCGCCTCCGATGCGCTCGGGCCACAGGCACCTGGCGCAGAATCTGCGGCATCATACTGCCTTGCTCTTGCGGCGCTCAAGGGTCTAACGGCTCGCCCTGGGGCCCGGGCGTCCCCGTATGATCGGGGCCAATGACCCTCCCGTCGAGCCTTCGCCTCGTGATCTTCGACCTCGACGGCGTCGTCTACCGCGGCGCCCAGCCGGTCGAGGGCGCTCCCGAGCTGGTCAGCTGGCTGCACGAGCGTGGGGCGCTCGTGCGGTTCGCGACGAACAACTCGATGGTCACGCGCGGCGGGTACGTGGAACGGCTGGGGGCGATGGGGATCAGCATCACGTCCGAGGAGGTCGTGACGTCGACCTCGGCGACCGTCGAGCACCTGCGCCGCCACGCGCCGGAGATTCGATCGGTGCTGGCGATCGGGGCCGATGGGATGCGGGAGGAGCTGGGCTCGGCCGGGCTCCGGGTGGCCATGGCCCGCGACGTGGCCGCCGAAGGCGCGCACGAGGGTGGACCGCTCGATGCGGCGTACGACGCGGTCATCGTCGGCCTCGACCCGACGTTCGCCTATTCCGCGATGGCGGTCGCCATGAGCGCGGTGGCGGCCGGCGCGCGCCTGATCGCGACGAACGCGGACGCGCGCTATCCCACGCCGGTCGGCTTCGTGCCGGGCGCCGGCGCGATCGTGGCGGCGCTCGCGACTGCGACCGGCGTGACCCCGGAAGTCATCGGCAAGCCGGCCCCTGCCATGTTCACCGCCATCCTCGAGGCGGCGGGCGTCTCAGCCGACGAGGCGGTCGTGATCGGTGACAACCCGGACGCCGACGTCGTCGGCGCACGGCGGGCCGGCTGCCACACCATCCTCGTCCTCACCGGCGTCGCCGATGCCGAGCTCGCCGGGACGTTGAGCGGCGAGCGGGAGCCCGACGCCGTCGCAGCCGGTCCCGACGAGGTGCGGGCGCTGCTCGAGCCGCGTATCAGCTGATGCGGCGATCGTCGCGCCAGGCCTGCCAGGCCCGCTCCGCCTCCGCCACGACGGGGTTCAGCAGCGGCGGTGGCGCGAATCCGCGCCGGAACCCGTTCAACGCAATCTCGGTGAGCTCGTCATCGGTCAGCACGAGTGCCGTCGCGATCCGGGCGATCTCCTCGGTGAGCGAGACGCCGGTCACGGTGCGATCGTCGGTCGAAATCGTGACGCTGACTCCCGCGCGGTGGAACGCGGCGAGCGGATGGGCCTCGAGCGAGGGGACGATACCGGCCTGCACGTTCGACGTGGGGCACAGGTCGAGCGTCACGTCGCGCCCGCGCAACAGCGCGAGAAGGCTCTCGTCCTCGACGGCGCTGACGCCATGCGCGACCCGGCGGACACCGAAGTCGAGGACCTCGCGCACGCGTCGCGCATCCGGCACCTCGCCGGCGTGGGCGGTCAGCGCCAGCCCGCGGTCCCGCGCCGTGACGAAGGCAAGCGCATGCGGCGGTGCCGGCCAGGCCGCCTCGGGCCCCGCCAGGTCGAAGCCGATCACCGGCGGACCGACCGAGGCCGCGATCTCGGCAAGCTGCACGTTCGCGGCGGGCGGGTGCGACCGCATCGCCGTGGTGATGAGGCCGATCAGCGGCATCCGTGGCCCCATCGTCGCCGCCGCGCGGGCCACGCCCCGGGCGACGGCCTCGATGACCCCCCGCACCGACAGGCCGTGCTCGAGGTGCAGTCGTGGGGCCCAGCGGATCTCGGCGTATCGGACTCCGTCGGCGGCCAGGTCCTCGATGAGCTCCAGGGTCACGCGCTCGAGCGCGTCGGCGGTCTGGAGGAGACGAATCGGAAGATCGAAGAACTCGAGCAGGTGGGCCTGGTCGCGGCATCGCTCTGGACCGATCATGCGCCGCTTGGCCTCGTCGAGCTCGAGCCGCATTCCCGCCGCTCTCGCGAGCTCGACCGCGGTCTCGGGGCGCATCGACCCGTCGAGGTGCTGGTGGAGTTCCGCCTTCGGCAGCCCCCCCAGGCTCTCGGCAAGGTCCATCGCCGCATGATAGGCATCCGCGCGGCTCTCCTCGGGCTCCTTGGCGCCACGGTCACCGGCGTGGCGCTCGGGCCCGGCGGCCCGGATCCCTCCGTCGAGCTGTCGGCGAACCGGCTCGTCGTCGAGCGGGGCGCCGCCGCCGAACGTGGGCTTGCGGCGCTCGAGGAGGCGCTCGCCGCCTCACTCGAGTCGGCACGCCGGGGTGCGGCGCGCATCGTCACCGGCGACGAGCGGCCCGGGCCACATCTGCGCACCGCGGCGGCTCAGGCACGGGATGCCGATCCCATCGCGCGCCACGCCGGGTCAGCGCTGCAGGCGCTGGCCGCTGCCCGTCGAGCGCGGCACCCGGCCGCAGCCTCGCCGGAGCCGCCGGTCGGCGGAGGAGAGCTGGCGTCGATTGCGGGCCAGCTCGAGGCCACGGCCGAGGCCGGCGACGAGTTCGCCGCCATGCGGCTCCGGATGGCCGAGGTGCCGGCGGCCCTCGACGCTGCGTTGTCGGCGCTCGACGAGGGCGACCGCGGCGATGCCAGCCGCCATGTCGAGGCCGCGCGCACGGCGTTCGCCGACGTCAGGGCCTGGGAGGTCGATCTCGTGACGTTGCCCGTATGGATCGAAACGATCGGTGCGATGATCCGGGCCGTGGAAACGCTCGTGGAGGCGGTGGCAGTCGGCGATGCCGCGCTGGGCGAACAGGCAGCCGAGGCCTTCGCCGTCGCGTCGGACGAGGCCCGGGTCGCCGATCGCGCGCTTCGAATCGCGATCTCCGAGGGCGGATCCGCGGTCTCCGCCGCGGCGCTCGGGCGGCTCGCGCGGGCCCTCGAGGCCGTGCACGCCGCCCGGATGGAGGTGGCCGTGATCCTGCAGGCGGCGCGCCGATGACCGAACCCCCTCGGCCGCTGCCCGGCGACGCCCCTGCCGAGCCGGATCCGATGCTCGGCCGGACGCTCGTGGAGCGGTATCGGATCGACCAGGTGATCGCGCGTGGCGGCATGGCCCGCGTCTACCGCGCCCGCGACGAGCGGCTCGAGCGCGACGTCGCGGTCAAGGTGCTGTCGCCGCCCTACGCCGACGATCCGGACTTCACCGCGCGCTTCCTCCACGAGGCCCGAGCGGCGGCCTCGCTCTCGCATCCGAGCCTGGTTCACGTCTACGACTCCGGCAGCGACGGGGCCGCGCACTTCATCGTCATGGAGCTGCTCGACGAGCACCGTACCCTGCGGGACATCCTCGACAGCCACGGGCCGCTGTCGCGCGACGAGGTGCTGCGAATCGGCCGGGAGCTGCTCGCCGGCCTGCGCGTCGTCCACGAACGAGGGCTCGTCCACTGCGACGTCAAGGCCGGCAACGTCATGCTCGGACCGGGTCCGGCGAAGCTCATCGATTTCGGGATCGCACAGGCGCCGCACGACGGCCTCGAGGGCGACACGAGCATCGGATCGCTGCAGTACATGTCGCCGGAGCAGCTGCACGGCGACGCGCTCACGCCCGCGAGTGACCTGTTCAGCCTGGGCGCCGTGCTCTACGAGGCGCTGACCGGCCGCGTGCCGTACCCCGGTGGATCACCCACCGAGGTGAGCGAGGCGCACCGATCGGCCAGGGTGCGGCCGCCATCGACATTCGTTCCCGGCGTGCCAGGCCGTCTCGACGACGCGATCCTCCAGGCCCTCCGGCGCGAGCCGGCCTCGCGGTTCCGCACGGCCGACGCAATGGACCGTGCCCTGGAGGCCGCCGCGCGCGATCAGCGTCCACCTCGCGACGACGACACGCGAGTCGTGCGATCGCCGGGACCGCCACCCCCGCCCGCCGGTTACGTCCCGCCGCGCGTCGCCGCCGGACCCCCGCCCGAGGGCCGGCCGCGGGGGGGACGGCACGGCAATGGGCGACGGCGGCCGGAATCACGCCGACCGGTCAGACGCCGATCGATGGCCGGCGTCTGGGGAGCACTTGGAACACTGCTCGTGCTGGCCGCCGCGGGCCTCGTCGTCGCCTTCGTCGTCGTTCCCCTCATCGATCTCGGGCGCAACGGCGGGGGAGCGGGCGACCCGACCGAGTCCCCGACCGAGGTGGTCGACACCCCGGCTCCAGCGCCGGGCCGCGTGATCGTGCCGGACACGGTCGGCATGCCGACCGCGGAGGCGATCGCGGCCGCGTCGGAGGCGGGGCTGAACTGGACGGTCCGCTGCGCGCAGGACCCACGACAGCCGGAGGGCATCATCGACCAGGAGCCGGCGGCCGGCGCCGAGGTGGCTCCCGGATCGGCCTTCACGATGTACTCCGCCCGCATCCAGGACTGCCGGTAGTGACCCTATACTCGACGCCCGCTCGGGCCCATCCCCACCAAGGAGCTGATGACGCATGCGCATGCGCGCCACCACCGATTCGCCCGCCACGGTCGAGGCCGACATCCTCGCCGTCCCGGTCTACCGCGATGAGATCGAGCTGAGCGGCGACCTCGCCGAGCTCGACGCCGCATCCGGGGGCGCGATCCACGACGCCATCGCATGGGGCGAGTTCAACCCCGTCGAGCACGCGTCGGCCCTCGTCGACGCGGGCGACCTGCCGGCCGACCGTCTCCTGCTTCTCAACGCGGGCACGCGCGGGCGAGGCGCGCTGCGCGCGCGCCGGCTCGCCATGATGGCGACCCGCCGCCTGAACGGACGCGGTGCCAGCACGCTCGCCCTCTGGCTGCGCGACGAGGAGGACGAGCACGCCTGGGCCGCGGCTGCTTCCGGTGCCCTGGCGGGGACGTATCGGTCGACCGACATCTACGGACGGAAGCGCGACACCGAGGCGATGGCGCGGTCGGTCGACGAGGTGGTGTTCGTCGGCGGTGCCTCGCAGGCCGCGCTCGATCGCGGCGCCGTGATCGGCGAGGGCATCGCGTTCGGGCGCGACCTGGCCAATCGGTCCGCGAACGACCTGTACCCCGAACGAATGGCCGAGATCGCCACCGAGCTCGAGGGCGACGGCTGCTCGGTCGAGGTGCTCGGGCCGGACCAGATGGCGGAGCTCGGCATGGGCCTCCTGCTCGGTGTCGGCCAGGGGGCCACGCACGGCCCGCGCCTCATCGCGATCAAGCTGCCCGGCTGGGAGGAGGCACCGGGGCGGCGGCTGGCGATCGTCGGCAAGGGCGTCTGCTTCGACTCCGGCGGCATCAGCATCAAGCCGGCCGAGAACATGGGCGACATGAAGCACGACAAGTCCGGCGCCGCGGCCGTGATCGCGGCCGCGCGGACGGTCGCGCGTCTCGCGCCGGGCACGCCGCTCATGGCGGTCGCGCCGATGGTCGAGAACATGCCCGGCGGCAACGCGCAGCGGCCCGGAGACGTGGTGAAGGCCATGAACGGCATGACGGTCGAGGTGACGAACACCGACGCGGAGGGCCGCCTGATCCTGGCCGACGCGATGACGTGGGCCGAGCGCGAGGGCGCGACGCACCTCGTGGACGTCGCCACGCTCACCGGCGCGTGCTCCGTCGCCTTCGGCGACCAGGTGAGCGCCTACTTCGCCAAGCCGCGCGAGTGGGGTGAGACGATCGGGGGCGCCGCCGACCGGGCAGGGGAGTGGTTCTGGGAGATGCCGCTCGTCCCGGAGTACCGGGCCAGCTACGACTCGCCGTACGCGGACATCGTCAACTCGGGGAGCCGCGAAGGGTCGCTCATCAAGTCGGCGGTGTTCCTCTCCGAGTTCGCGACGGTGCCGTGGGTCCACGTCGACATCGCCGGCACGGCCTACCTGAACGCCGAGAAGCCGTACGGGCCCAAGGGCGCCACGGGCGCCGCGGTCGCGACGCTCGTGCAGCTGGCGCTCGACTACGGCGCCGGAGGCTGAGTTCCCGGCACGGCGACGCCCCGCCGATCGGATCGGCGGGGCGTCGGCTGGAGCGCCGGCTCAGCGGTCGTCGTCGAACGCGTCGCGGACGTTGTCCTTCGTCTCGCCCCAGGTGTTCTGGAGCTTGCCTTCGGCCTGGTCGGCCTCGCCCTCGGCCTCGGTCTCGCGATCGTCGGTCAGGTCGCCCCAACCTTCCTTCGCCTTGCCGCCGGTCTCCTTGAGCGGGCCCTTGATGCGGTCGCTGTCCACGTCGTCTTCCTCCCGTGTGCATGCCGGCCGGAAGCGGCCTCACGGCCGCATTCCGCAGGCCGCGTGCCAGCGCCGCGGCTCCGTTCCTGAACGATCGGCCTATGGCCGGGTCCCCGCCGGCCCCTAGGATGCGTGGTGCCGCGACGCACCGGGCGCGCGGACGACGACGGAATGTGGAGATCGACGTGACCCTGGCAGCCCTCGCCATCGGCGGTGTCTTCGCGGTCGCAGGTGCCCTCGCCGAGCGGCTCGCCAGCGTCTGGCCACCGGACGAGGCGCGGGGCCGGCCGCTCGGGTGGCGAACCGCGCTGCTGGCGGTCGTCAGCGGGCTGGCGGCCATGGCGCTCGTCGAGCGTTCGGCGCTGCCGTGGTGGGCGACCGCAGCCTACCTCCTGCTCCTGGCCCTCCTGCTCGTCCTGGTGGCGACCGACCTCGAGCAGCGACGGCTGCCGCACGTCGTGCTCGACCCGCTCATCGTCGCCGCGGCCGTCTTCGTGCCGTTCAACCCGGCCGTTGACCCGCTCATGGCCGTCATCGGCGCGGCGGCAGCCGTGGCCTTCCTCGGGGCGCTCGCCCTCGTGGTGCGCGGCGGGCTCGCGGTCGGCGACCTCTATCTCGTGGCTCCGATCGGCCTCATGGTCGGCTGGCCCTCGATCTTCTCAGCACTGTTCGCCGCGGCCTTCCTGGCGGCCGGCACGAGCCTCGCGCTGCTCGCGCTCCGGCGCGTCGGATTGCGCAGCTACATCCCCTTCGGTCCCTTCCTCGTCGGTGGCGCCGTGCTGGCGCTCATCCTCGACGAGCGGGTGCTGACGGCGGTGCGCTGAGCCGATTCGACCGAACACCCGTTCACTGCTACTCTGCGCGCGATGCATCCGGCACTCCAGCGGCGGCGCCGTCACCTGATGATGACGCGTCGCACGACTCGTCGCGGCTCGCGGCGACGCGGTCTCGCGACCTTCCTGCTCGTCACCCTCGGCGTCTTCGGCATGACCTTCGTCGGCTCGGTCATGGGGACCGCCGGCGGCATGTTCGCCGCGTACAACTACTTCGCCTCGGATCTGCC
>DATLGA010000141.1:0-24579 GCA_035540715.1 Candidatus Limnocylindrales bacterium | reverse complement strand
CGTCGGTTGGTTGGTGGGCGTCGGCCCCGGGGCGGACGGCGCGGCCGTCGGAGCGGGCCCGGTTGGCGGCTGCGTCGGCGCCGGTGCGGGTGGTGCCGGCGTGGCGGTGGCGGGGCCGGCGCCGGCGGTGGGCGCCGCAGCTTCGGTCGCCTCGTCGGCGGTCGGATCGGTCGTCGGATCGGTCGTCGGCTCGGCGCTCGGAGTGGGGGAGTCCTCGGCAGTCGCCCGTTCGGTCGCCGTCGCGGTCGCCGTGGCATCCGGGGCGCCGGCGTCGCCCAGCACGCCCTCGGCAGGCGTCGGCATGAGTAGCGCCGCGCCGCCGGGCGAGGCATCACGGTTCTCGAGCAGCGCGCCCCCGCCGATGAGCGCCGCCACGGCCACGAGCACCAGTGCGGACGCGGCGGCGAGCGCCCGCGTCGGGCCGACCAGCCCGGCGGCTCGCGGGAGCGGTGCGGCGATCGGTGGCGGAAGCGGGGCCGCGCCGAGATCGATGCGGCCGAGCGCGTCGACCGCGGACGCCTGGAGCAGGCAGCTGTCACAGCCGGCCGCGTGGAGGGCCAGGTCGCGCGCCGGCTCGCCGGGCGCTCCGTCCGCCAACCAGGTCCCGAAGCGGTCGTGGAGGTCCATCACTGCAGCGACCGAGCGGCGAGGCCGCGGACGCGTGTCGTGAGCGGTCCATTCGCAGCCGCACCCGGATGCATGGCCGCGGCATAGCCGGCGAGGTATCGGCGCCGGGAGTCTGCCAGGAGGCGGTCGAGGGCCGCCCCACTCCGGCCGACGATGGTCTCGACGTCGCGCCGGTCGAGACGTTCCACCGAGGTCGCGATGATCGCCGCTCGCGCCATCAGCCCCAGCGCGGCGAGGCCCGCCACGACACCGTCATCGACGTCGAGTGGCTCGAGCCCGGCATGGCGCTCCGCGGCCGCCGGGGCGACGTGGCGGCGCGGAGCGGCGGTCACGACGCTCGCGCGCAGCCAGGCGGCAGCGCGCTCGGGATGGCGCAGCTCGCCGATCCGCTCGGCGCCGGCGGCCAGCGCCTGGGCCGTGAGGCGAGCCGCGAGCGATCGGTCACCGAGGGTCAGCAGCAGCGCGAACCCGTGGAGTCGAGTGCCGTGCAGGTCGCGGAACGCCGGCTCCAGGTCCTGGCTCGACGGGCGATCGGGGTGTGCGGCTGGTGGAGCGACGTCCTGCATCGGTCTCGACGGTGCGGTGGAGTCCGGTGGGGTCCGGTGCGGAAGTCTACGCCCGATGTCGAGCCAGTGCATCCAGCTCCGCGAGCATGCGTGGGCTGGTCCGCGGCTTGACATTGGCGTAGAATGGTCCTCGAGCACTTGACAAGCCTCTTGACACGGCGCCGAGAGGCGCCGCTGGGACCGGATCATCAGCACTTCTTCCGGCATCACCGCCGAGATCAAATCGAAGCTTCCCGTCATCGACGTCGTCGGCGAGACCGTCGCCCTGAAGCGGGCCGGGACGGTCTACAAGGGCCTCTGCCCCTTCCATGCCGAGAAGACGCCGTCGTTCATCGCCACCCCGGACCGTGAGACCTGGCACTGCTTCGGCTGCGGTGAGCACGGCGACATCTTCACGTTCGTCATGCGACGCGACGGACTCGAGTTCCGCGAGGCGCTCGAGCGGCTCGCGGAGAAGGCCGGCGTCGAGCTCAGCGAGCGCACGGCGCGCGAGGATCGGCGCCGAAAGCGCCTGCGGGAGGCCCTGGAGGCGGCCATCGCCTTTTATCGGCAGGTCCTCCTCCAGGCGCACCAGGCCGAGCGGGCGCGCGCGTATCTCGATGAGCGTGGCTTCACCGAGGAGACGCTCGAGCGGTTCGGCATCGGCTACGCGCTCAACAACTGGGAGGCGCTGAGCAAGCGCCTGCGGGGCAAGGGCTACAGCGACCAGGAGCTGACCGATGCCGGCCTCGCCAGCCCGTCGAACCGCGGCGGCGTCTACGATCGCTTCCGCGGCCGGATCATGATCCCGATCCGCGACGCCTCCGGCCGGCCGCTCGGATTCGGCGGCCGCATCATGCCCGGCGCCGAGGGGCCCAAGTACCTGAACTCGCCGGCGACCGTCCTGTTCGACAAGAGCCGCACGCTCTACGGGATCGACCTCGCGAAGGGCGCGATCCGCCGCGAGAAGCTCGCCGTCATCGTCGAGGGCTACACCGACGTGATGGCCGCGCACCAGGCCGGCTTCACGAACGTCGTCGCCAGCCTCGGCACGGCGCTGACGGCCGGACAGGTCGAGCTCGCGAACCGCTATGCCGACGCCGTGGCGCTGGCCTATGACGTCGACCTCGCGGGCGAGGCGGCAACGCAGCGCGGCCTGCTCGAGGAGCTCGGCCCGGTGGTCAGTAAGGTGCGCGTGATCCGCATCCCGTCGGGCAAGGACCCCGACGAGTTCATCAGGACCGATCCGGAGGCGTGGCGCTCCGCGGTCACCGACGCCGAGGAGCTGCTGCCGTACTTCATGCAGCGGGCGGCCAACGAGGTCGACATGCGCCAGGCGCAGGGGCGGAGCGCGTACACGCGTCGGATGCTCGATCTGCTGCGCCGGATCCCTGACCGGGTCGAGCAGGACTCGTACGTCCCGCAGCTCTCGCGGCTGGCGGGCATCGACGAGCGCATCCTGCGCGACGAGCTGAGCCGCGGTCCGGCTCCGGCTTCGGTCCGGCCGACCGGCGAGGGCCGCGGCGACGCCGACGTCGTCGTCGAGCCGCGCATCGGCCCGCTCGAGCGGGAGGCATTGAGCCTGCTGCTGCTCAACCCGGGCCTGGCCGCAGAGCTGCCCGGTGAGGAGGCATTGCCGCTGCGGGACGCGGTCGCCCAGGCGCTGGCGACCGCCTGGCGGGACGCGGTCCGGCGATCCGGCGGGCGACCCGACCTCGAGCCGTTCGTCGCCGGGCTTGACGCGGCATCGGCCGACCTGGCCCGCAGCCTGCTGGCATCGGCCCGAGCGCGCGGGACGCGTCCGGACGCCGAAACCGACCGCGAGGCGCTGCGGGTCTGCCTCCTTCGCCTGCGGGTGGAGGCGACGACGCACCGGCTCGCCGACCTTGAGGCGCTGATACGGGCCTCCGGCGATGACGATTCGACCGACATCCGCCACCTGGAGCGGCAATTCCAGGAGCTGACCCGCGAGCGGGAGCAGCTGCTGAGAGCAATCAAAGGACCGGCCGAGGTGGCCGGTGGAAGGAGGAGCTGAGCGTGGCATCGGGACCCACGACACGGAAGCGGACGTCCGCCGCGAAGGGGGATGAGCCGGAGAAGAAGAGCGCGCCGGCGAAGGCGCCGGCCAAGGCCTCGGCCGGCGGAGCCGGATCGGGCTCGGCCAAAGCATCGGGCAAGGCGAGTGGCACGAAGCCGTCCGCCACGACGGGGTCCGCGGCGAAGGCGCCGGCGAAGCCCGCGGCCAAGAAGCCGTCCACCACTGGCGTGAAGCGGGCTGCTCCGAAGGCCGGCGGCGGCAACGGCAGCGCCGTCAGCGAGGAGCACGCGGCCGCGGTGTCGAATCTCCTGGCCAAGGGCCAGGAGGAGGGATTCCTGACCCACGACCAGATCCTCGACGCCTTCCCGCAGCCCGAGGCGCAGATGGGTGCGGTCGAGGAGCTGTACGCGGCGGCCGAGGAGGCCGGCGTGGAGGTCCTCGACGAGCGCAACCAGCCCACCCTGATCGGGGAGCGTGACGACGAGGAGGAGGAGACACAGGAGCCGGGTCCGGCCGGCAAGACGAAGGCCGAAGGCGAGGAGGACCTCGAGGCGCTCGCCGCCGACCTCATCGGCATCGACGATCCGGTGCGGATGTACCTCAAGGAGATCGGCAAGGTCGCGCTGCTGACCGCCGAGGAGGAGGTCGTCCTCGCCAAGGCGATCGAGCTCGGCGAGCTGATCGTCGAGGACCCGCCGCGGGCATTGGTGAACCTGTTCGCGTGGGTGACGCTCGGCACGGAGCCGAAGGCGCGCTCGATGGCCGCCATGCGCGCGTTCGACCTGCCCAAGGACGCCCCGCGCGTCACGCACGAGGCGATCGACTGGTGGACGAAGCGGAAGCGCCGCACGATCGAGCCGCCGACGATCAAGCTCTCGAAGGCTCGTAAGGCATCGAACCTCGACGACGAGGCTCGCACGCGGCTCATGGAGGCCGAATCGATCCTCAAGGTCCTTGCCGCCGATCCACCGCAGGGCATTCGCGACGCGATCCTCTTCGGCGCGACGTATCGGTTCCGCTCGATCAGCCACGCCGGCGCGGCCGAGCTGGTCGAGCTCGAGAAGTGGGCCCGCGAGACGGCGCAGGAGATCGTCAAGGAGTACATCGAGGCCGGCAATGACGCCGAGTACCTCCACAGCCTCGGCTACGACCCGACCATCCCGGCCGACGTGCCGCTCGAGAAGCGCACCGGACAGCTCGTCGAGCAGTCGACCGATGCGCGCAAGCGCCTCACCGAGGCAAACCTTCGTCTCGTGGTCAGCATCGCCAAGAAGTACATCGGCCGCGGGATGAGCTTCCTCGACCTGATCCAGGAGGGAAACATCGGCCTGATCCGGGCGGTCGAGAAGTTCGACTACGAGAAGGGCTTCAAGTTCTCCACCTACGCGACGTGGTGGATTCGCCAGGCGATCACGCGGGCCATCGCCGACCAGGCGCGGACGATCCGCATCCCGGTCCACATGGTCGAGACGATCAACCGCCTCATCCGCGTCAGCCGCACCCTGCTCCAGGAGCTGGGGCGTGAGCCGACGGTGGAGGAGATCGCCCGGCGGATGAGCCGCGACGAGGTCATCCGCGAGCTGCGCGACAAGCTCCAGCGCGAGCCGACCGAGGCCGAGGTCGACGAGCGGGTGGGGGAGGGGCCGCAGTCGGTCAGCCCCGAGAAGGTCCGGGAGATCATGAAGGTCAGCCAGGAGCCGGTAAGCCTCGAAACGCCGATCGGCGAGGAGGAGGACTCGCACCTCGGTGACTTCATTCCCGACCTGGCCTCGGTCGCTCCGGCGGACGCCGCCTCGCACCAGCTGCTCAAGGAACAGGTGGAGGGCGTGCTCGACTCGCTCACGCCGCGCGAGCGCCGCGTGCTGCAGCTCCGCTTCGGGCTCGAGGACGGGCGGTCACGCACCCTCGAGGAGGTCGGTCGCGACTTCAACGTGACGCGGGAGCGGATCCGGCAGATCGAGGCCAAGGCGCTGCGCAAGCTGCGCCACCCGTCGCGCTCCCGGAAGCTCAAGGACTACCTCGAGTAGCAGCGTCCCCGAGGACCGATGCCGAGCGGCGGCCCTCATTCGGGCCGCCGCTCGTTCGCGGCCGTGGCTCGGCGCCACCCCCGCCGGCCGGCGCACCGCGCGCAACCGATGCCACTCTCCGACCGGGGAGTTGGAATGCGGCATCGGTCGGAGACGAGCAGGAGCGGGTGAGTAGGATCGGCCCCATGGAGTTCGCAGAGGTCGTCAAGAACCGCCGCATGGTGCGGCACTTTGCAGCCGATCCGGTCCCCCGAGAGGTGCTCGAGCGAATCGCGGCGGCCGCGCAGCGCGCGCCCTCGGCCGGCTTCAGCCAGGGGCAGCGGCTCGTCATCGTCACCGATCCGGGGCGGCGCCGTCGGCTCGCCGAGCTTTCCGGCGAGGCGTTCTACACCGGGCAGGGCTTCGACCCGTGGATCAGCGAGGCGCCGGCCCTCTTCGTGCCGGCGGTCAGCGCCCAGGTCTACGTGGACCGGTACAACGAGCCCGACAAACGGGATCCTTCTCTGCCGCCCGGCACGGAGGAGGACTGGGACGTCCCGTACTGGTGGATGGACGTCGGGTGCACCGTGATGCTGGTGCTGCTGGCCGCGGTCGACGAAGGGCTGGCCGCCGGATTCGCCGGCGGCGACTTCGACGCGATTCGCGACGAGCTCGGGATGCCGGAGCACTTCGCTCCGGTCGGCGTGATTCCCGTGGGACGTCCACTGCCGGACAAGAAGTCGCCGTCGCTCAAGCGGGGCTGGCGTGGGCTCGACGACTTCGTGCGCTGGGAAACCTGGTAGGGACCTCAGTCGTCGCCGTGCGGCCCCGGACCGGGTCCGAGGCCCAGCGTGGCGTGCGTCACGCCCATGCACAGGTCGTCGACCACCGCGAGGCCCTCCGCGGCGGCGGCCGCCGTCGCCTCGCCGCTCTCGGTGCCCGGCTGGAACCACACCACGCGAGCCCCGACGCGAGCCGCGGCACGCACGACGTCCGGCCCCTCGGCGGCGGGGCGGAACACGTCGACGACGTCGATCCGCTCGCCGGCCTCCTCGAGCGAAGCGCGGACGGTCTCGCCGAACAACTCTCCTCCGCGAGGGCTCACCGGGATCACGCGATAGCCCTGGGACGCCAGGTACGCGGGCACGTAGTGCGCGGGACGGTCCTCCTTGGTGGACGCGCCGACGACGGCAATGGTGCGCGCCGCCTCGTAGAGGCGCCGCAGCTGGGCCCGTGACAGCCGCTGCGGCGCAGCGGGGAGGTCGAGGTCGTCGGTCGTCATGGGCTCCTCATCGGGGTATAATCCGCCAGTCCCACGATCATCCGCGATCGTGACGGCCTGCGTTCCGGCGTAGCTCAGTGGTAGAGCGGGCGGCTGTTAACCGCTTGGTCGTAGGTTCGAATCCTACCGCCGGAGCCACCTCTCCTCGGTGCTCTCGCTGTCGAGGACGTCCATGAGCGATGACCGATGGCGTCGCCGTGTCGAGGCGTGAGCCCGGTGGCGTGGGGCTCGGCAGTGACGGGACTAACGCGAGCGGGGAAGCGGCGTTACTACAAGTGAGCCGGACACTGCGTTGGCGGCTTGGCCGCCAGGGCAGCCGCAGTGTCCGGTCTTCTCATGCCCGTCGCCCGGGAGGATCCGCCTCCGCGGTGCCCTTGCTCTCGTGCCAATCCTCGTCGATCGGCGCAGTGGCGCCGACGTCGTCGAAGGTCGGGACGAGGACCCACCCCATCACGCCCATGGCGATGCCGAACAGCACCAGCATGGCGGTTCCGGCGGCCTCGTAGCTCAGGAACCAGTAGACCACCGCCACGGCAAGGATCCCGAGCGGGATGGCGAAGTACTTGACGAACGTCATGTCACGATCATACCGAGCGCTGGACCGGGAAGCGAGGCAAACGCCGCGCCGAAGAATCTGGGTAAATCTGTGGATCAGACGAGCCAGCCGCAGTCCGTCCGGCTCACCGGTCCGACGCCAGCATGCGCCAGCGCGCGCTCGGGGCGGAGGCCGGTGTCCGGGGGATGCGCACGAACGAGCGGCCGTCCGCCGAGCGTGCGGTCGGCCTCTCGAAGGGTCGTCCGGCGGATCGATGGATCGGTGACCGGGGGACCGACCTCGCTGGGATCGCTGACGGCCACGTCCGCGCCGGTGGCGCTCGCCGGCCGTCCCTCGCGAGCGGTGACGACCGATCCGTCGGGGTAGCTCAACCACAGCCCGCGCATCCTCGCGATGAAGTGCTCCGGCATCCCGGGGACGAGCAGGTCGACCATCCCTCGCCCGCTGCGCCGATAGCCACGTGGCCGCTCATCGGCCTGCACGCGGTCCACGAAGGCGCGGGCCAGCAGCTCCTCGACCGCGATCTTGACCGCTTCGGGCGCTTCGACGCTGCTCGTTCCGTTACGGAAAACGGCGCGTCCGACGACCTCCGGCTCAGCCGAGCCGCGCTGCGTGCTGAGCAGCTCGAAGACGATCGTGTCCTCGGTGCGGGGGTCGGCCTGCCGGTCGATCATGCGCCGGAGGATAGCGCACCGGCGACGGCGCGCGCGGCCCGGCGTCGCGGCCGTTGCGCGGCTAGAATCGAGCGCGCAACGCGAACGAGGAGCACCGGTGAGCGAGATCGACGAGCACGGCTATCGGGAGATGCTCGAGGAGCAGGAGGACACCCAGATCAACACCTGGGCGGCCGACCTGTTCGTCGACTTCGCGAAGCGGCTCGGCGTCGGCAACGCCATCGCCGCGTTCTCCCAGGCAGCCGGGCTCGACGCGCGTGGGTTCCAGCGGGCGTTTCTCGTCGGCGGGGGACCGGATCACGTGGTCGGCATCGACACGGCCGGCACGCTCGCCGCGCCCATCTTCGAGCTGCCGAAGGCGATCGCCGGCGTGCGGCGAATCGACCCCGACGCCCGGGTCAAGCTCATCGACTTCCTCGTCGAGCACCGCGAGGTCATGTCCTACACCGCCTGACCCCATACGGGCGGCGGGAGGCGAGGGCCGCTAGCTGGCCTCGTCTCGCTGCGGTGAGCCGGCGCGCATGATCGCGATCGCGTTCTCGATCTTCAGCTTCGTGATCGTGAGGTGCTTGGCGAAGTTGGCGCGGTTGACCTCGGGGATCTGGTCCATCATCTCGGGCTGGCGCAGGATCTCGACGAGATCGTCCACTCCCTCCGCCAGCTTCGATCGAGCCCCCATCAGCGCGTCGTCGGCGGCCTTTGCCGCCGCCACCTCGCCGGCCACGGTCCGGGCGCGTCGCCGCCGACCGCCGCCTTCGCCGTCGGCGTCGTCCTTCGCCGGCGCGGAGCCGGTCAGCGCCCGAAGCTTGGCCAGGCTGAGCTCACCGGCGACGATGCGCTTCGCCAGGCGGCGGCGCTTCCGCTCGTCGCCGATCTTCATCAGCTCGTACGCGTGGCTGATCGTGTCTTTGCGCAACGACACAAGCTCCCGGATGTCGGCGGGCGCATCGGACAGGCGCAGCCGGTTCTCGATGTAGCCCTTGTCCTTGCCGACCTTCTGTGCGAGCTGCCGAACGGAGTATCCGAAGGTGTCGGTCATCTTGCGGAACATCGTTGCCTCTTCGAGCGGCGAGACGTCCTCGCGCTGGAGGTTCTCGATGATGCTGACCTCGAGCGCCGTCTGCTCGTCGAACTCGACGACGATCGCCGGGATCGTGGCGCGCTCCGCCATGCCGGAGGCGCGCCAGCGGCGCTCGCCGGCGATCAGCTCGAACTTGGAGCCGGCCGGCCGAACGAGGATCGGCTGGAGGACGCCATGCTCGCGGATCGAATCCGCCAGCTCGGTGAGCGAATCCTCGTCGTACGAGAGCCGGGGCTGAGCCGGGTTGGGCAGGATCTTCGAGACCGGAACCTCGCGCAGCTGAGCCTGAGTCGCGCGCGACTCGATGAGCGAAACGATGCCGGGCGCAAGGTCGGTCGCCTGCGCCTCGTCGAAGAGGCGATGGATGTTCTGGCGGAAGGCCGGGCGCTTGTCAGCCAAGGTCGATCACCTCCTGCGCCAGGTCACGGAAGGACCGCGCGGCGGACGAGTTCGTCGCGTACTCGGTGATCGGCCGCCCGGTGAGGGGAGCCTCGCCGAGCTTCACCGTGTTCTTGATCATCGTGCTGAACACCCGATGGTCGCCGAGCTCGCGCAGGTTCTCGAGCATCTCGCGTGCGAGCACCGTCCGTCCGTCGAAGAACGTCGGCAGGAGGCCCAGCACCTCGAGGTCGTGGTTGAGCTTCAGCTTGATCGTGTTGATGACCTTGATGAGCGCGGTCAGGCCCTTGATCGCGTAGTACTGCGTTTGGACGGGGATGATGACCCGGCTCGACGCGACGAGCGAGTTGATCGTCAGCAGGCCGAGCGTCGGCGGGCAGTCGATGATGACGACGTCGTACTGCCGCTCCGCCCAGCCGGAGAGCGCATCGCGCAGGACCATCTCTCGGCCGATGGCGGTGAACAGCTCCACCTCGGTCGAGGCGAGCTCGAGCGTCGCGGGGGCGACCCACAGGCCGGGGGTCTCGGTCTCTCGCACGACCTCGTCGAGCGCGACGCGATCGTCGGACAGGACATCGGCCATGGATTGGCGGACGTCCGAGAGCGAGATCCCGAGGCCCACGGTGAGATTCGCCTGCGGGTCCATGTCGAGGCAGAGGACGCGGTATCCGCGTTCGGCAAGCGCACCGCCGAGGTTGATCGAGCAGGTCGTCTTTCCGACGCCGCCCTTTTGGTTCGCAATCGAGATTACCTTGGTCAACGCATCACCTTCGTGCGACTCGGGCGGCTGAATCGTCGCGACCGCGACGGAGCCGATGATAGGCCGTGGCCCCGTCATCGGTCCATCCGGGTTATCCACAACGTGGAGAAATGTCGATGTCGTTGTGCAAAGACATCGGTCTATACTCCGACTTGTCCACCGTCTGACTGGGAGGGCCCGTAGCTCAATGGTCAGAGCAACCGGCTCATAACCGGACGGTCGCAGGTTCGATTCCTGCCGGGCCCACCAACCTTCGGCCACTCCAGGGAGAGCGTTGCGTGTCGACCGCTGACAAGCTGGACCGATTGCAGGCGATGCGCGAGGAAGCGCGACAGGGCGGTGGAGCCACACGGATCGAGCAGCAGCACGCGCGGGGCAAGCTGTCGGCGCGCGAGCGCCTCGACCTGCTGCTCGACGACGGCAGCTTCACCGAGATCGACGCGTTCGTCACGCACCGCGCCAGCGACTTCGGCCTCGACGGGCAACGCTATCTCGGAGACGGAGTGGTCACCGGGTTCGGGCGGATCGACGGGCGGCCGGTATTCGTGTACTCGCAGGACTTCACCGTGTTCGGTGGCTCGCTGTCGGAAGCGCACGCCGAGAAGATCTGCAAGGTCATGGACCTGGCCGTCGAGAATGGCGCGCCCATCGTCGGAATCTCCGATTCCGGCGGGGCTCGCATCCAGGAGGGGGTGGTCAGCCTTGGCGGCTATGCCGACATCTTCCTGCGCAACACGCTCGCGTCCGGCGTGGTGCCACAGATCAGCCTGATCATGGGTCCCTGCGCCGGCGGGGCGGTGTACTCGCCGGCGATCACGGACTTCGTCGTGATGGTCGAAGGCACGAGCTACATGTTCGTCACCGGGCCGAACGTGGTGAAGACGGTGACGCACGAAGAGATCGACTTCGAGGGGCTCGGCGGCGCGCGCGTTCACAACGAGACGAGCGGCGTGGCGCACTTCCTCGGTGCCTCGGAGCCGCAGGCCCTCGAGTTGGCTCGTACGCTGGTCGGCTATCTCCCGCCCAACAACGTCGACGGCGCGCCGCGCCGCGACACGTGGGACGAGCCTGCCGTCGACGGGCCGACGCTCGACGAGGTCGTTCCGGACTCCGCCAAGCAGTCGTACGACATGCATACGGTCATCGGCGGCATCGTCGATGGCGGGTCATTCACCGAAGTCCATGCGCACTACGCCCGCAACATCATCTGCGGCCTCGCGCGTGTCGAGGGCCGGACGATCGGCATCGTCGCGCAGCAGCCCGAGGTGCTGGCCGGCGTCCTCGACATCGACGCGTCCGACAAGGCGGCGCGCTTCGTCCGAACCTGCGACTGCTTCAACATCCCGCTCGTCACGCTGGTCGACGTTCCCGGATTCCTTCCCGGCGTCGACCAGGAGCACCGCGGCATCATCCGCCACGGTGCGAAGCTCCTCTACGCCTACTGTGAGGCCACCGTGCCGAAGGTGACGATCATCACCCGCAAGGCCTACGGCGGCGCCTACGACGTCATGAGCAGCAAGCACGTGCGCGGCGACATGAACTTCGCCTGGCCGACCGCCGAGATCGCGGTCATGGGCGTCGAGGGCGCGGTCAACATCATCTTTCGCGACCGCATCGCCGCGGCAGAGGATCCCGATGCGGAGCGGGCCAGGCTCGTGGCCGAATACGAAGAGCGCTTCGCGAACCCGTACATCGCCGCGGCGCGCGGTTACGTCGACGAGGTGATCCTGCCTTCCGAGACGCGGGCCCGGGTTGCCGGGGCGCTGGCGATGCTCGAGAACAAGCGCCAATCGGTTCCGCCGAAGAAGCACGGCAACATCCCGCTCTGACCGATGGTGCTGTCTTTGCGCACGGACACCAGCCGATGACCGGGCGGCCGCCCTTCCGGCGGATCGTGGTCGCGAACCGGGGCGAGATCGCGGTTCGCATCATCCGCGCATGCCGCGAGCTCGGCGTTTCTCCCGTGGCGGTGCACTCGGACGCCGATGCCGGAGCGCTGCACGTGCGCCTGGCCGACCGATCGGAGCGCATCGGGCCGGCGTCGCCGGCCGAGTCGTACCTGTCGATCGAGGCGATCGTGGAAGCCGCTCGTCGCGCCGGCGCCGACGCGATCCACCCCGGCTACGGATTCCTGTCCGAGAACGCGGCCTTCGCCTCGGCGGTGGAGGCGGCCGGCATGGTCTTCATCGGTCCACCGGCGCCGGCGATCGAGGCGCTCGGCAACAAGCTGGCCGCGCGCCGATCCGCTGCCGACGCCGGGGTGCCGATCGTGCCGGGGACGACCGTCGCCCTGGCGGACGACACGACCGAGGTGACGCGGATCGGCTTCCCGGTCATGTTGAAAGCGGCGGCCGGGGGTGGCGGGCGCGGAATGCGCCGGGTCGACCGGGTGGAGGACCTATCCGACGCCATGGCGGCCGCCCGGCGCGAGGCGCTCTCGGCCTTCGGCGACGGGACGATCTACGTCGAACGGCTGGTGACGCCCGCCCGGCACGTGGAGGTGCAGCTGCTCGGCGATCGGCATGGCGGACTCGCGGTTCTCGGCGAGCGTGACTGCTCGGTCCAGCGGCGCCACCAGAAGCTCGTCGAGGAGTCGCCATCGCCCGCCGTCGATGAGCCGGCCCGGCAGGCACTGTTCGAGAGCGCGCGGCGTGTCGCGGCGACGGTCGAGTTCCACAACGCCTCGACCGTGGAGTTCCTCCTCGACGCGGACCGTAACCACTACTTCCTGGAGATGAACACCCGGCTCCAGGTCGAGCACGGCGTCACCGAGCTCGTGACCGGACTCGACCTGGTTGCGTGGCAGATCCGCGTCGCGGCGGGGGAGCGTCTGCCCGAGTCGATCCTCGAGGCACCGCGCCATGGACACGCGATCGAGGCGCGGATCTACGCGGAGGATCCCTATGACGGCTTCCGGCCGACCTCCGGGCGAGTCACGACCTGGCGCATGCCGGAGGGCCCGGGCGTTCGCGTCGACGCCGGTATGGAGGCCGATACGGACCTGCGACCCGAGTACGATCCGCTCCTTGCCAAGCTGATGGTCCATGCCGCCGACCGCGCGACCGCGGTCGACCGGTTGCGCCGGGCCCTCGACGAGACGATCGTCGGCGGGCTCCAGACCGACGCCGGATTCTTCCGCTGGCTGGTCGACGACCCGGCGTTCGCATCCGGCGACTACGACACGTCGCTCGTTCCCGAGCGATGGCGTGGCGGCCCATCGCCGAGCGACGAAGAGCTCGCACTGGCCGCCCGGGCGGCGCTCGACGCGCGACTGGCGGAGCCCCAGGGAGTGCCGCTGTCCGTGCGCACGGACAGCGGGTCGGGCTGGGGGCGGCGTGCCCGGCAGGACGCGCTGCGCCGATGAGCGACTACGAGGTCCGGATCGGCGACCGAGCGGTCGAGCCGGCCGATGGCTGGCGCTTCGAGCCGGACCACGCGTTCCGCGGTACCGGTCGTCTGACCGACGGCGAGCGCTCGCTGGCGGTCACCGTCGAAGGCACCGGCGCCGACCGGACGGTGACGCTGCGCGGGCGGCGGATCGCGGTGTCGGTGCGGTCGTGGCGCGAACGGCTCCTCGCCGAGGCGGAGCGAGCGGCGCAGGTCCAGGCGGGTCCCGTGGTCGTGAAGGCGACCCTTCCCGGACTGGTGGTGGCCATCGCCGTCGACGAGGGCGACGACGTCGAAGAGGGCGCCCCCCTGCTCACCATCGAGGCGATGAAGATGCAGAACGAGGTTCGTGCGCCGCGGGCAGGGAGGGTGATCGAGGTCGGGGTGCGGTCAGGCCAGGCCGTCGCGACGGGTGCCGCCCTGCTGCGACTGGAGTAGGCGCAGGCCGATCCGCTGTGCACCGGCGCCGGCGAACGCCGACGCGAGCGCGACGGCGATGTCGAAGGGCAGCGACACCTGCCAGCCGAAGAGCTCGACCGTCGGGCCGGCGCGGACGACGAACCGATGGCCGACCAGCCACAGTGCGCCGAACGCGGCGAGGGCGGGGACGACCGCCGCCCAGGGGCGAGGCGGCCCGACGACGCGGGCAGCGAGCCACCCGGACGCCGCCGAGATGGCGGTGAAGACGGCGAGCAGCGCGTAGGCCGAGGCAGGCATCGGTCCGAGTCTGGCACACGACTACAATCGGTGCCCACATGAGTGATCCCGAGACGCCGGAGCCGCGCCGGTATCGGTCCACCTCCGGCATCGAGATCAAGCCGGTCTATGACGCCGCCGACCTGGACGGCTTCGATCCCGACCGGCAGCTCGGCGACCCCGGGGGCTTCCCGTACACCCGAGGCATCCACCCGACCGGATACCGCGGCCGTCCCTGGACGATGCGCCAGTACGCCGGGTTCGGCTCGGCCGAGGAGACGAACCGCCGGTTCCGGTACCTGCTCGAGCGCGGCCAGACCGGGCTGAGCGTTGCCTTCGACCTGCCCACGCAGATCGGCTACGACTCGGACGACCCGATGTCGGCCGGGGAGGTCGGGCGGGTCGGCGTGCCGATCGACTCGGTCGAGGACATGGAGATCCTTCTCGATGGGATCGATCCGGGTCAGGTCTCCACGTCGATGACGATCAACGCGACGGCGGCCATCCTCCTGACCCTGTACGAGACCGTCGCCCGGCGGCGGGGGACCGATCCGCATCGGCTCAGGGGCACGATCCAGAACGACATCCTCAAGGAGTACATCGCCCGCGGGACCTACATCTTCCCGCCGGAGCCGTCGATGCGGCTCGTGACCGACACGTTCGCATACTGCCGTGCCGAGCTGCCGGCCTGGAACACGATCAGCATCAGTGGCTACCACATGCGCGAGGCCGGAGCGACGGCGGTCCAGGAGGTGGCCTTCACGGTCGCGAACGCGGTCGCCTACGCCGAGGCGGCCATCGCCGCCGGGCTGGCCTTCGACGAGTTCGCGCCCCGGCTGTCGTTCTTCTTCGCGGCGCACAACGATCTGCTCGAGGAGGTCGCGAAGTTCCGGGCGGCCCGACGAGTGTGGGCGACGGTCGCCCGCGACCGTTTCGGGGCTACCGACCCGAGAAGCATGGCGATGCGCTTCCACGTCCAGACCGGGGGCTCGACCCTCATGGCGCAGCAGCCGGACGTGAACGTCGTGCGCACGACCGTCCAGGCTCTCGCCGCCACGCTCGGCGGCACGCAGTCGCTGCATACGAACTCGCTCGACGAGGCGCTCGGACTGCCGACGCCCTCCACCGCGCGGCTGGCCCTCCGGACGCAACAAGTGTTGTATTACGAGTCCGGAGTGCCGGCCACGGTCGACCCACTCGCGGGCTCGTATTACATCGAGTCGTTGACCGACGAGATCGTCGGGCGGGCGCTCGAGGAGATCCGCGCCATCGACGATCGGGGCGGCACCCTGGCGGCGCTCGCCGACGGCTATCAGCAAGAGGCGATCGGCGACGCCGCCTACGACGTCCAGCGCGCCGTCGAATCCGGGGAGCGGGTCGTCGTGGGCCTCAACGCGTTCACCGACGAGGGTGACGAGCAGCGGCCGGCGCCGCAGGCGATCGACCCGGACCTCGAAGCGCGCCAGGTTGCGCGGACACGAGCGCTACGGCAACGGCGGGATGCCTCCGCCGCCGAGGCCTGCCTGGACGCCCTCGAGCGTGCGGCGTTCGGCACCGAGAACGTGCTGCCCCGAATCCGTGCCTGTGTCGAGGCCGATGTCACCCTCGGCGAGATCGGCGGCGCGCTGCGCCGCGTGTGGGGCGAGCACCGCCCGTGAGCATGCCTCGCATCGGCCCGATTCACCACGTCGCGATCGTCGTGCGCTCGATCGACGACGCGTTGCCGCGTTATCGGTCGCTGTTCGGGCTCGAGCCGGAGGGGGAGCCGATGGTGTTTGCCTCGCAGCGCGTTCGCCTCTGCTTTCTGCCGACCGGGCCGGATCCCGCCGCGCGGCTGGAGCTGGTCGAGCCGATCGACGATGAGAGCGGCGTCGCCCGCTACCTGGCCGCCCACGGCGAGGGCGTGCACCATGTCTGCTTCCTGACCGACGACCTGCCCTCGTCGCTCGAGTCGCTGGCCGCCGCCGAGGCGGAGCTCATCGACCGGGAGCCGCGCCAAGGCGCCCACGGCACGGTCGCCTTCATCCATCCCCGCACGCTCACCGGTGTGCTGTGGGAGCTGCTTCAGTGGCGCCGGTGAGCGCTCCGTATATACCGTATCGACTTCCGCGCACATGAAGTCCGGCGTCCTCTGCGCAGCGGTCCTCGTCTCGGCATGGATGCTGACGGCGTGCGGGGCGCCGACGCCGACCTCGCAGGAGACGCCGGCCGTCCGGCCGGCGGTGCCCGATGGCTGGCGCGTCATTACGTCCGACCGGCAGGACATCATCCTGCCAGTGCCGCCCGCCCTGGTCATCCTGAATACGTCGGGCTCCATCGGTGGCCTGCGAGAGGCGGATGGACGGCACGAAGAGCTGATCGTCTCAGCCACTGGCCCCCGGCGGGTCGATCAGCGACAGCCCGGTGAGTCCGTCGAGGATTGGCTGACTCGTGGCAACTGGCTGACGGCAGGACGAGGGGAGCCGATCGCGACCACGTACCGAGAGGTGCTGCTGCCGGCCGGATCGACACTCGAGGTCACAGCTGGATACCGATTCGAGGATGAAGATCGCTGGACGATGCTCCACGTCATTGACACAGGGCAGGGGTACGCAGTGCTCCAGTTCGACGGCGGTGGACCCAAGCCAGAGACGGCGCCGGAGGAAATCCGGCTGATGCGCGAACTGGTCGAGTACCAGCCCTAGCGAACCCCGGCGTCGCGCAGGAGCTGCGGGATGTGCGACGGCGAATCGGCCACGCGGATGCCGGCCTCCTCGAGCGCCGCGCGCTTCGACTCGGCGGTGCCTTCGCCGCCCGAGCTGATGATCGCCCCGGCGTGGCCCATCCGTCGTCCGGGCGGGGCGGTGCGGCCGGCGATGAAGGCCGCCATCGGCTTGCGCACCTCGCGAGCACAGAAGGCAGCCGCCTTCTCCTCCTCCTCGCCACCGATCTCGCCGATCATCACGATCGCCTCGGTCTCGGGGTCCTGGTTGAACATGTCCAGGACGTCGATGAAGCTCGTGCCGATGATCGGGTCGCCACCGATGCCGACGCAGGTGGACTGGCCCATGCCGGCATCGGTCATGGCCTGTACGACCTCGTAGGTCAGCGTCCCCGAGCGCGAGACGAGGCCGACCGAGCCCCGCGCATGGATGTTCCCGGGAATGATCCCGACCTTCGCCTCGTCGACGGTCGTCAGGCCGGGACAGTTCGGACCGATCAGCCGCGTCCCATTGGCACGCAGCACGTGGTAGACGCGCAGCATGTCGAGCGCGGGCACGCCCTCGGTGATGCAGATCACGAGCGGGATGCGCGCGGCCGATGCCTCGAGCATGGCGTCGGGCGCGAAGGCGGCCGGGACGAAGATGCACGATGCGTTGGCGCCGGTCTGCTCGACCGCCTCGGCCACGGTGTCGAAGACGGGGACACGGCCGTCGAGCGCGGATTGGCCGCCCTTGCCGGGTGTGACGCCGGCCACGATGTCCGTGCCGTACTCGAGCATCGCGGTCGAGTGGAACTCGCCTTCGCGGCCGGTGATCCCCTGGACGAGGAGCCGCGTGTCGCGGTTGACGAGGATGCTCACGCCCCACCTCCGGCGGCCGCGACGGCCTTCGCGGCGGCGTCGTCCAGCGAGTCGGCCGTGATGAGGTTCGCCTCGGCCAGGATCGGCTTCGCCTCCTCCGCGTTCGTCCCGACGATGCGGACCACCATCGGGACATCCCGCTCGAGGTTGGAGCGCGCCTCCACGATCCCGCGCGCGACCTCGTCGCCGCGGGTGATGCCGCCGAAGATGTTGATGAGGATCGCCTTCACGTTCGGGTCGTCGAGGATGATGCGGAACGCGGCGGTCACCTTGTCGGCCTTCGCCCCGCCGCCGATGTCGAGGAAGTTCGCCGGCTCGCCACCGGCGAGCTTCACGAGGTCCATCGTCGTCATCGCCAGGCCGGCGCCGTTCACCATGCAGCCGATCGAACCGTCGAGCTTGATGAAGCTGATCCCTGCCTCGCGCGCCGCGATCTCCGATGGCTCCTCCTCGTTGAGGTCACGCATCGCCTCGAGGTCGGGATGGCGCGGGAGCGCGGAGTCGTCGAGCACGATCTTCGCGTCGAGCGACAGGAGCCGGCCGTCGGTCGTCACGACGAGCGGGTTGATCTCGGCGAGATCCGCATCGGACGCGACGAAGGCGGCGTACAGGCCGCGCATCGTCGTCGCGAAGTCCTTGCGCAGCTCGGCCGGGATGCCGAGGAAGAACCCGATGCGACGGGTCTCGTGCTCCTGCAGCCCGATGAGCGGATGGAGCGGCAGCCGTAGGATCGCGTCGGGGTTCGTCCTCGCGGTCTCCTCGATCTCGACGCCGCCCTCGGCCGAGGCGATCACGGTCACGGCCTTCGACGCGCGGTCGAGGATGAGGCCGAGGTAATACTCGTGGTCGATATCGGCCGCCGGGGCAACGAGCACCGTCTTCACCGTGGTGCCCTTGATGTCGAGGCCGATGATCTCGCGGGCCTTCTCTTCCGCCTCGTCGGGTGTCTGCGCGAGCTTCACCCCACCGGCCTTGCCACGCCCGCCCACGAGAACCTGGGCCTTGACGACCACCGGCCCGCCGGTGCGGGCCGCCGCTGCGCGCGCCTCCTCCGGGGTGGTCGCCGTCTGGCCGGCGAGGAGCGGCACGCCGTGGCGGGCGAGGATCTCCTTCGACCGATACTCCTGGAGCTTCACTCAGTTCTCCTGCTGCGTTCTTCGTCGGGCGCGCACGCTCGGAGGACAACGGCCGACGCGGGAAGGACCCGATTGTAATCGGGCCGATCGCTACCGGGCGCTTGGTACGATCAGCGGCGTGGAGGCCGTCCCCGAGCGCGGTGCCATGCATCCGTTGTCGCTCCGGTTCCTGGATGCGGACCTGGAGAGGCTGTACCAGCACGCGGCCGCCGCCGAGAGCCTCGCTGGCCTGAAGGTCATCACCGGCGCATCGGCGCTGCTGTGGACGATCGCGGCGTTCCTCCTGCCCATCGGCACGGATCTGCCGGCCGGCGTGGCCACCCCCGTGGCGCTCGTGATGGCGGCGGTGAGCCTGGCGGTCTTCATCGCCGCGCGCTGGACGGAGACGCTCGACCACCAGCACGCCCTCGCCTCGATCCTGACCGCCGGGAACGGCCTCGTCATGCTGGCTCTCGCCTCGGTCGGCGGCGTGCTCCCCGGCTACGGCGTCAGCGCGATCATGCTGCTGTTCGCCTACGGGTTCGTCTCGCGGACGCGGTTCATCTTCGCGGCGCTTCGCTCGACGGTCATCGCCGCCGGCTTCATCGTCGCGGCCGCGAACTGGCAGGGGCCGAGCCTGCTCATCGACGGCTTCATCTTCGTCGCGGCCGTGGTCGGCACGCTGCTGGCGCTCCGGCTCCTCGAGCGGTCGCGCCGCCGCGTGTTCCACCAGGACATCGTGATCGGCGAGCAGTCGGAGGCGCTCCGGACCGAGAAGGACAAGTCCGATCGGCTGCTCCTCAACGTTCTGCCATCCGCCATCGCCGAACGCCTCCGCGAGGGTGAGTCGACGATCGCCGATCTCTACCCGTCGGTGACGGTGCTCTTCGCCGACGTCGTCGGGTTCACGGCGCTCGCGGCACGCGAGGCACCCGGCCGGGTGGTGGAGCTGCTGGGCGAGCTCTTCGGCTGCTTCGACCAGCTCGTCGCGGAGCGCGGTCTGGAGAAGATCAAGACGATCGGCGACTGCTACATGGCCGCCGGCGGGTTGCCGCAGCCGGTCGACGACCACGCGGCCCGCATCGTCGACCTGGGCCTGGCCATGCTCGGGCAGCTCGACCGGCTGGGCCGCGGGACCGGCGAGCGGCTCCAGATCCGAATCGGCGCCCACTCCGGGCCGGCAGTGGGCGGGGTCATCGGGAGCCGGAAGTTCGCGTTCGACCTGTGGGGCGACACGGTCAACGTCGCCAGCCGGCTGGAGTCGCACGGCGTCCCGAATCGCATTCACGTCAGCGAGGCGACCTGGCTTCTCGTCCGGGACCGGTACGAGTGCGAGTCACGCGGCGCGATCGAGCTGCGCGGGCACGGCCGCATGGAGACGTACACCATCATCGGGCGGCGGGCCTCCGCCCCCGCCGCGGCGCCGACGGCCTGAGGCGTGCTGCTCGAAGCGCTCCGCCACGTCCTCGCCAACCCGTCGATCCGCCGCGCGCAGGTGGCCTGGTTCCTCGGCATCGCCGGTCAGTGGATCTACCTCGTGTGCGTGCTCGTGTACGCGTACGACATCGGCGGCGTGGTCGCGGCCGCTCTCGCGAGCACGCTGCGGATGTTGCCGGCGGCGTTGCTGGCCCCGTTCGTGACGACGCTCGCCGACCGGCTGCCCCCGAACCGCGTGCTGCTCGGCGTTCACGGCGGGCGCGCGCTCGTCGCCGGGGCAATTGCCCTGGTCATCGCCGGCGGCCTGTCGCCGGTGCTGGTGTACGGGGCGATCGTTTTCGAGGGCGTCCTCGCGACCCTCCATCGGCCGACCACGATGGCGCTCATGCCGGCCCTCGCCCGGTCGCCGCAGGAGCTGGTCGCGACGAACGCGGTCACGAGCACCGGCGAGTCGACCGGCACCCTGATCGGCCCGGCGATCGGGGGCCTCCTCCTCGCGATGGGCGGCCCGGTCCTCGGGATCGCCGCGACGGCCGCCGGCTTCGCGGTGGCCGCGGTCACGGTGTCGAACATCGACGCACGCCGCCCCGTCGAGCCCGACGCGGCGGGCGATCGATCGCGGTTGCGCGAGTTGGCCGGTGGATTCTCGGCGCTGCGCGACTATCCCTCGGCGGGCCTCCTCATCGGACTCTTCAGCGCGCAGACCTTCGTGCGCGGCGTCCTCACCGTCCTGCTCGTCGCCGTCTCGGTCGAGCTCCTGCTCCTGGGCGAGGCCGGACTCGGATACCTCAACTCGGCGATCGGCGCCGGCGGGCTGCTGGGCGCATTTCTCACCTTCGCCCTCGTGATGCGTCGCCACCTGGCCACGCCCTTCAGCATCGCGCTGGCCGGCTGGGGGCTGCCGATCGTGCTCATCGGCCTCGTCCCGATCGGGCCGCTGGCCTTTGCCGCGCTGGCCATCCTGGGCCTGGCCAACGCGGTGCTGGACGTCTCGGGCTTCAGCCTCTTGCAGCGTTGCGTCCCGAATGCGCTCCGTGGGAGGGTCTTCGGCGCGCTCGAGGGAATCGTGTCGTTGACCTTCGGGCTGGGCTCGCTCACCGCGCCGGCGCTCGTCGAGCTGTTCGGCATCCGCGGCGCCCTCGTGGCCGCCGGCGCGCTCCTGCCCGCCGTCGCGCTCGTCTCGTTCGCGCTGGTCCGCCGCGCCGATGCGGCGGCAGTCGTGCCCGAGCGCCAGGTCGGCCTGCTCCGCGGCGTGCCGATGTTCACGCCGCTCCCGATGACGATCCTCGAGCAGATCGCCTCGGGCCTCGTCGAGGAGCGACACGACGAGGGGGCTGAGGTCATCCGACAGGGCGCGGCCGGCGACTGCTGGTACCTCGTCGTCGAGGGCGCGGTCGAGGTGGTGCACGACGGGCGGCGCGTGGCGACCCTCGGCCCGGGCGACGGCTTCGGTGAGATCGCCCTGCTGAGCCAGCGGCCCCGCACGGCGACGGTCGTCGTGCGCGAGCCGGCGCAGGTCTACCGGCTGCCACGCACCGTCTTCCTCGAGGCCGTCACCGGACATCCCCACGCGATGATCGCCGGTGAGGCGCTCGTCTCGAGGCGGCTGTCCGAGCTCGGCCACCCCGAGGCCGGATCGGGCTAGACTTGGACCCCGTACGCCGGCGCTTTGATCGGCCGAACGTGGAGACGACACCCGTGACCTACAGCGTGACCCTGATTCCCGGCGACGGCATCGGCCCCGAGCTGGCGGACGCCACTCGCGGCGTCCTCGAAGCGACCGGAATCGGCTTCGAATGGGACGTGCAGCAGGCCGGGGAGGCGACGATCGAGGCGGAGGGGACGCCGCTTCCCGATCGCGTCATCGACTCGATCCGAGCGAACGGCGTGGCGATCAAGGGACCGATCACGACGCCGGTGGGGTCCGGGTTCCGCAGCGTGAACGTCGGCCTGCGCCAGGCGCTCGAGCTGTATGCCAACGTGCGCCCGGCGCGCACGATGAAGGGGGTCGACACCCGCTACGACGACGTCGACCTCATCATCGTCCGGGAGAACACCGAGGATCTCTACGCGGGGATCGAGCACCGGGTCGGGCCCGATGCCGCCGAGAGCATCAAGATCATCACCCGCGCCGCCTCGCAGCGAATCGCGAGGTACGCGTTCGAGTACGCGGTGGCGAACGGCCGGCACAAGGTCACCGCGGTGCACAAGGCGAACATCATGAAGCTGTCCGACGGCCTCTTCCTCGAGAGCTGCCAGCAGGTGGCGGCCGAGTACGAGGGTCGCGTGCAGTTCGAGGACCGCATCGTCGACAACATGTGCATGCAGCTCGTCCAGAAGCCGGACCTCTACGACGTGCTCGTCCTGCCGAACCTCTATGGCGACATCGTGAGCGACCTCGCCGCGGGGCTCGTCGGCGGCCTGGGCGTCGCGCCCGGCGCCAACATCGGCGAGCACGCGGCCGTCTTCGAGCCGGTCCACGGGTCGGCGCCGAAGTACGCCGGCCAGAACAAGGCGAACCCCACGGCGCTGATTCTGTCCGGGGCCCTGATGCTGCGCCACCTCGGGGAGACCGATGCGGCCACGACCGTCGAGGCGGCAGTCCGCGAGGTCATCGCCGCGGGCGAGACGGTGACCTACGACCTGGGCGGCTCGGCGGGCACGCGCGAGTTCGGCGAGGCGGTCGAGGCCCGAATCCGGGCGGCCTGACACCCGGTAGAATCGAAGGGCCGCTAGTCTGCGCCGTCCCGCGTGGGACGGTGCCCCGTGGAGAAGTGCACCCGACGTGATCAAGCTGTTCGGCTACCAGGTCTCCTGGGCGCAGCTGGCCTGGTTCGGCCATCGCGCCAGCGGCATCGGCGTGCTCGTCTTCCTCTTCCTCCACATCGTCGAGACATCGACGGTGCTCCTCGGGCCCGAGGTGTACGACTTCACCCAGACCTTCTACGCGAACCTCCCGGCCAAGATCGGCGAGGTGGTTCTGATGGCCGCGCTCGTGTACCACGCCCTCAACGGCCTGCGGGTGATCGCGATGGACTTCTGGCCGTCGTTGACGGTGTGGTACCGGCCGCTCACCTACGGGGTGATCGCGGCCACGATCATCGCGATGGTGCCGCTCGGGCTCATCATCCTCAGCTCGTACCTCCCCTTCGGATGAGCCGATGACGACCAGCACACCGGCCGGCCGGCCTCGCACGATCTACACGAACCCCTCGCGGGCGGCGCGCGCCAAGCCGGAGGCGTCGGGCCGCGAGCTGTTCTGGTGGTGGTTCATGCGGATCAGCGGCCTGATCCTCGTGTTCCTGGCCCTGGGCCACATGTTCATCATGCACGTGCTCGTCGTGCTGACCGGCCAGGAGATCAACTTCGCCTTCGTCCAGAGTCGCTGGGGGAACCTGTTCTGGCGGATCTACGACCTGCTCCTGCTGGTCCTTGCCCTCGTTCACGGCGTCAACGGGGCTCGCGTGATCATCGCCGACTACGTCTCGCATCCGACGGCCCGCGGCCTGCTGATCAGCGTGCTGCTCGTCGTCAGCGCCATCTGGCTCGTCGGCGGGATCGCGATCATCGCGTTCTTCGATCCGGCCAGCTCGCCGCCCGTGGGGCCGTTCTCATGACCCTCGTGACCGGCGGGGCGCGACTCATCCCGCCCCACCGCGTGCACGCGCTCGACGCCGTCGTCGTCGGTGCGGGCGGAGCGGGCCTGTATGCCGCCCTCGAACTGAAGCAGGAGCTCGGGCCCGAGGCGCGCATCGGCGTGATCAGCAAGCTGTACCCGTCCCGCTCGCACACCGGAGCCGCCCAGGGCGGGGTCTGTGCGGCTCTCGGCAACACCGAGGAGGACCACTGGGAGTGGCACTGGTTCGACACCGTCAAGGGCGGCGACTACCTGGTGGACCAGGACGCGGCCGAAGTGATGTGCCACGACGCGGTCGACACGATCATCAACCTCGAGCATCTGGGTCTGCCGTTCGACCGTACCGAGGAGGGCCTGATCAACCAGCGCCGCTTCGGCGGCCACACGCGCAACTACGGGGAGGGACCGGTTCGACGCTCCTGCTTCGCGGCCGACCGGACGGGCCACGCCATCCTGCAGACGCTCTTCCAGCAGTGCATCCGGCACGAGGTCGTCTTCTTCGACGAGTACCAGGTCCTCGACCTCGCCCTGCCGGACGGACCCGGCGGTCGGGTCGCGGGCGTCATCGCGCTGCAGACGGCCACGACCGAGCTCCACGCCTTCCGCGCGAAGGCGGTCCTCTTCGCCACCGGCGGGTACGGCAAGGTCTTCAAGGTCACCTCGAACGCCCACACGCTGACGGGCGACGGGATGGCCATCCCGTATCGGCGGGGGTTGCCACTCGAGGACATGGAGTTCTTCCAGTTCCACCCGACCGGCATGTACAAGCTCGGCTTC
>DATLGA010000140.1:0-22166 GCA_035540715.1 Candidatus Limnocylindrales bacterium | reverse complement strand
CGTACCCGACGTCGTAGCGCCGTCACGACGGGCGGGTGGTGCTGCCGAGGCCGTCGAGCCGCGTAGTAGCCGCGTAGCAGCCGGTCGTGGCCAGCAGGCCAGCAACGAGGTCAGACGGCGAGGGGCTCGCGGTACTCGCCGTAGACGCGGCGGAGGACGCCGCACATCTCGCCGATCGTGGCGTACGCCTCGACCGCCTCGACGATTGCCGGCATGAGGTTCACGTCGCCGCTGCGCGCGTCGTCCTCCAGGCGTCGGATTGCGGCGGCATGGGCCGATGCGTCGCGGTCCGCGCGCACGCGCGCGAGCCGTGCCATGTGCCGCGCTTCCTGCTCCTCGCTGATTTCGAGCAACGGGATGCGGAGCTCCTCGCCCGGGTCGGCGAATTTCGTCACGCCGATGATCTCGCGCTCGTGCTCCTCGAGCTCGCGCTGCTGCTCGTAGGCGGCGTCGGCGATCTCGGCCTGCGGGAAGCCGCCCTCGAGGGCCTTGACCATGCCGCCCATCTCGTCGATCTGGCGGATGTAGGCCCAGGCCCGCTGCTCGGTCTGGTTCGTGAGCGTCTCGACGAAGTACGAGCCCCCGAGCGGATCGACGGTGTTCGCCACGCCCGACTCCTCGGCGAGGATCTGCTGCTGCCGCAGGGCAAGGAGCGCGGCCTCCTCCGATGGAACCGCCCACGCCTCGTCGTACGCATCGGTGTGGAGCGACTGCGTTCCGCCGAGAACCCCGGCGAGCGCCTGGATGGCGACGCGGGTGAGGTTGTTGAGCGGCTGCTGCGCGGTGAGCGACACGCCGGCGGTCTGGGTATGGAACCGCATCCAGGTGGACCGCTCGTTCTCGGCGCCGAAGCGCTCGGTGGCAAGCTTGTACCAGATGCGGCGCGCGGCGCGGAACTTCGCGATCTCCTCGAAGAAGTCGTTATGGCTGTTGAAGAAGAACGACAGGCGCGGGGCGAAGTCGTCGAAGCGCATCCCGCGCGCGAGGGCGTCCTCGACGTACGCGATGCCGTCCGCGATCGTGAAGGCCAGCTCCTGCACAGCCGGCGAGCCGGCCTCGCGGATGTGGTAGCCGCTGATGCTGATCGTGTTCCAGCGCGGCAGCTCGCGCGTGCCCCACTCGACCGTATCGGTGACCAGCTTCAGCGACGGCGCCGGGGGGAAGATGTACTCCTTCTGGGCGATGAACTCCTTGAGGATGTCGTTCTGGAGCGTCCCGGACAGGCGGGCGCGCGGCACGCCCATCTTCTCGGCGGCGACGATGTACATCGCCCAGATCATCGCGGCGGGCGAGTTGATCGTCATCGAGGTGCTGATCTCGCCGACCGGCAGATCCGCCAGCAGGATCTCCATGTCGGCCAGCGAACTGACGGCGACGCCGCACGTGCCGAACTCGCCGGCCGCCATCGGGTCGTCGTGGTCGTAGCCGTACAACGTCGGCATGTCGTAGGCGATCGAGAGGCCGGTGCCGCCCTCCTTGATGAGGGTCTTGAACCTGGCGTTCGTGTCCTCGGCCGTGCCGAAGCCGGCGAACATGCGCATCGTCCACAGCCGGCCGCGGTGGCCGGTGGGGTGAATGCCGCGCGTGAAGGGCGGCTCGCCGGGGAGCCCGAGGTCGTCGACCTCGTCCCAGCCCGAGGCGTCGTCCGCTCCGGCGGCCGGGCGACCGAACGAGTAGCGCGGCCGATCCCGGTCCGGGTCGTTCGCCGGGTCGCGAAGGTCGGTCGGCGTGTACACGCGCTCGATCTCGACCCCCGACTGGGTGATGAAGCGGCCACGTCGCTCGGGCCCGCGCTCGAGTGCCGGATCGAGGCGCTCGCGGCGCCATCGGTCCTCGTGCTCCTTCCAGCGGCTATCGTCGGTCATGGAGCGCAGTCTGCGGGCAAGACCGATGCCGCCGCAACCGGCCTCGCGGCATGCAAGGTGCAAGAAGGACCGATCATGTTCGGACTTCTTCGCCGATTCGTCGTCGGCTGGCTGCTCATCAGGCTCTTCCGCCGCCTCACCGGCAATCGGCGGCGCTGACGGGAGCCGGCGGCGACGAGCGCCCCGACCCCCCGGCTGTGCCTCAACCGGCTCGCGCGGTCTCGCGCTCGAGCGTCGCCGCCCGCTTCGCCTCGAAGCGGGACGCCTGCGCATCGAGCTTGAGGAGGAAGGCGCGCAGCTCGTCGCGGCGCGCTTCGGCGGAGGGGTCGAGGTGCTCCGCCTCGAAGACGCCCCAGTGGCGCAGCAGCGGCCAGATGACCTCGTCGTGGTGGATCCGCAGGTCGTAGATGCCGGCCTTCGCCATCTGGGCTGCCTTGCGAGTGAAGTTCTCCATGCCCGCGCCCGGCATCTCGAAGGCCATGATCTCGTCCGCGATGGCGTGGACCGCTGCGGACGGATCGATCTTCATCGCCTCCGAGAGCATGTCGCGGTAGAAGACCATGTGGAGGTTCTCGTCGGCCGCGATGCGCGCCATGATCCTGTCGGCCACCGGGTCCGACGAGTAGCGGCCGGTATTGCGATGGCTGATCCGCGTGGCGAGCTCCTGGAAGGCGACGTACGCGATGCCGCGCAGGACGTTGCCCCCGTCGTCGTGGTCGTAGGCGGCCTGGAGCTGGTTCATGCGTGAGCGCTCGAGCGCATACGGGTCGATGTTGCGCGTGACGACGAGGTAGTCGCGCAGCACGATGGCGTGGCGACCCTCCTCGGCGGTCCAGCGGTTCACCCAGTTGATCCAGGCGCCGTCACCGCGGCCGAACATGCGGTGGATCTCGCGGTGGTACGAGGGCAGGTTGTCCTCGGTGAGCAGGTTCACCTCGAAGGCGATCTGCGCGACGCCGCTGATGCGCGGCTGATCCGGGGTCCAGGGGTCCTTGTCGTAGTCGCGCCCCTGCGAGTAGGGAATGTAGTCGTGCGGGAACCATTCCTTCGCCATGCCGATATGGCGGTTGAGGAATCGCTCGGCGGCCGGCTCGAGCTCCGACAGGAGATCGCGCGGCGGGGTAAAGGTGGGGGTCAGCAGGTCGGTCATCGGGTGCTCCGGGTGCGTGGGCGGCGGGCGCACCGCTCCCTCACGACGCGCAATCCAGTGGCTTGTTCTGTCTCCATCCTCGCATGATCCGGGCCTGAGCGCTGCCAGGCGCCTGTCGGCGAGCGACGGCGAAGCACGTGACGGCTCGGCGAGGGGAGGCCGATCGGCGCCGGTGCCCTAGGGGTACAGCCCGCGCAGGCTCGTCGCGTCGGCGACACGCGCGACGGCGACCATCATCGCCGCTGCGCGCAGGTCGACCTGCTCCCGATCGGCCATCGCCTGGACCTCGGCCATCGCCTCGTCCATGATCCGGTCCAGCTCGGCCGTGATCTCGGCCTCGGTCCAGAAGAAGGCCTGCATGTCCTGCACCCACTCGAAGTAGCCGAGGATCGTCGCGCCGGCGGTGCACACGATGTCGGGGATCACCGTCGTGCCGGCGTCGCCCAGGATCGCGTCGGCGGCCGCGGTCGTCGCGCCGTTCGCCACCTCGGCGACGATGCCGGCGCGCACCTCCGCCGCATTCTCGGCGGTGATCTCGTTCTGAAGGCCGGCGGGGACGAGGATGTCGCAGTCGAGCGCGAAGAGCTCGGCCTTCGTCATGGCTTCGGTTTCGGGCATGCCCCGGACGGAGTCGTGCTCGCGCATCCAGTCCGCGGCGCGGCCGACGTCGATGCCGGCTCGGTTCACGACCGCCTCGCGATCGTCGGCGATGGCGATGATCGTCGCCCCGGCCCGATCGAGCTCCTCGGCCATCGTCATGCCGACTCGCCCGAAGCCCTGGATGACCACCCGAGCACCGCCGAGGGCGAGGCCGCGCACCGATGCCGCCGCGGCGATGCATCGGAGCGCTCCACGAGCCGTGGCGCTTCGCCGGCCGCGCGTGCCGCCAACGGCCAGCGGCTTGCCGATGACCGATCCCGCGATGGTGTAGCCGCGGTGCATCGACAGGGTGTCCATGATCCAGGCCATCGTCTGCGAGCCGGTGTTCACGTCCGGCGACGGGATGTCCCGCTCGGGCCCGATGAGAATCCCGATCTCGGTCGCGTAGCGTCGCGTGAGGCCCTGGCGCTCGCTCTCGCTGAGGCGCCGCGGGTCGACCCGTACCCCGCCGGCCGCGCCGCCGAACGGGATTTTGACGAGCGCGGCCTTCCAGGTGTTCAGCATCGCGAGGGCGCGCACCTCGTCGAGGTCGAGCCGCGGAACGTAGCGGATCCCGCCGTTGGCCGGCCCGCGGTTGACGTTGTGGTGGACGCGATAGCCGGTGTACACCTCCACGTGGCCGTCGTCGTGGGTGACCGGGAAGCTCACCGCGAGCTCGCGCTTCGGGACGCGGAGGACCCGGTGCATGCCCGGGTCGAGACCCAGGCGCTCGGCCGCCTCGTCCAGCTCTCCCTGCGCGTTCGTCCAGATGCCGTTCGGCTTCGCGTGCGGCTTGGAGGCTGCCATGCCCCTAGGCTACCCCTCGAGGGCCAGTGCGGGCACGTCGATTCGTCAGTCGTCGCCGCGCGGTCGATCGAGGATGGAGGCGATGGTCGCGTCGCCGAAGCGGTCGCGGACCCGCTTCGGCAGCCGGTTCCACAGGGCCCGCGCTGGACGCGGCCCGCGTTCGCTGAGCTCGTGCAACGGCATGTCGGCGTAGCGGCGGATGCCCGGCACCCGATCGAGCGCCTCCGCCACGACCACGGCGGCCTCGTCGAGCGGCATGCGCGCCGGGATGTCGACCGCGCCCTCCTCTGCGGGGCGCACGCTCCCGGCGCGCTCGATCGACTCGACCGCGTCCGCGAATCGCTCCGCAGGCGCAGGCTGGCCGGCCATGGGCTCGTCCCCGCCCGAGCCCGCGCCGGGCTCGGCGGTGGCCGGCGCCGTGCGTGGCGGGCGGGATGGGCTGGATCCACGCTGCGGTGGCGGTGGGGACACCGTCGTCGCCGTCGTGCTGCGGGAGGCCCCGTCGCCGTCGCCGGTCTGACGGCCCATCGCCTCGTTGATGAGCCCGGCGACGTCGATCCCGGTCAGGCCCTTCACCGTGGCGCCCGCCTCGGCCACCGTCCGGGTGGTCGTTTTCACCATCTCGGAGGCTCCGTCCGATGAGAGGACCGTGAGCGAACCGATGCGTCCCATCGGCTCGGCCGCCGCCCTGACGATCTCCGGGAGCATGCTGAGCACCGTCTGGATCACCGCGGCGTCGTTGAACTGCTTGTACGCCTCGGCGCGGAGGGCGAGCGCCTTGGCGGCTGCCTCGCCTTGGGTCAGCGTGATCTCGGCCTCGGCGTTGCCTTCGACCGACGTTCGGTGTGCTTCGGCATCGGCGTTGAGGGCGACGACCCGGGCCTGCGCCTCGCCCTTGGCCACGGCGACCCGAGCTTCCGCCTCGCCGGCCAGCCGGGCGCGCTCCGCGTCCGCCTGGGCGGCGGCGATCTTCGCCTGCCGGTCGCCCTCGGCCCGCTTCACGACCGCCTCGGCCTCCGCCTCCGCCGGCCGGACGGTCGAGGTCAGCAGCTCCTTCTCCTTGCGTGCCGCCTCGAGCTCGGCGAGCTCGGTCTGGCGCTCGGTGACCTCCTGCTGCGCCTGCGCCTGGGCCAGCGGACCGGCCTGGTTGGCGCGCGCCTGGGCGGCGGCCGTCTGCGTGAGCACCTCGGCGCGTCGCAACTCGACGTCGCGCTGGGCGTTGACCTTGATCTGTTCGGCCTCGGCCTCGCGAACCGCAGCCTCCTGGTCGGCGCCGGCCTTCGCGACGCGCGCGTCGCGCTCGACGACGGCGAGCTTCTGCTGCCCGAGGAGATCGATGTAGCCCGATTCGTCGGAGATCGACTGGATCGTGAAGGCGTCGATCTGCAGCCCGGACGTCGCCAGGTCGCCCTTTGCCGAGTCCTGGACCTGCTGGAGGAGCTTCTGTCGATCCATGATCAGCTCCTCGATCGTCAGCGTGCCGACGATCGATCGGAGCGAGCCTTCCAGGACGTTCTTGACGATCGAGTCGACCTGCTCGTCCTTGGCGTCGAGGAAACGCTCGGCGGCGTTGCGGATCGACTCGACGTCGCGGCCGATCTTGAAGGTCGACACACCCTGAACGGCCACCTTGATGCCCTGGCTCGTCACCGCGTCGGGCAGCGCCACGCCGATCTGCCGGGCGGTGAGCTTGAGCTTCCCGACCTTGTGGATGAGGGGCAGGACGAACGTCCCGCCGCCGACGACCACGCGGATGCCCTTGTCGTCCGGCTTCGGCGCCGCGACGTCACCGCGCTCGTCCCGAACCTTCGCTCCGCGCGAGCCGGCCACGATGAGCGCCTCGTTCGCATTGGCCACGCGATATCGGCTCGCGACGTAGCTCGCCAGCAGGGCAACGATGATGACGGCGACGATGATGAGCAGCGGTCCGCCGCCGACGAGGTTGACGAGGTCAGGCATCGAGGTTCCCTCCGTGGCCGCCGTCGAGCGGCGTGACGATCAAGGTGCCGGCGACGACGTCGATGACGCGCACCGTCGCGCCGCTGGGGATCTCGCGCTCGGCCGTGGCGGTCTGCTCGAGCGAGGCACCACCGTGGCTCACGATCACGCTTCCGTTGCGTCCGGCCGGGATGGAGACCGTGACGCGCCCGTGACGTCCCACCAGGTCATCGAGGCTGAACGCGTCGGGCGCCTCGGCCCGGCGCAGCACGCTGAAGAGCGCGTACACGACCCCGGCGCCCGCCGCTCCGCTGACCGCGCCGATGAGCGACGACGGTCCGCTGTCGAGCCCCAATGCCTCGGTCCCGATCAAGCCGCCCACCCCGAACATCGCAACGAAGGCAAGCAGCAGCGGGATGAGCGACACGCCACCGAGGTCGAAGTCCAGCCCGATGCCGTCCAGGATGCCCCCCAGCAGGTCGCCGAGGAGCACCGAGACCAGCAGGAGGATGCCGCCCACGGCGAGGCACACGACGAAGACGGTGTTCGCGACGTCGATGGTGAACACGGCTCGGCACCTCAGTCGGGACGCCGCGTCTCCCCCGCGGCTCGGGCAGGGGGAGCATACCGCGCGGCGGCAATGGCAAGATGGACCGGTCCACCGCAGACCGATGCGCCGGCGCACCGCACGAGTCGACCGACGCGTCACCCAACCGAAGGAGGACTCCGATGGCGCCGCGCGTCATGACCGTCTCGGGACCGATCCCCCCGGAGAAGCTCGGCTTCACCCTCCCGCACGAGCACACCGCCATCGCGCTGTGGCACGTCGACAGGCGATGGGACTACTGGGAGCTCACTCCCGACGACGACCTCATCATCGACGAGCTGCGCGACTTCCGGCGGCGCGGGGGCGGATCGGTCGTGGACCTCACGCTCGACGGGGTCGGGCGAGATCCGCACCGGCTTCGGCGTCTGGCGAGCGCGACCGGCCTCAACATCGTGATGGGTAGCGGGTGGTACCGCGGTGCGCACTACCCGGCCGAGGCACTGATCGACCGCCGCTCGGTGGACGATCTGGCGGCGGCCATCGTGCGCGAGTTCGAGGACGGGGTGGGGGAGACCGGGATCCGACCGGGCATCATCGGCGAGATCGGCACCGACAAGCCGTGGATCAGCGCCGTCGAGGAGCGGGTCCATCGGGCGGCTGCGCGCGCATCGGTCCGGACCGGCATGGCGATCACGACGCACGGCATCCAGTCGGCGGTTGGCCTGGCGCAGCTTCGGATCTTCACCGAGGAGGGCGTGGATCCGTCGCGGGTCGTGATCGGTCACGCCGACTCGTACCTGAACCTCGACTTCTATCTCGAGGTGCTCGACGCGGGTGCGAACGTCCAGTTCGACTTCCTCGGGCATCGGTTCGGCGTGGAGGAGGCGCTCGAGCCGCGTCTCGTCGAGACCATCGTCGAGCTGCTCGAGCGCGGGTACGGGCCGCAGCTCCTCCTCTCCCAGGACGTGTGCCACAACCGCCAGCTGCGCTCGTACGGCGGCTTCGGCTACGTGTACCTCCAGCAGCACTTCCTGCCGACCCTGCGTACGGCCGCGGTGGCGGAGGGGGAGATTCGACAGATGACCGTTGAGAACCCGGCCCGCATCCTGACCATCGCCCCGACGGGCCGAGTGCTCGATCCCTCCGCCGAGTAGCGGTTCCCGCATCGATGCCTCCGCCGCGCGACCCGGTCGCCGATCTGAAGCGGATCGGCTTCCTGCTCGAGGCCGCCCAGGAGCCCGGCTACCGCGTCCGCGCCTTCCGGACCGCTGCTGCGACGCTGGCCGGGCTCACGGCCGAGGAGCTGGCCGAGCGCGTCCGCAACGGCTCGCTCCGCGAGCTGACGGGCATCGGCGAGGTGACCGAGCGGACCATCCTCGAGAGCCTGCGAGGCGAGGAGCCGGTCTATCTCCGCCGCCTCGAGTCGACGGGAGGACGCCCGCTGGAGGAGGGTGCCGCCGAGCTTCGCGCCGCGCTGCGGGGCGACCTGCATGCCCATACGCTGGCGTCCGACGGCGGAGCCACGATCCGCGAGATGGCCGAGACGGCGATCGAGCTCGGACACGAGTACCTCGTCATCAGCGACCACTCGCCGCGCCTGACCGTCGCGAACGGGCTGTCGCCCGAGCGGCTTCGCGCTCAGCTCGACGAGATCGCGGCTCTCAACACGGAGCTGGCGCCGTTCCGCATCCTCACCGGCATCGAGGTCGACATCAACGAGGACGGCACGCTCGACCAGGAGCCGGACCTCCTGTCGCGGCTCGACGTCGTGGTGGGCAGCGTGCACTCGGCCCTCCGGATGGAGCCGCGCGCGATGACGCGGCGCATGGTCGCGGCGCTGGCCGACCCGCGCCTCGACGTGCTCGGCCACATCACCGGGCGGATGAAGACGCGGAAGCGCAATCGCCCCGAGTCGACGTTCGACGCCGAGATCGTCTTCGCCGCCGCGGCTCGCTTCGACAAGGCGATCGAGGTCAACTCCCGCCCGGAACGGCTGGACCCTCCGAAGCGGCTGCTGCGCCTGGCGATCGAGGCCGGATGCCGGGTGAGCATCGACTCCGACGCCCACGCCCCGGGCCAGCTGGCCTGGCTCGGCAACGGCTGTGAGCGTGCCTTCCTGTGCGGCGTGACCCCCGATCGGATCGTGAACGCACTCGGCGCCGAGGCGCTGCTGGAGTGGACCGCTTCGCACGAGGCCTGATCGCCCGCTGGCGCGCGACCTGCACGTTCGAGGCTGGTGCAGTGGTGCACACTGCACGCCCCACGCACCACGAAGGAGACGCAAGCGATGTCCGTTGCCAAGGTGACCGAGCTGTCCTGCACCTCGACCGAGAGCTTCGAGGACGCCATCCGCCAGGGGATCGACCGAGCCAGCAAGACCCTGCGCCAGGTCCGGAGCGCCTGGGTCAAGGAGCAGCGCGTCAACGTCGGTCGCGACGGGACCGTGGAGTTCCAGGCCAACATCCTCGTGACCTTCGTCCTCGAGGACTGACGGCGTACGACCGATGCGGCCGGCGCCGTCGGCGCCGGCCGCCTGGCTATTCGGCGAGGCCGATGCGTCCCTCGTTCCGGCTGAACCGCGCGCGATACGTGGGATTGCTGACGCGCTGACTGACCATCGCGGCGTCGAGCTGCTTGCCGCTGCGCGGTGGGGCATAGCGTCCACGCTCGGTGATGGCCTCGGCGAGCTCGGCCGCGGTCATCGGCCCGCGCTCACGGATGACCGCGATCATCTCGTCGTGCAGGGCCACGCGTTCCGACGGGGCGGCGCTGGCGCGCGTTCGACGCGCCCGCGGGGCCGGCTGGGACGGCTCGGTCTCGGGCACCGTGGCCTCGCTCGCCGCGACGGTGGGCTCGTCGGGAGCCTCAGCCTCCGCCGCGCGGCGCGCAGGCTCGGGCCGATCCGGCTGGGCAGCCACGGCTGCCGAGCCGGCGGCCTCCTGCCGTTCGCCGGCTCCTCCATCCAGGGCGGCCAGCCGCTCCTCCAGCGCGGTGACGCGCTGCTCGAGCGAGCGGCCATCCGGCCCGACCCGCTCCGCGTCGATGCGCTCTTCGACCCACCGGCGGACGAGATCGCCGGGGCGGACGCCCGCCTCGCCGGCAAGGTGCTTCAGCGCGCCGAGCCGTCGCGGGTCGAGACGGATGGACATGCCGCCTTCGTCGGCCGGCCGGTCGAAGCGCGGTCGCTGGCCGTAGGACCGGTCGCCCCCGCCACCGCGACCGTAGCCGCGATCGCCATAGGGCCGGTCGCCGCCCTCGGGCCGGGGCGGGCGGTCACGACCGCCGAAGCCTCGGTCACCACCACCACCATACGGGCGATCGCTGCCGCCCTCGCGGCGCGGGGGACGGTCGGGGCGGCGGTCGCCGCCGCGTCGATTGAAACTCATCGGTTAAAACGATACGCCCTCGATTGAAAACGCGCCACCCGGACTAAAAGGACCCCGATGCGCCGCCGCCGCCGGAACTGCCGCCGCCGGAGAACCCGCCACCACTCGATCCGCTTCCCGAGGAGCTCGACGGGGGCGTGGCGCCTACGCGGCCGAGGGCATTGAACATGCCGCCGACGTCGGGAATCGCCGAGCCGGAGAAGATGCTGCCGCTGCCGTAGCGAACGCTCGACGGCGTGTCGCCGCCCCCGGCCGCCGCCAGCCCCGTGCCGTCGCTGGCGCCGCCCAGCCAGACCGGGTAGTACCCGCCCGCCGGGGAGCCTGTCGCCCGCCGCTGATCTTCGAGCCCCCGCTCGAGCACCTTCGCCACCTCCTCGTGCAGCCCGAGGGCGATGCCCCACACCACGGCCTTGTCCGGCGTGTCGGCCAGGACGGCGACCTCGGGCTCCTCGACGACCTGGCCCATGCTGCGCGCCTGCTCCATCGTCTTCTTCAGCGTGCGCCGGTAGGCCTTCAGCATCGCGTCGACGTACGCGCCCTGGTAGGTGCGCTGGCTCATCGCCCGGCCGAACGCGATCGTCGCAACCCCGCCGAGCAGGAGCGCGGCGCCGAGCAGCACCGCGCCGCTCATCGGCACCCCGATCCCGAGCCACGTCGTGCCGCCGCCCAGAACCAGCACGCCGGCGCCGATGGCCGTCATCCGTGTGATCTGCGGCGTCGGCGCGCGAGTGAACCAGCCGAGGCGGACCGCGTCGTCCTCCAGACGCGCCTTGAGCGGCTGGAGGCGCGCGTTCACCTTCCAGAGCCGGCTGCGGGTGAGCCGGTCCGACGATCCGGCGAGCCGCTGCAGCTCCTTCCACGCCTCGCGCTGCGGCTCGGCCAGCCGGTCGTCGTCGCCGGTCGGATGGATGCCGATGGCTGGGTCGATGGCGGGGTCGGCCTTCTTGTCGCTTCGCGCCGATCGGACCCGGTCGAGGTTGTGGAACGACAGCCGGCCGGTGCTGGCGAGCTCGACCAGGATCGTGTTGATGGCGTGGTCACCGGCGGTTCCGGCCCGGACGACGGTCGCAAGCGGCGGCGTCATGCCGGCCGGCGGTCCGGCCATGAGGATCGACGGCGAGTCGATGAGCTCCGGGTCGTCACCGTAGCGGCGCCAGTGCCGCCAGGCGGCCACGATGACGCCGATCAGGGTGATCGGTGCCACCACGAGCCCGAGGACCGCGTTCACGATCCGGAGCAGCTCCAGCCGATCGCGGCTCGCCGGCGTCATCCGTTCGTCGATGGCCTGGACCGTCCTCAGGACGGCCGTGTCGAGGTCGCCCACCCGCGCCGGCGGCACGAACGCGGTGCGGATGATCGTGTCCAGATCGTCCTCGTTCGCGTAGGCGGCCAGGAACCCCGCGCCGCCGAAGATGCTGACCCGGCTCTCGCCCGGATCGGGGTCGAGGCCGATGAGCAGCACCATCCCGTCGTCGAACCCGGCGCGCCCGATTCCCCACTGGTCGATCAGCGCCCGCGCGTTGTCGAGGTTCTCGTCCTCGCTGATGTCCGGATCGTGCTGCGTGTACACGACGAGCTCGGCGCCGGTGCGTGCCTCGATGTCGTCGATGATCCGCTCGAGCTCGGCTTCGGTCTCGGCGGAGAGGGTCTCGGCAGTGTCGTAGACGGCCCGGTCGGTGACCGGATCCGGAAACGGCGGACCGGCGGCGAGCGCAACGTTCGCCGAGACCGCGAGGAGCACAAGCGCGCTCGGGAGCGCGCGAGCCCATCGGTGCATGTGACAGCGAGCATACTTCGTGTCACGCTGTGTGCGACCAGCCGCTCGTCAGCGCGAGCGGCACGGGCCGGGGACCGATCTGCGTCCCGCCCGCCGCCCCGTCGGCTCCCACGTCGCGCCGACGGCCGATCCCCCTGGAGATCCCACACGTGAAGATTCGAATGGAGGCGCTCGTCGCCCTGCTCTTCGCCGCGTCGTTCAGCGTGGCCGCCGCCGCCGGCGTCGCAGCGATGACCGTGCTCGAGCCGGCTCCCGACCACGTGGCGACCGACGGCTGGCTGTCGCGCCACGCCACCGGCGAGCTGAGCCCCTCGCCCACGCCGCGAGAGGCCACGCTCGCCGGGACGCCGGCGCCCACGCTCGGCCCGACGCCGGAGTCAACGCCGCGGACGGAGGCGCAGGCCGCCCCGGCTTCGGCGACCCCGGTGCCGCAGACCCCCACACCGGGGATCGCCGGCATCGCCAGCAACTACCCGGGAACCGCCGGCTGGATGGGCGAGGCGACCGTCGCCCTGCCCGGGGACCTGGGCGGCCGCTACACCGGTGAGGTGAACGGCCACGTCACGGTGTGCGCCGATCGCTGCGCGCGACTGCCGGTGGTCGACTGGTGCCAGTGCTACTGGGGCACCACCGACGAGCGAATCGTCGACCTGTCGCACCCGGCCTGGGCGCTGATCAGCGACACTCCCCTGGCCCAGGGGCTGATCGAGGTGCAGCTGTTCCTCGAGCGGTGAGCCGCTAGCTGCAGCGCACCCGGACCTCGTCGGGCTCGGCCTCCAGTCCGGGAATCGACGCCGTTTCGGCAACCGTCGAGCCGCCGGCGATCTGGACCGTCAGCGTGTTGACCGTTCGGAGGGTACGGCCGGCTGCCGTCAGGGCGGCGAGCTGGCACTTCGCGCGCCCGGCCTTGCTGCCCTCGTTCGTCACCGCGTAGGCGATGTCGTAGCCGAGGTCTGCCGCGGCGACCTCGCGCACCTCGGCGGTATATGGGCCCACGCCCTCGAGCGACGCGCTCGCGGCCCACGCCAGCCCGGCCACCGCCACGACGATCGCGACCACGATCGTGCCGTGGTACTGCGTCGCCGAGGGGGTCGCCATGCCGGCCCGGTTGCAGATCCTGCAGATGCTCTCATCGGGCCCGACCTCGCGGCCGCACTTGATGCAGCTGCGGGTCTCTCCGGTCGGGAATCGGTCGTCCATCGGTCGCCCATGATGCACGGAAACGGGCGGGCCGGCGAACCGGCCCGCCCGTGACGGACGTGGGTGCGACGCCGGTGCTCGGCGCCGGCACCGGCCGCGGAATACGTGCTAGAGCCCGTTGTCCTCCAGCCACTGCCGGGCCGCGTTCTCGTAGCTCTCGCCGTTGATGACGACCGCGTTTCCGAGGTTGGTCAACTCCTCGGTCGTCAGCAGCTCCGAGACCGCGTTGAGGGTCTGCTCGAGCAGGTCTCCCGCCTCGTCGGCGATCTCCTGGCGGACGACCGGCACGAGATTCTGTGCCGGCGCCAGCCCCCCGTCGTCCTCGAGCAGGACCAGGTTGAAGGCCGCGATCTCCGGCTGGGTGGTGCAGACCTGCGCCACGTCGATGTTGCTCGCGTTCAGCGCCTCGGCGATGGCCGTCGTGCACGCGCCCAGGGTCTGGACGTCGAGCGCGTCGAAGTCGATGCCGTAGACCCGCTCGAGTCCCGGGCCGCAGTTCGGGTTCTCGCCGCACTCCTGTGCCACGCCCCAGGTCAGGTCCTCGGCCACCTCGGCGAGGTCGGACATCGTCGTCAGGCCGAGCTCGTCGGCCGTCTCCTGGCGCACGGCGAAGCCGTCGGCATCGGTGCCGGGCGTCGGCGCGAAGGCGACCAGGCCATCGGCCTCGAGCTCCTCGCGGAGGGCGGCCAGCGACTCCTCGACGTCCGAGGTGGGCTCACCACCGTACGTCACCGCCAGGTAGCCGCCGATGTACTCCGGCATGAGGTCGATCTGGCCGTCCACGAGCGCGGGATGGGTGACGTCGCGCGCGCCGAGCTCCAGGTTGCGCTCGACGGTGAAGCCGGCGTCCTCCAGGGCCTGCGCGTAGATCTCGGCCACCACGGCCGACTCCCAGAAGCCGGCCGAGCCGATCGTGATGGTCGGGAGCTCGGCGGCGGGCGTCTCGCCGTTGTCGCCGCCGTTGCCAGCGGTCGGGTCAGGGCTGCCGTCCTCACCCGGCGAGCACGCGCTGACCACCAGCGCGAGCAACGCCGCCCCGAGGACGAGCGTGCGGTTGGTCCGCATGGGTACCTCCTGTTCTGTTCGAGCACCCCGTGCCGCCGATGTGCGGCGCGTGGGGGAGCCGGCAGTCTACCAGTGGACGGCCGATCGGTCGTCAGCGGGGCATGGCCTCGCCGCCACTCCGTCCGACCTGCGCGGGCTCGGTCGGCACGAAGGGACGGTCTCGCATGCCCGGCGAGGTGGCCGCGCGCTGGATCCAGCCGAAGCCGACCTCGGTCCCGATCGACAGGGCCGCCACGACGAGGGCGGCCCCGAAGATGCGGACCTGATCGCCGACGTTGAACCCGATGATGATCGGCTGACCCAGGCCCCCGCCGCCGACCACCGCCGCGAGCGTGGCCGTCGCGACGATCTGCACGGCTGTCGTTCGAACTCCGGCGAGGATGACCGGCAGCCCGATCGGAATCTCGACGCGCCACAGCACCTCGTCCTCGCGCATGCCGACGCCGCGAGCCGCTTCGATGAGGTCGCGGTCGACCTCGCGCATGCCGGCGTAGGTGTTCACCACGATCGGCGGGACGCCGAGGGCGATGAGCGCCAAGATGGCCGGCAGCGGTCCGACCGCGACCCCGAACGGCAGGAGCAGGATGAAGGCGAGGCCCATGAAGCCGAGCGACGGGACCGCCCGCCCGATGTTCGCCACGGCCACGACCCCGGCGCCCCACCGGCCGGTGTGACCGATGAACAGACCCAGCGGGAGTCCGATCGCGAGGCTGCCGGCCAGCGACGCACCGGAGATCCAGAGGTGCTCGGCCAGCCGGGTCGGGATGCCGTCGCGCCCGGACCAGGTCGCCGGGTTCCCGAACCACGCTGCCACCTCGCCGAGGAACTCGATCACGCCGCCCGCCTCCGCGCCCAGGGCGTGAGCGCCCGCTGGAGCGCGAGCAGACCGATGTCGGCGAGGATGGCGAGCCCCACGGCCAGCACGATTCCGGTCAGCGCGGCGGTGAGGCCGAACGAGCCCCGGTTGATGCCGATCGTCACGATGAGGTAGCCGAGCCCGCCCATGCCGATGAGCGCCGTCACGGTCACCAGCCCGACGATCGTCACCGTCGCGATCCGTAGCCCGGCCACGATGATCGGCAGCGCGAGCGGCAGCTCGACGCGCAGCAGCCGTTGGGCGGGCGTGTAGCCCATGCCCTGTGCCGACTCGATCGCATCGACCGGCACGGCGCGGAGCCCCTCCACGATGTTGCGCGTCAGGATCAGCAGCGTGTAGCTCACCAGGGCGATCTGGGCGGTCAGCAGCGTGCCGAGGCCGGTGATCGGCGTGAGGAGCGCGAACAGGGCGAGTGACGGGATGGCGTACAGCGTGCCCGTGACGCCGATGATCGGCCCGTACAGACGCGGTCGCTCTCGGATGAGCAGCGCCAGCGCGAACGAGATCACGAGCCCGATGCCGACGGCGATCAGCGTGAGCCACACGTGCTCGACGAGCAGCTCGCCGATGCGGCCTCGGTTGTTGACGATCCAGTCGAGGTTGATGGGGCCGAGTGTCACGACGCCGCCGCGGCGGCGTCACCGCCGACCTCGCGAAGCCCACCGTCCGCGGCGCGCACCGGCGCGCGCATCCGCTCGCCGATCGCGTCGACGCTCACCAGCCCGAGGACTCGCTCGCGCTCGTCGACCACGACGCCGAGCTGGACGCTCGAGCCGAGCAGGGCCGAGAGCGCGTCGCGCAGCGTCGTCTCCGGCTGCACGGTGGGGGCGCCCGGCGTCGCGGCCCCGGCATCGATCGGGCCGGAGCCGGCCAGGTCGCCCGCGTCGATCCAGCCGAGCGGGCGACGCTCGGCATCGACGAGGAGGGCGAACTCGAGCCGATCGACGCGGTCGAGTCGACGGCGCACGTCGGAGCGATCCTCGCCCGCGCTCACGATGACCGGCTCGAGCAGCTCGAGGTCGCGAACGCGGGCCAGCGAAAGGCGCTTCAGCCCGCGATCGGCGCCGACGAAGCGCTCGACGAACTCCGACGCCGGATGCGCGAGGATCGCGGCCGGCGTGTCGTACTGGGCCAGGATCCCGCCGCGCTGGAGGATCGCGACGCGATCGGCCATCTTGATCGCCTCGTCGACGTCGTGGGTGACGAAGATGATCGTCTTGCGAACGCGATCCTGGAGCCGCAGGAACTCGTTCTGAAGGCGCTCGCGCCGAATCGGGTCGACCGCGCCGAAGGGCTCGTCCATGAGCATGACCGGCGGGTCCGCGGCCAGGGCTCGGGCCACGCCCACCCGCTGCCGCTCGCCGCCGGACAGCTCGGCGGGGTAGCGGTTCCGGTAGTCGAGCGGCAGGCCGACCAGGTCGAGCAGCTCATCGGTCCGCTCGCGGACGCGATCGCGCTTCCAGCCCAGCAGGCGCGGCACGACCGCGACGTTCTCGCCGATGGTGAGGTGCGGGAACAGCCCCACCTGCTGGATGACGTACCCGATCCTCCGGCGCAGCTGCACCGCCGGCAGGTCCATGACGTCCTCGCCGTCGATCGTGATGCGGCCGCCGGTCGGCTCGATGAGGCGGTTGACCATCTTCATCGTGGTCGTCTTGCCGCACCCGGACGGTCCCACCAGGACGCAGATCTCGCCGGCCGGCACGGTGAAGGTCAGGTCGTCGACCGCGGGCGCTTCGGCGCCGGGATAGCGCTTCGTCACGTGCTCGAAGGCGACGACGGCCCCGGACGGGTCCTCCATGGACGTCATGATAGGCACGCTTGCTCAGTCGGCCAGTCGCCAGACCCTGGGCCCTGCGCCGTAGGCCAGCTCAAATCGTGGCGAGCTGCCGAAGTCCACCGGCGCGCCGCACGGGCTCGGCCGCGCGCCGTCGACGACGTACGTGGCCCCATACCGGCGCATGAGCGTCGCCGACAGGTCGGTGTTGCCGCCGCAGTAGATCGTCGTCACGTGGCTGATCCGTTCGTCGGGCTGGTATCCCAGGTTCGCGATGTACGGCGCGAAGGTGGTGAGCCGCCGGCGCCCCGCCGCGTCGGTGAAGGAGTTCAGCCAGCCGTCGGTCACGAAGACCGCCTCCGGTGGCGTCTCGCGGCGGGCCCACTCGGCCGCGGCCAGCTCCTCGCGCGAGATGACCTGGAAGTCGGAGGTCGCGGTCCAGGCCGCGGCGAGCAGCGGCGAGGGTATCGAAAGGGCGAACGCGGCCACGAGCGCCGGCAGCGGCCAGTTCCGCATGAGCCACGCGGCGAGGATCGCGACGGCGATCCACATGGCCTGGAAGTACTTGTTCATGTCGAAGTCGATGACGCTGGCCTGCACGAGGTTCGGGACGAGGAAGAGGCCCAGGATCCAGCTGGCGAGGAAGGCCCGATGCCGAAGCCGCGGCCAGCCGAGCGCGACGAGTGCGAGGATGAACGGCAGGCCGAGATTCGTGACCCAGAAGAAGGCGACGCCGGCCCGCCCATCGTCGCGCGGTACGGCGGTCCAGCCCTGCACGAGCTGGATGGCGTCCGTCCCATTCGAGTGGAGCAGCAGCTGGATCGCGAACGGCAGCGCCAGGAGCATCGGTGCGAGCAGGGCGGCGGCGTTGCGCGGCGCCGCCGCATCGAGCAGCCGCCCGCCGGCGAGGACCCACGCGAGCGCCAGGGCCGGGAACGCGGGCAGGAAGAAGAAGTGGAACGGCGCGAGGAGCGCGCCGAGCAGCCCGGCGAGGGCGATCGTGCGCGTGTGGTCCCGCCGGCCCATCGCGCGTGCTCGCGCCGTCGGCAGCCCGGCGACGAGAAGGAGCATGGCCCCGACGAGGATCGGCAGGCCGGCGGTCGTGGCCCGATGCGCGAGCAGGCCGGTGCTCATCACCGAGGGGATGCGGAAGTACGGCCAGTCGGTGAGCCACTGGTTGTCGTAGCTGTTCCGCGCGATCAGCGCCAGGGGCTCGCCCGCTCCGGCCGCGACGTCGCCGACGAGGCGGATCCACCCCATGCCGCCGGCGAACACGGCGAGTGCCGCGGCCATCGTCGCCACCCGGCGCGCCCTGCGGCCGCGCACGAGCCGCCGGGCCAGGGAGAACACGAGCAGGGCGAGCGCGGCGGCCAGGATGGCGGACTGGACGACCATGGCAGGTGGGCTGAAGAGTCCCGCGGAACTCGCGAGGATCGCGGCATGGAAGTCCGCGAACCAGTGGTACACGAGCGGCACGCCGCTGAAGTACGGGACCTCCGGTGGGAAGTTGCCACCCGAGTTGAGCGTCTCGGCGATCGAGAGGTGGACGCCGAAGTCGCTCCAGTTCGAGCCGCCCGACACGACGCCGGTCGGCGTGACCCGCCAGAGGTTCGCCATGAGCGTGCCGCCGACGACGAGCGCCGCGGCCGCCCCCACGACGAGCCCGGGCAGACCGGCGCGAAACGTGCGCGGCTGCGGTGGGCGGAGCCCGCGCCAGGCAGCGATCGGGATCGGCGCGGCCAGGATCGCGGCAGCCAGGAAGACGACGTCGCGGCCGTACCCGCCGGCCAGGTGGCTGAGCCAGTACACGACGTGCGTCGAGATCGCCACCGACACGACGACCGCGAGGCCGATGCGCCCCGCGCCGTCGATGCGCGGGGCGGTCAGCGCGACGATCGCCCAGCCGGGCACGACGAGGAGAAGCGGCCAGACGACCGCGGGCGCCAGTGCGGGGACGAGCCATGCGGCCACGAGTGCGACGGCCGTCGCGAGCGTGGCGACCGCTGCCCGCCGGCTCGGGATGCTCACGGCAGCGGATGATACGGCGCCGCCCTAGACTGACCGACCATGTCCTCGCGCATCGCCACGCACGTGCTCCTGCTCGCACTGGGCGGCATTGCCGTGGTCGTGATGCTGACCCTGCTCGTCGTGTCCGGCGTCAGCGCGCCGATCGACCAGGCCATCATCGACGCCGTTCGGACCCCGGAGCTCGCCCCCCATCTCGCGCCGCTCCGTCAGGTGACCGAGCTCGGGTCGACGTGGGCCGTGGTCATCGTGGCGCTCGTCACGGTGGGGGTCGGCGTGGCGATCGGCCCGTGGCTCCACGGAGTCATCGGCGCCGTTGTCATCGGCCTGGCGTCGCTCGGCAACAGCGCGCTGAAGGCGGTCGTCGCCCGGGAACGCCCCGATCTGCTGGAGCCGATTCTCGTGGAGCGCGGCTTCAGCTTTCCGTCGGGGCACGCGGCGCTCGGCATGGTGGCGTGGGGGATCCTCGCGGTCCTCGTCAGTCGCTCGCGCCTGCCTCCTGCCGGACGGCGCGCCCTCATCGCCGCGCTCGCCGCCCTCGTCTTCCTCATCGGCCTGTCGCGCATCTGGCTGGGCGTGCATTACCCGACCGACGTGCTCGCCGGCTGGACCGCCGGCGCCACCGTGGTGCTCGTCTACGCCGAGCTCACCCGCGGGGTGTCGAGGGAGCCAGCCGCGGCAGCGGTTGACGCGGATCGAGCAGAGCCACGATCCGGTCGACCTGCGGCTGGGTGAGGCGCTCCTGGGCAACCGCCAGGGAGGCGATTCGCTCGGGCTCTGCCTCGGCCACGACGCCGATCTGCTCGCCCGGCGCCGCGGTGACCGACATCGAGTCGGGCGGCACGAGCACCGGGATCACGTCGGACGGCAGCGCGGCGCGCTCGAGGTAGAGGGCAAGCCGGCGGGCGGCGAGCCGCGCCGCGGTGATCGGGGCCGGTTCCCACGGCACCCACGACTCCGTCGAGCGGTTCCATCGGTACCAGTGCCCGTTGCGGCGGGAGAAGCGCCCGCGCTCTCCCGCCAGGGTCAGCGCGAAGGTGCCGCCGGGCCCGACGAGGACCGCGTCGATCGACTCGATCCCGCCCGGCGAGACCGAACGAAACCAATGATGGTCGTCGTCGAGCCGCCGGCCCAGCGCCCGGCCCAGGCCGTCGTGCGACGGCAGTCCGATCGGCCCAAGCCGACGCCCTCGAGAGGGCTGGTGGAGGATCATCTCGGGTTCGAACCTCCTCTCGCTGCGGGGGTCGGATGGGCCGTCCGAGTGTACCGCGCGGTCGGGCCGGCGCACAGGCGACGGGCCGCCCAGGCCCTATCATTCGGGCGATGAACCGCGTCGACGCCTCGCTCGAGCACGCGGTCCGGACGCTGCTCGCCGAGATCGGCGAGGATCCGGGCCGCGAGGGGCTCGCGCGCACGCCGGAGCGCGTGCGGCGGATGTACGACGAGCTGACGGCGGGTTACCACGTCGACCCGGACGCGCTGGTCAACGGCGCCTGTTTCAACGTCGACTACGACGAGATGGTCGTCGTGCGTGACATCGAGTTCTTCAGCCTGTGCGAGCACCATCTGCTGCCGTTCATCGGCAAGGCGCACGTGGGCTATCTCCCGAGGGGGCGCGTCATCGGCCTGTCGAAGATCCCGAGGATCGTCGACATGTACGCCCAGCGGCTGCAGGTGCAGGAGCGGCTCACGGTCCAGGTGGCCGACTTCCTGATGGAGCGGCTGGAGCCGAAGGGCGTCGGGTGCGTCGTCGAGGCGACCCATCTGTGCACGATGATGCGCGGCGTCCGGAAGCAGGAGGCGACGATGGTCACCTCGTCCATGGTCGGAACGTTCCGCCGCGACGCCAGGACCCGTGCCGAGTTCATGGGGCTCATCGGCAAGGGTGCCGGGTCATAGAGGCGCCGAGTCCGGCGCGCGGGTGGCCGACACGTCGGCCAGGTCACGAGGGACGGCCACGGCACGCCGGGTTTGGCCGATGCATCGGCCGCCCGCGAGCGTGAGCGGCGCGCCCGCGCGGCCATCGTGCCAAGGGCTGTCCGATGCATCGTGCAGCGTCTGCCGATGGGATCCTTCTCGCGCAAGCCGGCCGATCCATCGGGTGCACGCCCGGCGCAGACGAACAAGCGCCACCGGTAGAATCGGCGGCGCATGACGAGCAGCGAAGCGAGCGGTCCGCCGATCCGCGTCCTCATCGCCAAGCCCGGTCTCGACGGGCACGACCGCGGGGCCAAGGTCCTCGCCCGCGGCCTGCGCGACGAGGGCTTCGAGGTCATCTACACCGGCCTGCGCCAGACGCCCGAGATGATCGCCGATGCCGCCGAGCAGGAGGACGTCGACGTGGTCGGGCTGTCGATCCTGTCGGGCGCCCACATGGCGCTCCTGCCGAAGACCGTGAAGCTGCTTCGCGAGCGAGGCATGGAGGATGTCCTCGTCGCGGCGGGCGGCATCATCCCCGACGCCGACGTCGCGACGCTCAAGGAGGCCGGCGTGGCCGAGATCTTCGGGCCGGGGACGAGTATCGGCCAGATCGCGCGCTACTTCCGCGAGCACGTCAAGCGGGCATGACTCGCGGCGTATATCCGGTATATACCCGCCGCACCGATGGTCGATGAGCTGCGGACCGGGGAGCGGCGACCGCTCGCCCGGCTCCTGACCCGCATCGAGAACGGCGACCCATCGGTCCGTCCGTTGCTGCCCGAGCTGTTCGCGGCCGGCCGCGGTGCGCACGTGGTCGGCATCACCGGCCCGCCCGGCAGCGGAAAGTCCACGCTCGTCAACGCGCTCATCGGCGAATGGCGGCGGCGGGGCCGGCGGGTCGGGATCCTCGCCGTCGACCCGTCCTCGCCGTACACCCGCGGCGCCATCCTTGGCGACCGGATCCGGATGATGGACCACGCCGCCGATCGCGACGTCTTCATGCGCTCGATGGCCTCGCGCGGCGAGCTCGGCGGCGTGGCCGCGACGACCTGGATCGCCGCGGCGGCCCTCGACGCCGCCGGCTTCGATCCCGTCGTCGTCGAGACCGTCGGCGCCGGCCAGTCCGAGGTCGAGGTGGCGCGGCTGGCCGAGACGACGGTCGTCGTCGAGGTGCCGGAGATGGGGGACGAGGT
>DATLGA010000139.1:0-3562 GCA_035540715.1 Candidatus Limnocylindrales bacterium | reverse complement strand
GTGTTGGTCGGCGGGCCGGATGACTGGGCCCGCCACCATGGCACCTTGACTGCGGGCCCATGACTCCGGCCGCGGGGGCCGCCTCGGCGGGTGGTCAGGTGCGGCTGGGCCTGCGGGAGAACCTGCCCCAGTTCAGCCTGCTGGTCGCCGTCAACGCATTGGTCGGCGGGATGATCGGCCAGGAGCGGACGGTCCTCCCACTCCTGGCCGAGCGCGTCTTCGGTCTCAGCACGTTCAGCGTCGCGACCACCTTCATCGTGGCGTTCGGCGCGACGAAGGCGGTGACGAACCTCGCCACCGGCGTGCTGACCGACCACGTCGGCCGCAGACCGGTGCTCGTCCTCGGGTGGCTCATCGGCGCTCCGGTGCCCCTCCTGCTGATCTGGGCTCCGTCGTGGGGCTGGGTCGTCGCAGCCAACGTCCTGCTCGGGATCAACCAAGGAATGACCTGGTCCACGACGGTGATCATGAAGATCGACCTGGTCGGACCCGACCGTCGGGGCCTCGCGCTGGGGCTCAACGAAGCTGCCGGCTATGGCGCCGTCGCGCTCACCGCCCTCATCACCGGCAACATCGCCGCTCGCCATGGGCTTCGGCCCGAGCCGTTCTACCTAGGCATCGCCTTCACCGCCCTCGGCCTCGGGCTATCGACGCTGTTCGTTCGGGAGACCCGGCACCACGCCGAGCACGAAGCGGCCGCCACCGAGCCAGCTCCGGTCGACGCCGGCTTCGGGTCGCTGTTCGCGCGGACGTCGTGGCGCGACCGGTCACTGTCGGCGGTGTGCCAGGCCGGGCTCGTCAACAATGCTGTCGATGGCCTCGCCTGGGGCATCCTCCCGCTGCTGTTCGCAGCCGAAGGCCTCTCCGTCGGGCGCATCGGCGTCATCGCAGGCCTCTATCCCGGCGTGTGGTGCGTCGGCCAACTCTTCACCGGCGCCTGGTCCGACCGCGCCGGCCGGAAGCCGCTCATCGTCGCAGGAATGCTGGTGCAAGGCGCTGCGCTGTGCCTCATCGCCACCGCCACCGGGTTCCGAGCCTGGGCGGTCGGGTCGATCCTCGTCGGCGCCGGCACCGCGCTCGTCTACCCCGCGCTGATCGCGGCCGTCGGCGACATCGCTCACCCGAGCTGGCGAGCCACTGCGGTCGGCGTCTACCGGCTGTGGCGAGACGCCGGCTACGTCGTGGGGGGCCTCCTCGGCGGCATCGTCGCCGACGCGTTCGGCGTTCGCACCGCGGTCTGGGTCGTCGCCGCCCTGAGCGCGGCTTCCGGGATCCTCGTGGCCAGGAGGTTGGAGTGAAGACGTGACGGAAGCCGCTGATCCGGCGCGCGCTGGTCCAAGAGCCTCCTGAGCAACCCGGCCACCCCGCCCGCTCCGGCCACAGTTCCGATGGACGCACGAGGGAAGTCGCCGCAGCAAGTCGCCAGCATCGAACGGTTCGCCAACGCGGCGTACGTGCTGCTCGGAGTCGCCCTGATCATCGCCCTCATCGGCATCGGCACGACGCTGTACCGCCTCGAGGCCGGAACCGCCCCGTCAGAGAAGGAGAATCGACATGCCCGACTACGGCACCTTGATGATCGCCAACCTCAAGCCTGGCCGGCGCGACGCACTCCTCGGCGCAGAACAGCGATGGGTCGCTGAACGCCAGGTCCACGGATTCGTCGGTCAGGCCGCGCTCGTAACGGACGACGCCGCGACCGTCGCTGTCGCCGTCAGGTTCGACTCAAAGGACGCTTACGCCGAGCTCGCCGCCGACCCCATGCACGCCTGGTACCGGGAGCACCAGGCACCACACCTCGACGGCGAGGTGCGCTCGATCAATGGGACCTGGCACGACATCTCCTCACCGGGCGTGCTCCTCGCCGAGAAGCTCGGCCGCTGCTTCGCCGAGCAGCGCTTCGACCACCTTGCCGAGCTCTACGCCAGCGACGCCGAGTTCGAGCTCCACGTCGGCGCCGAGCACGACCGACGAACCGGCCGCGACCAGATACGAGACCGCTACGCGCAGGACTTCGCGGTCCGGCCCGAGTTCCTGCGCTGGGAGCCGGTCGCCACAGCGCGAGGCGCAATCATCGAAGCCGACGCCCACCAGGACTCACCGGTTGGGCGTTTGCGGTTCCGCTGGATCCACGTCCTGGACGTCAACGGCGGATGGATACGACGTGACACCGTCTATTGCACAGGTGGCACCACCGCCTGACCGGCCATTCGAAGAGACCCAGCCGCCATCGGCGCCGCTTCTCGCGGCGTCCCCCGGGCGCGCGGCCCGTACGCGAGCGCCTCATCACGTGTAGCCGGTCTTCATGGCCACGTCGCGGGCCCAGGCGATGACCTCGGAGGGCTCCGCAGAGCGCATCTGCGTCCACGAGGTGTGGCCACCTCCGACTCGAGATGCCGTCTCCGACCGATCGGCGGCGACGTACGACCGCATCAGCGCGTCGAGCGGGAGGCGGAAGCGCGCGCGAAGCCCGTCTACCGCACCGAACACCGCGGCGGCCGCCTCGGCGCCCTTCGCGTCGAGCACGATGCCGCCGAGGACGTCGAGCGCCTCCGCGACGGCGGAGACCTCGCGGATCGGCCACAACTCGTCGAGTGCCTCGACGACCAGTTCGCCCGCCCGGCGCGACTCCCCCCGCCGTCGAGCGACGTAGGCCAGGGCGATCAGGTTGAATCCGACGTGCCAGACGTCGCCCGCGACCCGCGCCTGGTGCAGCCCTGCTTCGGCCCGGCGCGCCCCCTCGTCGACGTCACCCTGCTCTAGCGCGAGCCGTGCGACGCTTTCGAGGTAGGGAACGAGGTGGTCGGCCGTCGCCGGCTGGATCAGCTGCCACACCTCGGCGAACAGTGCCTCGGCATCGTCCAGCCGGCCTTCGTGCACGGCGATGTCGCCCAGGCTCCCGAGCCGGTGCGCCATCCCGATCCGGTCGCCGGCGGCACGGCTGATCTCGAGCGCGTCGCCCAGCACCGCTCGCGCCCGCGCCAGATCGCCCTGGGCCCGGTGCGCATACGCCAGCTGGTGGAGCCAGTGCGCGAGGGGGCGCGCATGCCCGTCCTGCCGCGCCCATCCGATGGCCGCTTCGAACCGCCGGGCCGCGGCGACGAACTCGTTCGTCCGGAGGTGGATCGCGCCGAGGTACCCGTGCAGATCGGCGGCCACGTCCGGTGCCGCGCCGCCGGCGAGGTCGACGGCCCGCAGCAGCCACAGCTGCCCCTCATCGAGGAAGCCCCGCAGCCGCCAGTAGTCGCCCAGGCCGCGAACGATGCGGACCACCAGGCCCGCGTCGGCCTCCGCGAACGCGTACTCGAGCGCGGCGCGGACGTTGGCGTAGTCGGCGTCGATCTCGGAGTGCCGGCTCGACTGGACCGAATTCAGCTTCGCCGCGAGCGCGGCGTCGGCCAGGTCACCGAAGCACTCCGCGTGCCGGCGCTGCGCGCCCGCGAGGTCTCCGGCCTCGCCCGCCCGTTCGCGGGCGTACTGCCGCACGGTCTCGAGCAGCCGGAAGCGATTCTCACCGGCCCCTGGCACGCGTTGCGCGAGCGGTCCGTCCTCCACCCTGTCT
>DATLGA010000138.1:0-2097 GCA_035540715.1 Candidatus Limnocylindrales bacterium | reverse complement strand
GGCAGGGGCAGCTGGAGGTACCGCCGGCCATCGGCGATCGGGAGGCGTGCGAGCGCATCGGGCTCGTCGTCGCGGGCAGCGGCGACCACCGCCAGGCGGTCCGCCTCCGCTCGATGACTCAGGTAGTCGAGGACGGCGAGGGTCGCGGCGTCCGCCCAGTGCACGTCGTCGACGACGAGCAGCGTAGGTCGGACTGCGATCAGCTCGTAGACGGCCTCGACCAGGCGCGCCGCTCGGACCGGATCGTCCTCCGGATCCGCCTCGGTCGGGCCGTCGAGTGCCGCGCGAACGGTGCCGGCCGCCGCATCATCGGGCGAGGAGTCCAGAGCCGCTCGGAGCGGCGCCACGAGCGGGAGGTAGGGGATCGACGCACCGGAGACGATGCCGCTGCCGGTCAGCGCCCGCAGCCCGCGCGCCTCGGCGAGCCACGTCACCGCCCGCAGGAACGCCGTCTTCCCGATGCCGGCCTCACCGAGGACGAGGATGAACGTCGGATCGCCGTGCGACGCTGCGTCGAGGGCCGCGGCCACCCGACCCAGCTCGACGTCGCGTCCGACGAGCTGCCTGCCTGCCATCACCGAACGATAGGGGACCGGACGCCATCGGAAATAGGGTGATCACCCGATGCAGCGCGCCTCTCCAGGGCCGACCCTCGCGGCAGACGACTTCACCATGGAGGCTCCAACCCGATGCTTCGACGTCTTCCGGTCATCGTCGCTGCCATCGCGCTGCTGGCGCTGGCCGGCGCGGCGGTCGCGATCGCCGCCAACCCCGGGCCCCTGCCCCGCGAGTGGCAGGATGTGCGCGCGGCGCTGTCCCATTACCACTCGGTCGAGCACGCAACGCGTGACGGCTACGTTCCGATGAGCCCGTGCGAGGAGACACCCGCCGGCGCGATGGGCGTCCACTACGTGAACCCCGATCTCATGACCGCCCCAGTCGACCCGATGCGCCCGCCGATCCTGCTGTACCTGCCGCGCGAGAACGGCCAGCCCAAGCTGGTCGGAGTGGAGTACTGGCAGGTCGACGACGACCAGGATCTGGACACCGACCACGATCGGCCGAGCGTCATCGGTCAACCGTTCGATGGTCCGATGCTCGGGCACGCACCCGGGATGCCGATCCACTACGACCTTCACGTCTGGCTGTACGAGCGGAACCCAAACGGCCTCTTCGCAATGTGGAATCCCGCCATCTCGTGCCCGGAGGAGCCCCGATGACCACTGCGATCAGCGACGCGATCTGGTTCATGAACGACCTCGCCCGGATCGCGCTGCGCGGCGACCAGGTGGGCGGACGCGTCTCGATCGTCGACTTCACCGCGCCGCCGGGCGACATGCCTCCGCTTCATCGCCACGATCGAGAGGACGAGCTGTTCTACGTCGTCGACGGAAGGCTCGCCGTGCATCAGCCCGGGCGTCGCGCGGAGGGCGAGGTTGGATCGGCCCTCTTCGCCGAGCGCGGCGTCCCACACGCCTACGAGGTCCTCGGCGACCAGCCAGCCCGCTTCCTCGTGGTCGCGACGCCGGCGGGCTTCGAGGACTTCGTGGCCGAGGTCGCGCGGCGCGCCGAGGCCCTCCGGCTGCCGGACCCGTCGGAGCCCGATCCGGAGAAGATGGCTGCCGTCGCGCGGCGGTACGGGATCGAGCTGCTGGGTCCGCCGGGCACGCTTCCCTGAGGCGGCCCGCCCTCATCGGGCGGGGTAGGATGGCCGCATGGATCGCCATCCGGCTCCCGTCCGATGACGGACTCCGCGCGTCTCGCCGCGCTCCTGGAGGACACGGTCGCCGCCCGCGACGAGCTCCTCGCCGCCATCGACGCCGTCGATGCCGGATCGCTGACGACGCCGGGGCTCATCGGCGAGTGGAGCGCACGGGAGCTCATCGCCCACCTGGGCTATTGGGCAGGCCATGCGGTCGAGGCGATCCATGCCGTGGAGGATGGGCGCGCGGGCGAGTTCGGTGAGGGACGTCCGTCCGCCGACGAGATCAACGCGACGGTCGCCCGGGTCGCACGTGACGCCGACCTTGCCACCGTCCGCAAGCGCGAGAGCGCCTCGGTGGAGGCACTGCTCGAACGGCTTCGGCGGTTGGATCC
>DATLGA010000137.1:0-4621 GCA_035540715.1 Candidatus Limnocylindrales bacterium | reverse complement strand
GTGGTGGTACGCGGCGCGGAGCGCGGCATGCAGCTCCTCGATGTCGACCCGGACGCCGAACTCCTCGAAGGCCATCGCGTACACGTGCTCCCACGAGGGGTTCGGGCGCATGACCGTGTCGCCGATGTCGAGAAAGACCGCGCGCAGGCTGGTCGGGTGGACGCTCATGCGATCAGCAGGGTACACGCGGCTCGACGGCTCGCGTGGACGGATGCTCGTCGGTGCCGTGCGGCCGGGCGCTACGCCGCGGAACGCCCCATGCTGCCGAGGATCGAGTAGATCTCGGTCCGGTACCGGATCCCGGACGAGTGGCGTGAGAGCCAGCGCAGGTAGTCGGGATCCTGCCGCGCGATGTCGCGCAGGCTCCAGCCGGTGTATCGGCCGAAGCCGAGCACGCTTGCGACCGATGACGGCGTGCTCGCCGAAGAGGCCGAGGCCCCCGGTGAGCCGGGTGGCGCCGATGGCGCCGCGGGCCTGGCGGTGGAGGCGGCCACCGACACGCCGGCGATGGTGCGTCGCCGGCCGCGGTCGTGCGCCGCCCGAGCGGCCTCGTCGCGGAGCAGGGCGTAGGCGCGGTTCAGCTCGGCCATCTTCGCGGAGGCGCGGCGCGTGGCGTCGTGATCGGGGTGGTACTTCAATGCCAGGGCGCGGAAGGCGGCGTGGATCACCTCCTGCTCGCAGGAGGGCACGACCTGCAGGACGGCGTACGGGTCGAAGCGCGGCTCGGGCGTCATCGGCTCGGTTCCAACGTCCCGGCGCTCAGTCGTTGTAGAGCCGCTCCTCGATCAGCTTCTCCGCGGTGATCCGACCGGTCGGATCGAAGCAGCTGTACTCGAAGAGCTTCTCGTACTCGAGGTCGACGTTGTCCTGTCCGCCCCGGTTCTTCTCGATCGAGCACACGACCCAGTCGCGATAGCGCTGAGCCTGATAGGGATTGAACTCGATGTTCACCTTCGCGACGATGTTGTACTTGTCGTTCAGGATCAGGATGATGTCGGACTCGTAGTTGATGGCCGACGAGCCGCGCAGGTGATGGTTGCGCAGGCGCTTCGCCTTGAGACCCTCGCGGTCGGCCGCGACGATGGCCACGACCGGGATCGACTCGGCCAGCGCGATGTCCTTGAGGCCCGACACGATGCGGGTGACCTTCTCCTCCTCCGTGTTCGGCTCCGGGATGACCGGCACCTTCTGGAGGTAGTCGACGAACAGGACGAGGCGGCGCTCGTCCTCGCTGCCGCGGTGCTCGCGCACCAGCGAGCGCAGGTTGTCGATGGTCGAGTGCGTGGCCGTGCCGCGCATGAGGTAGAGATTCGAGCCGTAGCGCGCGATCCGTTCGAGGCTCGGGCGCAGCCGTGGATTGGCGCCGAGCTTGGCCTTCGTCCCGCTCTCCGCCGACGCCGTGTAGGAGCTCACGACCTCCTTCTTGACGTCCTGGATCTTCACGGCGCCCGACTTCTGCGGCAGATGGGCCAGTGCCGATTCCATCGCCACCATGCGCTGGATCAGGTACTCCTCGTCGTGCTCGAAGCAGACGTACAGCACGGTCGCCTGGCCCGATGCGGCCATGTTGCGCGCCATCTGCAGCCCCATCGTCGTCTTGCCCTGGCCCTGGGCGCCGCCGATGAGCATGAGCTCGCCCGGGCGCAGCCCTCCGCCGATCGTCTTGTCCATCGGCACGAAGCCGGTGGCGATCGGGACGAGGTCGTCGATGCTCCCCGACGCCACGCGCTCGTTGAGGCTCGTCAGGACCTCGAGGGCGGATCGAGGCTCGAGGGTCCCTTCACCGGCGTCGAGCTTCCAGTCGGCGCTCGGCGGTGTCGACTTGGCGACGGGCTCGGTCGTCATCGGTCTTGGAAGCTCCCTTTGCTCAGGCTCGGTCGGCGTGGTCGGCAGGTGCCTGCGCGCAACACGCATCGCGGAGTATACGGCCCACCTCCTAGTGCTCCAATGGGCCGATCGAACTAGGGAGAGAACGATTGAGGCCCGCCTCGCGGCGGGCCTCAGAGCGTGCGTTCGGCGGTTACGCCGGCTGGGGAGCCGGACCGGGGCGCCGGCGCTTGCCGCCACCCTCGTCGGCCTCCGGCTCGGGCTCGCCCTCGGGGGCATCGGTGGCCGGCACCGCGCCGACCTTCTTCGGTGTCGGGCCGCCGGAGCGCGGCGGGAGGACGCCCTCGAAGAGCGACTCGAACTCCTCCGACTCGATCGTCTCCTTCTCCACGAGCAGCGTTGCCAGCCGGTCGAGGATGTCGCGGTGCGTCGTCAGCGCCTGGGTGGCCCGGGCATAGGCCCGGTCGATGATGTCGCGGACCTCCGCGTCGATCTTCGCGGCCACCTCGTCGGAGTAGTTGCGCTGCTCGCTGATCTCGCGGCCGAGGAAGACCATCTCCTCCTTCTTGCCGAACGCCAGCGGTCCGAGCTTCTCGCTCATCCCGTACTGGGTGACCATGGCGCGGGCGAGGCTCGTGGCCTTCTCGATGTCGTTCGACGAGCCGGTCGTGGTGTCGCCGAAGACGAGCGTCTCGGCCACGTTGCCGCCGAGCATGCCCGCGATCTTGTCCTCGAACTCGGACTTGCTGTGGAGGTATCGGTCCTCCGACGGCAGGCTCATCGTGTAGCCGAGCGCCATGCCGCGGCTGACGATCGTGACCTTCGTGACCGGGTCGCACTTCGGCAGGACGCGCTGCACGACGGCGTGGCCGCCCTCGTGGTAGGCGATGATCTCCTTCTCTTCCTCGGTGATGATCCGGCTCCGGCGCTCGGGGCCGGCGATCACGCGATCGATCGCCTCGTTGAACTCGTCGTGGCCGATGCTCTTCTTGTTGCGGCGCGCGGCGAGGATGGCGGCCTCGTTCACGAGGTTCGCCAGGTCCGCGCCCGAGAACCCCGGCGAGCGACGCGCCAGCGCATCGATGTCGACGGTCTTGTCGAGCGGCTTGCCCTTGATGTGGACGTTGAGGATCTGGGCCCGGCCCTTGATGTCCGGGCGGTCGAGGACGACCTGGCGATCGAAGCGGCCGGGGCGCAGCAGCGCCGGGTCGAGGACGTCCGGGCGGTTCGTGGCGGCGACGACGATCACGTTCGTGTTCGTGTCGAAGCCGTCCATCTCGACCAGGATCTGGTTGAGCGTCTGCTCGCGCTCGTCGTGCGAGCCGCCCAGCCCGGCGCCGCGCTGGCGGCCGACCGCGTCGATCTCGTCCACGAACACGATGCACGGCGAGTTGCGCTTGGCCTGCTCGAACAGGTCGCGGACTCGCGAGGCACCGACGCCGACGAACATCTCGACGAACTCGGAGCCGGAGATGCTGAAGAACGGCACGCCCGCCTCGCCCGCGACAGCGCGAGCGAGCAGGGTCTTCCCGGTGCCGGGCGGTCCGACGAGCAGCACGCCGCGCGGGATACGCGCGCCGAGCGAGTTGAACTTCTCGGGATACTTGAGGAACTCGACCACCTCGGTGAGCTCCTGCTTCGCCTCGTCCACCCCGGCGACGTCGTTGAACGTGACAACCGTCTTGTTGCCGAGGAACATGCGGGCGCGGCTCTTCCCGAAGCTCATGGCCTGGTTATTCGTGCCCTGCGCCTGGCGCATCATGAAGAAGATGAACCCGCCGATGAGCAGCACCGGCAGCAGGGCAGTGATGAGCAGGGTCAGGATGCCGCCGGTCTGGCTCTCCTCGACCGATCGGAAGTTCTGACAATTGAAGGAGCCCGCGTTGTTGGTCGTGCAGCCGAGGTCGGCGTAGACGCTGGTCTCGCGCGAGGGGGCGGTGCTCGTCCGCTCGGTGCCGCCGACCGTGGCGGTGATGCGCTGGCCTTCCTGGGTGATCTCGCTGACGCGTCCGGCTCGAGCGTCGTCGAGCAGCTGGCCGTAGCCATAGTCTGCCGTGGCATCGCCGTCGCCCATGAAGGTCCAGAGGACCGCGAGGCCGAACACGGCCAGGACAACGAGCACGACGCTGTTGCGAACGATGCGGCTGGTCAAGGTGAGTCTACTTTCGCCTCCGTGCGATCGGCATCCGGCCGACGGCCGATACCGGCCCGTCACTCAATGCACGTGACGGGCCGGGCAAGTATAGGTCCGGCGATACTGGCGAACAAACCAGCCGATCGGCCCATTGCACTGGGTGATACGCACGCCGTGACGTCGGTGAAGCCGATGGGTCACAGATGGAACCGGATGCGTCGCTGGAGGACCGATGCGGTCCGTCCCCCGCCGAGCTCGATCCGCACGCCGCCGCGCTCGCCCTCGGCGGCCTCGAGCAGGGCCTCCACGCGCTCGGCGCTCGGCGCCGGATCGCCGATCGCCAGGCGCAGGACGCGGCGCCCGAGCGCGGGCGGCGGCGGGTCTCGCCAGTCGACCACTTCCCCGGGCAGGCGACGGCGCTCGAGCTCAGCCGCGGCCAGCTCGTCCAGCAGCGCGTCGTCATCGGCAGCGAGGTGGCTGAAGCGCCCGATCCGTTCGACCGCTCCGGGGCGCAGGTCCTCCAGGAGAGGGAGAAGCTCGGCGCGGACCCGGTTCCGAAGGAAGGCCGGATCGTCGTTCGAGGCGTCGAGCCGGTACGGCAGGCCGGCCGCGTCCAGGAGCCCTCGCAGGCGCTCGCGGCGCTCGCCGAGGAGCGGCCGG
>DATLGA010000136.1:0-10436 GCA_035540715.1 Candidatus Limnocylindrales bacterium | reverse complement strand
GCGGCCGCTCGACGCCTCCGGCGACGTGGAGCTCGAGAACGTGCACGTGATCGGCTCCGCGCTCGCAGGGATGCACTACCTCGCCGAGCGCTGTGGCGACGGGGTCGCGCTGGCGAGCGCCCACCGAGCCGCGCGAACGGTGGCGGCGGGGAGGGCGGCCGCATGATGCTGCCGGTCCACGACGCCGCCAGCCGCGAGCAGCCGGCGTTCACGATCGACGCCTGCATCAAGTGCAACGTGTGCACGACCGTCTGCCCGGTCTCGCGCGTGACCGATCTCTTTCCGGGCCCCAAGTACGTCGGACCGCAGGCGCAGCGCTTCCGCGGCCCGTCGATCGAGCAGGACCGTGCCCCCGACCACACCGTCGACCTGTGCAACGGCTGCGGGTACTGCACGCGCGCGTGCCCGACAGGAGTGCTGATCGCGCAGACGAACAACCGTGCCCGCGCGCAGATCGTGCAGGCGCGGGGCTCGTCGCTGCGCAACCGGCTCATCAGCGACACCGACCTGCTCGTCCGGCTCGGCGCGAACCCCCTGGCGCCGCTGGCGAACTTCGCCCTCCGCAACCCGCTGCTTCGGTGGATCGGCGAGAAGATCCTCGGGGTCCATCGCCGTGGTCCGCTGGCACCGTTCAGCCGGCGGACCTTCCGTTCCTGGTGGAAGCGCGAGCGACGGCCCACTGCGCTGCTGGACGGCCTGGACCCGGCGCGCACCGTCGTGTACTTCCACGGCTGCGCGGTCAATGGCTTCGAGCCCGACCTCGGCCGCGACGCGGTCGAGGTCCTCGAGCGCAACGGGCTCACCGTGATCGTGCCGCCACAGGAGTGCTGCGGCCTGCCGTTCATCAGCAACGGGCTGTACGACCACGCACGACGCAAGGCGGCGCGAAACCTCGCGTCGCTCGCCGAGTTCGCGCGGGCCGGTGTTCGCATCGTCGGCACGTCCACCTCCTGCACCTTCGCGCTCAAGGCCGAGTATCGGGAGCTCCTCGATCTCCACGACGAGGACGCCCGCTCGGTGGCTGATGCGACCTGGGACATCTGCGAGCTGCTCGCCGACCTCAACGACCGCGGTGAGCTCGACACCGACTTCGCCCCGATCACGGACGAGCTGCCCTACCACCCGCCCTGCCAGTTGAAGTCGCACGGGATCGGCACACCGGCGATGGATCTGTTCGCGCTCGTGCCGGGCCTTCGCGCCGAGGATCAGCAGCACGACTGCTGCGGCGCGGCCGGCACGTACGGCCTGAAGGCCGAGCGCTGGCAGATCGCCCAGGACGTCGGCGCGCCGCTGTTCGAGCGCTTCCGGTCCTCGGGCGCCGCCCGAGGCGCGTGCGACTCCGAGACCTGCCGCTGGCAGATCGCGCAGTCGTCCGGCGTGGAGACCGTGCACCCGATCACGATCCTCGCCGAATCCTACCGACGGGCCGACGCCGAGCGCGGCCGCTCCTGGCGTCGTCTCGTCTGAGCCTCCGCAAGCCGCGCGCCGCCCCGGCCGCGCGAGTTGGTGCGTCCTGATACCGTCGGCGCATGCCCAGCGTGCTCCTGTGGCGGCTCGCCGGCCTGGCCGCGATGCTGGGCGGTGCGCTCTACGTCCTCTTCGACGCCCTCTCCCTCCGGGACGTGGGGGGCATCCCGCCGGAGGACGTGGCGCGATTCGCCATCCTGGCCCTGAGCAGCGCCTTCTCGCTCCTGGGTCTCGTCGGCGTCTACGGGGTCCAGTCGCGCGCGGCCGGCCTCCTGGGCTTCGCCGGATTCGTGGCGGCCTTTGCCGGCGCGCTCCTGTCCTTCGGCGTGGGGTGGAGCGGGGTGCTGGTCGTGCCCGAGATCCTCGACACCGCCTTCGTTCGAGACGGACCGACGCGTGAGCTGGCGACGACGGTGCTGGGCATCAGGCTGCCGCTGACCGCCATCGGCTTCCTTCTCCTGGCCATCGCCACCCTGCGCGCGCGGGTGCTATCGCGCCCGGCCGCCTGGGTCATGCTCGCGGGCGCGCTGCTCGGGGCGTTGAACACGCTCGGCATCCTCGCCCTGCCCGGACCGCTCCGTGGCCCGGCGCTCGGCGGGACGGGCTTCGCGTGGCTCGGTCTCTCGGTGATGCGTCGCGCGGGTGACCGCTCCGAGCTCACTTGATGAGCTTGCGCTCCATGCGCCGCATCGCGATCCAGAGGCAGATCGCGAAGAACGCGACGAGGTAGGCCAGGTTCACGAGCTGGACCGCGCCGACCATGCCGGTCGAGAGCCCGCGAATGAGCTCGATGCCGTGGTAGAGCGGCGTGAACGTGATGATCGTCTGCAGCCACTCCGGCAGCACCGTGATCGGGAAGAAGGTGCCGCTGAACAGGAACATCGGCATGACGATGAGCCCGAGCGGGATGTCGAAGTCGTTCACCGTGCGCAGGTACGACGTGCCGGCCAGGCCGGCGGCGGCGAATGCGGCGGCCGTGAGCAGCGCGGCCGGGATCATCAGGATCCCGAGCGGGGACAGGATCAGGCCCATGAGCAGCATGAGCACGAACATGGCGACGGCGTACAGGGTCGAGCGCATGAGCGCCCAGAGCAGCTCGCCGATCGCGATCTCGCTGATGCCCATCGGCGTCGCGAGGACCCCGTCGTAGGTCTTGGCGTAGTTGAGCTTGAAGAAGACGTTGAAGATCGTCTCGAAGACGGCTCCGTTCATGGCCGCCGATGCGACGAGGGCCGGCCCGACGAAGGCGGCGTAGGCCACCAGGCGTCCGTCCGCGAGCTCAACGGTCTGGATGATCGCGCCGAGGCCGAGACCGATGCCGACCAGGTAGAAGACCGGCTCGAAGGCGCCCGACACGATGATGATCCACTGGTGCCGGTAGACGAGGATGTTGCGCTGCACGAGGCGGCGGGCGCGCCAGACGCGAGCCCAGGCGCTGGCGAGCGGCCCGGGAGCGGGGGCGCCGGGCCTTCGAGCCCCGGTACGGGCGACCGCGGTCATCGGATCAGCCGGCCATCCGCTGCCGCAGCTTGCGGTCGGCCAGCGTCACGCCGATCCCCAGCATGGCGAGCAGGTACGCCAGGTGGAACGGGGCCGCGGCGAGGTTCAGGTCGGCGAGGACGAGCCCGCGGATGAGCTCCACGCCGTGGAAGAGCGGCGTGGCCCACGCGATCCACTCGATCGCGTCGGGCAGCCGGGAGAGCGGGAAGAACGTGCCGCTGAACAGGAAGAGCGGGTTGATGACGAACCGGAAGATGGCGCTGAAGCCGACGTCGTTGCGCTGGGTGGCGGTGAACGCGACCAGGCAGGAGCTGAACGCCGTGCCGATCAGCATGGCCACCGGCACGGCGAGGATCGCGAACGGCGTGCGCGTGATCCCAAATGCGGTGAGCACGATCAGGAAGACGGCGGCCAGGGTGCCGATCCGGAACGCGACCCAGAACAGCTCGCCGATCACGAGGTTTCGCGTCGTGAGGGGCGTCGACAGCATCGCCTCGTAGTTCCGGCCCCACATGATCTTGTTCATGATCGGGTAGGTCGACTCGAAGGTCGCGGTCTGCATCGCCATCGCGGCCAGCAGCCCCGGACCGAGCCAGTCGATGTAGGGGAACCCGCCGAAGGCGGCGAGGTCGTCCGTCGACAGGAGCGCGCCGACGCCGATGCCCATCGCGGTCAGGAACAGGACCGGCTGCAGGAACCCGAACGCGATCGATCGGTGCCAGAGACGCTTGTAGACGAGCCAGTTGCGCTGCCAGACGCGGCCGGAGGCGGCGAGGACGGTCATGCGTGCTCGTCTATTCGATCAGCGAGCGGCCGGTGAGACGCAGGAAGACGTCCTCCAGGCTCGACCGGCGCACGAGCGCCTGCTCGATCGGGATCCGGCGCTCGTGGACCGCCTCGAGCGTGCGCTCGCCGTCGGTCGTGTAGAGGAGAAGCCGATCCGGCAGCTCCTCGATCCGATCGGCCAGCCCGTCGAGCTTGCCGTTCAGGCCGAAGCGGACGGAGTCCTCCAGGCGCAGCTCGAGCACCTCGCGGGTGGAGTGCTGGTCGATGAGCTGGCGCGGCGAGCCCTCGGCCACGATCTTCGCCTTGTCCATGACGACGAGGTGGTCGCACAGCTGCTCCGCCTCGTCCATGTAGTGGGTCGTGATGATGAGCGTCGCACCGCGCCGCTTCAGCTGGTAGAGCCGCTCCCAGAGGAGGTGGCGCGCCTGCGGATCGAGGCCGGTCGTGGGCTCGTCGAGGATCACGAGGTCGGGCTCGTTGATGAGCGCGCGGGCGATCGTCAGCCGCCGCTTCATGCCGCCGGACAGCGGCTCGACCTGGTCCTTCGAGCGCTCTGAGAGCTGCACGAACTCGAGCAGCTCGTCGGCTCGCTTGCGGAACACGTCGCCGGGGATGTCGAAGTAGCGCGCGTACATCTCGAGGTTCTCGCGCACCGTCAGCTCGGTGTCGAGGTTGTCGATCTGCGGCACGACCCCGAGGCGGGCCTTGATCTCGCGGGCCTGCGTGCGCGGATCCATGCCGATGACGCTGAGCGTACCCTCGGTGATCGGGCTCGAGCAGGCGATCATGCGCATCGTCGAGGTCTTGCCGGCGCCGTTGGGGCCGAGGAATCCAAAGGCCTTGCCGGGGCGCACGTCGAAGTCGACGCCGTCGACGGCGGTGAAGCCGTTCGCGTAGCGCTTCGTCAGGCCGCGAGCATGGACAAGGGAGGTGGGTGTCTCGGGGGTCGTCATGGGGGCTCGCCATTCTAGACCGACGCCGGCGCCGTTTCTCATCGGTCATCCGTCGCAAGTTCACCGGCGGCGACCCGGCTTGGAGCAGCTACCTGCCACGAGCTGGCAGGTATCGGGTGCTAGGCTCCGGCGCGTGACTGTTCGCACTGTCATCGAGCGCGGCCCGAAGGGGAAGAAGGCAGCGGCCGTCGCGATCGACTGGCCGGGCTGGAGCCGCGGTGGCAGGACGCCCGAATCGGCCTTCGAGACGCTTGCCGCATACCGGGACCGGTACCGCCCGACCGCCCACGACGCCGGGCTCGGGCCCGAGTTCGACGCGGCCGGCGATCTCGAGATCGTCGAGGACCACGCCGGCCCGGGGTCGACCGACTACTGGGGAATCTCGTTCGCTCCGTCCTCGTTCGAGCGTGAGCTCATGCCGGCGGACCAGCTCGAACGCAAGTTGGCGCTCCTCCAGGCGGCCTGGCGGTGCTTCGACGCCGTGGTCGCGCGGGTGTCGCCGGAGTTGCAGAAGGGACCTCGCGGCGGCGGACGCGACCGCGACCAGATCAGGCGGCATGTCCTCGTCAACGAGCTCGACGACTTCGCGAAGCGAATCGGCGTGCGACTACCGCTCGAGGTGATCGACACGCCCGAGGGCCTGCGGTCCTATCGCGAGGAGTACCTCGCGGCGTTCCGCGAGCGGAACGCGGACGACCCGAAGGTCGGCCGAAACTGGACGCTCGCCTTTCTGCTGCGGCACACCGCCTACCACGCGCTCGATCACGCGTGGGAGATGGAGGACAAGGACCTCTCGTAACGGATGGACGGCCTCAGTGCCCCGCCGCCAGCGAGTCCGCCCTCGGGTCGGCACCGCCCTCCCATCCGCCACCGGGCCGGCGGCGGATCACCTGCGCCCAGCCCATCAGAGCGGTGAGGGGCTCGACGAGCTCGACGTCGTGGCCGCGCGCGCGGAGGGCGTCGACGGTGGCGTCGTCGACGCCGTCGGACTCGATGGTCAGCCGTCGCAGCGGCTTGCCCGGCCCGTCCACCTGGGCCACCCAGCGCGGGCGCGAGACGAGGGCCTGGGGGTCGAGCCCGTCGTCGAGCAGCCCGGTCACGAGCTGGACCATCGTTTGCGGCTGACCGTCGCCACCCATCGCACCGAGGGCGACCTCGGCCCGGCCGTCGCGCAGCAGCATGCCGGGCATGAGCGTGTGAAGCGTCCGGCTCGACGGCGCCAGGGCGTTCGGGTGGTCGGAGTCGAGCGAGAAGTACGCGCCCCGGTTCTGGAGCATGATCCCGGTCCGCCCGCCCATGATCCCCGAGCCGAAGCCCATGTAGTTCGACTCGATGAGGCTGACGAGCATCCCACCGGCATCGGCGGCACACAGGTAGACCGTGCCGCCTCCGGGCGGGTTCGTCGGGGTGAACCGATGCGCCCGACCGGGCGACAGTCGCGACGCCAGCCACCGCTCGTGTTCGGGAGCCAGCAGCGCCGATGGGTCGGCCAGCTCACGGGTCGGATCGGAGACGCATCGGTCGCGCTCGGACCAGGCGACCTTGATCGCCTCGACCTGGGCGTGGATGCGCTCGGCGGACGCCGGCGCGCCGAGCGGCCAGTCGAGCGCTGCCAGCACGTCGAGGCCCATGAGGGCCGTGATGCCCTGCGAGTTCGGCGGGGTCGTCGCCACCTCCATCCCGCGGTAGGTCGTGGAGATCGGCTCGACCCAGTCACCGCGGTGCGCCGCGATGTCGGCGGCCGTCATGACGCCGCCGGCGTCCTGGACGGCTTCGGTGATCTCCTCGCCGATCGGGCCGCCGTAGAACGCGCCGCGCCCGCCGTCGGCGATCGCCCGCAGCGTCGCGCCGAGCAGCGGCTGGCGGAACGTGGTGCCGGGACCGCGCGCCAGCTCGAAGACCCGGCGCGCGGCCTCGCCGAACCACGGCAGCGAGGCCGCGATGCTCCGGGCGGTGATCGTCGTCAGCTCGTAGCCATCCTCGGCGGCGCGCGCGGCCGGCAGGAGCGCTTCGCGCAGGGAGCGTCGGCCCCATCGGTCGAGCAGCGCGACCCAGGCGTCGATCGCGCCTGGCACCGTGATCGTGTGCGGTCCGCGTTGCGGCATCGCGTCGTGGCCATCGGCCCGAACCCGATCGATCGTCAGCCCCGCGGGGGATCGGCCGCTGCCGTTGTACCCGAACAGCCGGCCCTCGCCGGGGTCCCACACGAGCGCGAACGCGTCGCCGCCGAGCCCGCAGGCATTGGCGTAGACGACGGCGAGCATCGCGTTGGCCGCGACGGCCGCATCCACGGCGGAGCCACCGTCGCGGAGCGCGGCCACGCCTGCCTGCGTGGCGTGGGGGTGGGGGGAGACGACCATGCCGTGCGGCGCGCTGATCGGAGGCATCGGGCCCGACCGTACCAGACGCCGGCGGGCGAGAAACGTGCGCGTTGACAGTAGCACGAAAAAGATGGAGACTGGACCGATGGAGCGGAGATCGACGCCCTTGCGAGTGGCCGTCATCGGCGCGACCGGCTTCGTCGGTCGCCACGTCGTCGCACGGCTGGCCGAGTCGGGGCATCAGGTGGTGGCGATCTCGCGCCAGGGGCGGCATCGGACGGAGTGGAGCCGGACCGTCGAGGCGCGCGCGGCCGACGTGACCACCGGCGCCGGCCTGGGCGAGGCCCTCGCGGCGGTCGATGCGGCGGTGCACCTCGTCGCCATCCCCCGAGAGTCGAAGGGCCGAACGTTCGACCAGGTCAACGTCGGCGGGACCCGTCGCACCGTCGAGGCGGCCGCCGAGGCGGGGGTGCGACGCTTCGTTCACCTGTCGGCGCTCGGGGTCGTGGCCGACCCGAACCTCGATTACCTGTACTCGAAGTGGCGCGGCGAGCAGATCGTCCGCGAGAGCCCGCTCGACTGGGTCGTTCTGCGGCCGTCGCTGCTCTTCGGGGCCGGCGACGGATTCTTCAGCCTCGTCCGCACGACGCTGAAGTGGTGGTCACCCGGCGTCGTGGCCGTGCCCGGCGACGGTTCGGCGCGCTTCCAGCCGCTCGCCGTCGACGACCTTGCGCACGCGGTGGAGCGTGCCGTGGTCGATGACGATCGGGCCGGATCGGTGTACGAGATCGGCGGACCGGACTGGGTGACGTACCGCGAGATCGTCGACGAGGTGATGCGCGTCACGGGGATGCGACGCCTCAAGCTCGGCATGCCGATCCCGCTCATCAGCGCGCTGACGACCGTCACGGATCGCGTGCTGCCGATCTTCCCGGTCAGCCACGACCAGATCGCCTCGCTCCAGCGACCGAACTACACGGAGCGCGACGCCTTCGAGAAGGCGTTCGGCTTCTCGCCGCGGCCGATGGACCTGGAGTATCTGGGCTGACGCGCGGGCGACCGTTCCGCGCGTTGCCAGAATTTCGTGGGAGGCACGTAAGGCGCGGCGCTCCGCGTCGCTTCGGCCCCGTCAAGCGTCCGCCAAGCTTGACATGCGTGCATACCGTGACTCCCGGGTCAAATTTGGCAGCGCCGCACCGGCCGCCGCTGCCTACCGTGACGCCTGGATCAAGATTGGCAGCCGCGCGCCCGCCAAGCCTCTTCGCGGCCACGCCGCGGCCTCCGTCAGCCGCGTGCTTCCCAGGTTTCGCCCGGCTCGAGCTCGACGACGTTCGCCGAGGAATGGTCGGCCAGCTCCTTCGGCGTACCGACCAGCGCCGGAAAGGTCGCGTAGTGCACCGGGATCACGGTCGCCGCGCCGACGAGGTCCAGTGCCCGGCCGGCGTCGCGCGGCCCCATGGTGTAGTGCCCGCCGATCGGCAGCACCGCGACCTCGGGGCTGAACCGCTCGCCGATGAGCCGCATGTCGCCGAACAGGTCCGTGTCTCCGGAGTGGTAGACCGTCATGCCGTCCTCGAACTCGAGGATCCAGCCCCAGCAGCCGAGCTCGCGGGTGATTGGGGCCGATCCATCGGTCAGGGTGGCTCCGCCGGTGTGTTCGGCATGGACCATCGTGAAGCCGATGCCGGCCGCCTCGAACGTGCCGCCCTTGTTCATGCCGACCGACTCGATGCCCATGGCGGCGAGCTGGATCTGCATCTCGTGCCCGCACACGACCACGGCCCCGTCCACACCTGCCAGCTCCCGCACGTCGGCCAGGTCGTCGCCGACGTGGTCGAAGTGGCCGTGCGTCGGCGCCACCACGCTGACCTTCTCGGGCGTGCGGTACTCGTCGGCGTAGTTCGGCGCGCCGGTCCAGCGGTCGACCCAGACCCAGGCGTCATTCGGGGAGCGGTAGAGCACGCCGCCATGGCCGAGACGGGTGATGCGCAGGTTCGCCATCGCTGATCGGTCCTCCTTCGTGAACCGATCCTAGCCGCAGGACCGATGCCGCGGCGAGCGTCAGACGCGGCGGATGATCCGGGCCGGGTTGCCGGCCGCGACGACGCGGGGCGGCAGATCTCGCGTCACGACGGATCCCGCTCCAACGACCGTGTCGCGGCCGATCGTGACGCCCGGACAGACGATCACGCCCCCGCCGAGCCAGACGTTGTCCTCGATGGTGATCGGCTCCGCCGCCTCGAGGCCGGTACGGCGCTGTTCCGGGTCGACCGGGTGCGTCGGCGTGAGGAGCTGGACGTTCGGGCCGATCTGGACGCCGGCTCCGATCGTGACCCGTCCGACGTCGAGGATCACGCAGCCGGCGTTGACGAAGGACCCGGCGCCGATGGTGGTCTGGTAGCCGTAGTCCATGAACAGCGGCGGGCGGATCGCGGCGTCCTCCCCGATGCTGCCGAGGAGTTCGACCAGGATGCTGCGGCGCTCCTCGGCTTCCGTCGAGCGTGTGGCGTTGAAGCGGCCCAGGAGCTCGTCGCAGCGCGCCTCGTCGGCTCGGAGCTCCGGGTCGTCGGCGAGGTAGAGCTCGCCGCGGAGCATCCGCTCCTTCTGGGACCCGGTCATCCGGGGGTCAGCAGCCGCCCGGCGCTCGCGATCCGGCGCAGCCACGGCAGCTCCCTGCCGATGGTCGTCTCGGGACCGTGGCCGGGGAGCACGCGGACGGCCTCGGGAATCTCGCGCGACAGTCGTGCCAGGGAGGCGACCATCTGCTCGTCGTTTCCGCCCGGCAGGTCCGTCCGTCCGTACGATCCCGCGAAGAGGACGTCGCCCGACAGGAGCAGCCCGCGGCGCTCCTCGTACAGGCAGACCGATCCCTCGGTGTGCCCGGGCAGGTGGAGGACGTCGAGGACGAGATCGCCGATGCGGAGCTGCTCGCCCTCGCGCAGGTCGTGCGTGGCCGTGACCGCCTCGACCTCGAGTCCGTAGTTGTTCCGTCCGTCGAGCCGGTACGCATCGTCGGGGTGGATGGCGAGCGGCGCTCCGGAGCCGCGCATGAGCGGGGCGTCGTCGAAGATGTGGTCGATGTGCCCGTGCGAGTTGGCGATGACGTGCAGGCGCAGCCCGTTCGCGGCGACGCGCTCGAGCAGCGGATCGGCGGCTCCCATGCCGGGGTCGACGACGAGCGCATCGGGCGACCGGCCGTCCCAGACGAGATAGGCGTTCGTTTGCCACGGCCCGAACGCGCCGACCTCGATCCGAACGGCGTGGTCCGGGTCGCTGGCCGGGGCCCGGGAGCGCTCGATGGTCGGGTCGTCGCTCACTGCTCGCGGCCGCCGGCCGGGCCGATCACGCCGGGAGCGCCGCCGGCGAGCCGAAGCCCGAAGTGCCCGGCCAGCTGGCGGGCCAGCTCGTC
>DATLGA010000135.1:0-5414 GCA_035540715.1 Candidatus Limnocylindrales bacterium | reverse complement strand
GCGGCCGGCGTCGGGGTCGGAGTCGGGGTCGGAGTCGGGGTCGGAGTCGGGGTGACCGACACGCCCGTCACCACGACAACCGGCGGCACGCCGAGCAGCGCTCCGGTCCCGCCGCACCCCTGATCGCGGAACGCGCGCGCGTTCCAGGCCAGATCCCCCGCAGCCGTCGGCATGGCGGTCACCGTGAAGCGCACCCAGTCCAGCAGCTCGAGCCGGTTTCCACCGCTCGTGGTCCGGACCGTCACACGATTGCCGGACACGCTGGCGACCCAGGTGTTTCCCGTGTTCGTGGCCGTCACTCCCGCCGAGTGGACATCGAAGTTGACGGGCAGGTCGACGTGGATGCACCCGATTTCGCGGCTCGAGTCGAGGGGCTCGAGCGGGTCCTCGTTCGTGGCCGTGAGGGTGAACGTCGTCATCGATCCCGTCGTCGCGACGAGCGGCGACGCGACCAGGCTCCAGAGTGCCGACTCGGCCCGGGTCGGGCCGGGCGAGATGGCCAGCAGGAGGCCGATGAAGCCGGCGACCGGCACCGATCGGCGCATCACGCCACCCGCAGCGGGAGCCAGACGTCGCCGGTCTCGTTCGGAGCCGGCGCTGCGGGATCGGTCTCGATGCCGGTGGCGAACGTCTCGACGAGCTCGGGCTGCAGCTGCGTGCCGGCGGCGTCCCGCAGGCGACGCAGGGCCTCGTCGACGGAGAGGGCCTTCCGGTACGGTCGCGTCGTGGTCATGGCGCTGAACGCATCGGCCACGGCGATGATGCGGGCGATGAGGGAAATCTCCTCGCCGGCCAGCCCGGCGAGGTACCCGCCACCGTCCCAGCGCTCGTGGTGGTGGCGAATGGCGGCACGCACCTCGTCGAGCTCGGGCAGGTCGCGCACGATCGCGTCGCCGAGCGCGACGTGCTGGTTGAAGACCTTGACCTCGGCATCGGTCAGACGCGACGGCTTGCGAAGCAGCGCGTCGGGGATGCCGATCTTGCCGATGTCGTGCAGCAGGCCCCCGAGCCGGACGGCCTCGAGCATGTCGTCGCATCCGAGCCGCCGTGCCAGGAAGACCGCGTACCGGGCCACGTCCTCGGAATGCCGCTTCGTGTACCGATCCTTGGTATCGACCGCGAGGACCAGGCCCTGCAGCACGTCGAAGCTGCCGGCCCCCGGCGCCCCGTCCTCGTGCTGGCGAGCCGTTGCGACCGCGTCCCCACCGCTCGCCTGTGCCTCCGCGAGTGCGACGCTCGCGGCGGACAGCAGGGGCGTCACCGAGCCGGCGTGCTCCGGGGCCGCGGCGATGCCGATGCTGACGCTGACCGGGAGCTCCTCCGACTCGCCAAAGCGGAAGCCGAGCGTTCGGACGCGGTGCCGAAGCTGGTCGATGGCCGGGCCGAGATCGGCGGCGTTCGCACCCGGACAGACGACGAGGAACTCGTCGGGGCCGTATCGCGCGACGTGGACGCCGCTGCCGGTGACGCCCGACACGAGCTCCGAGACACGCAGCAGGACCGCATCACCGGCGTCGTGGCCGTGAGTGGCGTTGAAGAGCCGGAAGTTGTCGACGTCGACCAGCGCCACCGCGGTGGGGGCGCCGGCCGGCCGCGCGTCCTCGATGACGCTTGCCAGGAGCGTCACCACCGCGCCGTGGTTCAGGAGTCCGGTCAGCGCGTCCCGCCGCGCCGCATCCGCAAGCTGCCGCTGTTGCCGGACGAGCCGCTGCTGCGCCGCCCGGAAGACGACCAGCAGGATGGTCGCGAGCACGAGGGCTGCGACGACGGTCACCATGAGCACGTCGCCCCGCATCGCCTCCAGGCTGGCGGTGATCGCGCTCGCGTCGCGATGGAGCACGGCGACGCCCAGTACGGTCCCGTCCGGCGCCAGGAGCGGGAGGTGCTCCTGCAGGATCGTCGTGCCGCCGGCGTCGGTCAGCACGGCACCCGCCTCGCCGTCCAGGGCGGCGGCAAGCAGGTCGGCGGCCGGGACGAGGCCCGTGGTGCCACCGGCGGCAACCACCGGCGCGCCGGCCCGATCACGGATCTCGAGGCGGACGATCTCGTCGGTTCGGACGAGCGCCTCGAGGCGCTCGTGGATCTCTCCGATCCGATTCGCGCCGGGAGTCGTGCCGAGATCCTCCGCCGTCAGGTTGCCGTTCGCGAAGAGGTCGATCAGTGAACGGTCGCGCTCGACGACCGCAGTGAGCGTGGCCCCTGCGAGGTGCACCGAGGTGACCGCCACGAGCGCGCTGCCGGTGATGCCGACGAGCACGAGGAAAATTCCGAACACCAGCAGCAGCAGCCGCGGGGCGCGCCGGGTCGCTCGGGCCGTCGGGCCGGCAGGATCCATGGGGCCGCACCGTACGCCCCAGGGTCCCGTGCCGGAATAGGAAGATGGATGGGCTGCGTACCACCGATTCCATGCGCCCGGCGCGGTCGGGTGGCCACAGCCCGGCTCGGGCCGTGGAGCGTGGTACCTCCCCATGACGATCGGCGAGACGGAAGCTCGACCGCCCGATCGATGCCGGCTCTCGTCGCGTCACCTGACCCGATTCTCGTCGACGAGCTTCGCATGGGCCAGGCTCGCGCCCAGCAGCACGATCACGCTCGACACGAACGAGAAGAGCACGAGCGACACGGCGGTACCGATCGGACCGAAGACGTTCGCGTAATCGGCGACTCGCGTCGCGAACACGGTGAGGAGCAGCTGCAGCCCCGTCCACGCCGCGCCGGCCAGGAGCGCCGCGACCCAGACGACCTTCAACGTGACCGGACCCGCCGGGATGAAGCGGTAGATCAAGAGCAGCGACGCGAACGAGAGGAGGAACGGGACGACGAGGCCGACCGCCTGGACGGCCACCCAGCCACCCGGAACGTCGATCCGCTCGATGACCGCCTGCACCAGCCCGACCACGACGCCGATGAAGAGCGACGCCGCGAGCAGCACCCCGATGAGCGCCAGGAGCGCCAGGTTCGTCAGCTGCTCCCGCAGCGCCCCGGCGCGCGGCGTGGTATGGAAGGCGCGGCTGACCCCGCGCTGCAGCGCGAACAGCAGCCCGATGCCGCCGAACGCGAGCAGCGGAATGGCGAACAGTCCGAGCCCCGCGTGCGCCTCCAGCACCGCACCGGTCACGTCGAGCGCATCGCCGGCGCTCATCGGCGTGTAGGCGACGAGCTGCTCGATCACGAGCGAGCGCGCCCGATCCTCGCCGAGCAGCACGCCGAGCAGGACGATGCCGAGGACGGCGATCTGGAAGAGCGACAGGAGCGCGAAGTAGGCGATGGCGCCGGCGTAGAGCATGCCATCGGTCTCGATGAAGCCGGTGATCATGCCCCGGGCGAGCCGGACCGGTCGGTGGCGCTCGATCCACCGGCCCGCACGAGCAACGAGGTCGCCGACGCGGTTCACGCAGGGCGCTGGTGCACGACCGATACCCGGAACGGGTGGCCGAGCCCTCCACCGGCGCATCCGATCGTGCTTGGGTAGACTCTCGACATGGCCATCGACCCACCGCGCCCCGACTTCAGCGGGCTCGGCGAGCTCAGCGTCGTCAGCAGCTCCCAGGGCGGCGGGCACGCGACCCCGTCCGACGTCATGTATCCGGGTGGCGCCGAGACCGATGGCGGCCTCCTCGCCCCCGGCGACCCGGTGCCGGAGAACGCCGGGCCGGGCGGCCGGCGCCCCGAGTGGCTGAAGGTCCGCATCGGTGCCGGGAGCACGTACGCGAACACGAAGCACGTCCTCCGTGACGAGGCGCTGAATACCGTGTGCGAGGAGGCACGCTGCCCGAACATCGGCGAATGCTGGGCGCTCGGCACCGCCACCTTCATGATCCTGGGCAGCGTGTGCACCCGGAACTGCGGCTTCTGCGCGATCGACACCGGGCGGCCGCCGATCACCGACCTCGACGAGCCGCGCCGGGTGGCGGAGGCGACGAAGCTCATGCGCCTCCAGCACGTCGTCATCACGATGGTCGCGCGCGACGACCTCGCCGACGGCGGGGCGCAGATGGTGGCCGACACGATCCGCCACATCCGTCTCGAGAACCCCGGAACCAGCATCGAGGTCCTCATCAGCGACCTCAACGGCCGCGACGCCGACATCCGGACCGTCGTCGAGGCGCAGCCCGACATCCTCAACCACAACGTCGAGACGGTGCCGCGCCTCCAGCGACCGGTCCGTCGACGCGCGCGGTGGGACCGATCGGTCCACGTGCTCACGCACGGCCGTGCCGTGGCCGCGGAGATCGGCTTCGAGGCGATGGTGACGAAGACCGGGATCATGCTCGGGCTCGGCGAGACCTGGGACGAGATCGTCGAGGCGATGCGGCTGCTGCGGGCGGCCGACGTGGACGTGCTCACGATCGGCCAGTACCTGCGCCCGAGCCGAAAGCATCTGCCCCTCGTGAAGTACTACACGCCGGGCGAGTTCATGGCGCTGCGTCGGATCGGCCTCGAGATGGGCTTCAAGCACGTCCAGTCCGGCCCGCTCGTGCGTTCCAGCTACCACGCCGCGGAGCAGGTCCCGGGCCGCGAGACCGCCGCCGCGTCGTAGGCGTGCCTTGACCACCGACACTCCGTTCCGCGACATCAGCACGCCCCCCGGCGAGCTCCCACGCCACGGCCCGCGGCGCCCGGCCCGCGACGCGGCGCATCGCCCGGCCAGCGACGATCACCCTCTGCTCGCGGCCCACGGCGGCCTGCTGACGGTGGAGCACCTCGGGACGGTCGCCTACCGGCCGGCATGGGAGCTCCAGAACGAGCTGGCCGAGCAGCGTCGGGCGCGGCGCATCGGGGACCGACTGCTCCTGCTGGAGCACTTCCCGGTCTACACGATCGGGCGCGGCGGGAACGAGGCGAACATGCTCGCGGCCCCCGAGCGACTGCGTGAGCTCGGCGCGGAGCTGATCCGGATCGATCGGGGCGGCGACATCACCTTCCACGGCCCCGGCCAGATCGTGGCCTACCCCATCGTGGAGCTGCGCGACCCGCTGGACCTGCGCCGATACGTCCGCATCCTCGAGTCGGCGATCATCGGCGCGGCCGCCCGGTTCGGCGTTCGCGCCGACCGACTCGTGGGACATCCCGGCATCTGGGTCGACGGCGAGCGGAAGCTGGCCGCCATCGGCGTGCGGGTGAAGCGCGGGGTCACGACGCACGGCCTGGCGCTCAACGTGAGCACCGATCTTCGCTGGTTCGACGAGATGATTCCGTGCGGGATCCCCGACAAGGGGGTCACCTCGCTCTCCCGCGAGCGAGCCGAGCCGATCCCCGGCGACGAGGTCGCCGACGAGCTGGCCCGCCAGCTGGCCGGGCACTTCGGGCTTCGGCTCGCCGGCGGCGCTCCCGGCGTGATCGGCCCGGCCGGCGGCCGCGAGCAGTGAGCGACGACCCGACCATCGAGCGCTCCCGGGCCCCGGCCAGCGACC
>DATLGA010000134.1:0-2479 GCA_035540715.1 Candidatus Limnocylindrales bacterium | reverse complement strand
GCGTCGCGCTGTCCGGTGGCGGGACGCCGAAGCAAGTCTACCCGCTCATCCTCGAGCCGGAGCGCCGCGACACCGTCGACTGGTCGAGGGTTGAGTACTTCTGGGGCGACGAGCGCGCCGTGCCTCCGGATCATCCCGAGTCGAACTTCGGCGTCGCGTATCAGATGCTGATCGCGCAGCTGCCCGACGTCCGCCAGGATCGGATCCATCGGATGCCGGCCGAGGCGCCCGACCTCGACGCCGCGGCCCTCTCCCACGAGTCCGAGCTGCGGCTGGCCTTCGGGGCACGCGGCTCGGAACCGCCGGCGTTCGACCTGATCTGGCTCGGCATGGGCCCCGACGGACACACCGCCAGCCTGTTCCCCGACTCGGCGGCGCTGGACGAGAGCGAGCGCTGGGTCGTCGGGAACTGGGTCCCGTCGCAGGCCGCCTGGCGCATGACCCTGACCTTCCCCGTCCTCAACGCCGGGCGCGACGTCATCGTCGTCGTCACCGGCGCCGACAAGGCCGATGCCGTCCGCGACATCCGCTCCGGAGGCTCCGACCTGCCGGCGGCCCGCGTGGACGGCGACCAGGTGGAGTGGATCATCGACGCCGCAGCGACCGGCGAGTCGGAGGACGCCTGACCGATGCCGCCGCTCGTGTGGCTCGGCCTCGCCCTGGCCGGCTTCGTGGCCGCCTACCTGGTCGGCTGGCCGGCGTGGGAGTCGTATCGGTCACGGGAGCAGCGCGACGACAACGCGGACCGCTACCTGGCCTGGCGCGGGCGAGCGCGCCGCGGTGAGCGTCCGTCCACTCGCGAGGGGATGACCGTCGACGAGCGCCGGCGGATCTACGCCGGTGGCGCGCTCGCGATCGGCGCGGCGCTCGCGCTGTTCACGTTCTTCGGGACCTCCTGAGCCGATGCGCGTCGAGCTGCTGTACGCCGAGGACGATCCGGCCTCCATGCCCGCCCGCCAGAACCTCGTGGAGGTGCTCACCGAGGATGCCTTCGAGACGCCGATCCAGATGATCGCCGTCGCCTCGGCCGAGGACGCCGAGCTGCTCGGCATGCGTGGCACGCCGACGATCCGGATCGACGGGGAGGACATCGACCCGGGCTGGGATGGGCCGATCGGGCTCGAGCCGCGGAGCTATGGCGACGGCGGCGCCGTTCCGGGCAAGGACGTCATCCGCCGCGCGGTGGAACGGGCTCGTGGCTGGGCCCACGCGCGCCGCCGCTAGATGCTCGCCCGGGCGCTGCGCGCGTTCTTCATCTGGCTCAGCAACCGCCGCTTCCTCGGCCGCCTCGCGATGGCGACGCCGCTGATCCGTCGCATGCCGTTCCGCTTCGTGGCCGGCACGACCCTCGACCAGGCGGTCGAGGCCGTACGGGCGCTGAACGCCACCGGAGCCACCGCCACGCTCGACGTGCTCGGCGAGTCGGTCGACGACCGTGCGGCCGCGGATCGAGCTGCCGGCGAGTACGTGGCCGCCATCGAGCGGATCGGAGCCGACGGCCTGGACGCGAACGTCAGCATCAAGCTGACCCAGATGGGGCTCGACCTCGGCGACGAGGTTTGCCTCGACGTCCTCGCGCCGGTGATGGCCGCCAGCGATCGACATGGCGTCTTCGTGCGCATCGACATGGAGGGGTCGGCCTACACGCAACGCACCCTCGACATCGTTCACCGGCTGCGGGCCGAAGGCCACGAGATCGGCCCGGTCATCCAGTCCTACCTGCATCGCTCGGTCGCCGACGTCGAGCGCCTCGCCGCCGAACGGGTGCGCACCCGGATCTGCAAGGGCGCGTACGCCGAGCCGCCGGAGATCGCGCACCAAGAGCGCGCCGCGATCGGCGACGCCTTCGTAGAGCTCGTCGGCCGCCTGCTCGAGGCCGATGCGTACCCGGGTGTGGCGACCCACGACCCCGAGATGATCGAGCGCGTCACGGCGCTCGTTCGCGAGCGGGGCATCGGTGCCGACCGCTACGAGTTCCAGATGCTCTATGGCGTCCGGCGCGATCTCCAGCGCCAGCTGTTGGCCGATGGGCATCGGCTCCGCATCTACGTGCCGTACGGGACCGAGTGGTGGGCGTACTTCATGCGCCGCCTCGCCGAGCGGCCCGCCAACGTGCTGTTCGTCGTTCGGAGCGTCTTCGGCGAGCGTGGCTGAGGCCAATTAGGCCCTCCGTGACGCCCGACTCGCGGCGGCAATGTGCGCAGTACGCACATACGAGCCGGCGAGCATCCATCTGCTTCGCAGATGCGCGCGCTGAATGCACGCGCGCCCTGTCCCACGGACCACCGTGCGCCGGGGACGGCATCGGCGTAGACTTGGTGGCCAGCATCATGTCCGCCAACAAACGGCCGAGCACGTCCAGCCTTCGCCGATACCTGACATCACGCCCATACCTGTCAGTCGCCGACATTCGACGACGGTTCGGACTCGATCCGGACGCCATGAGCGTCGTCTCTCGGAACGGGACGACGGCGTACAT
>DATLGA010000133.1:0-32991 GCA_035540715.1 Candidatus Limnocylindrales bacterium | reverse complement strand
ACGCGGACTGGCCCGGATGCGGCTGCACGTTGCCGGCTGGAACGACGCGGCCCGCCGCACGTACGAGTCGCTCGGCTTCGTCGCCACCGGCGCCACCGAGCCGCTGCCCCACGATCCCTCGGTCACCGAGCACGAGATGGCCCTGGTCCTCTGACCGGAGACTGTGGACACGAGAGCATTCCGGCGCGAGCGCAACTGTAATCCTCCCGGCGCCCGCGCTGGGAGGGTAGGGTAGGGCCGATGTCGACCGACCCAGGAGGTCGCCGGCTCGATCCGCTGCTGGAGGAGCGGCTTCACGCCATCGGCCTCGAGGCCGATGCCCTCGGCGACCCTGCCGAGGCCTGGCGCCGCCTTCGCCGCCGGTTCGGGGGGCGCATCACGCTCGTGGACCGCTACGCGCTCGAGGCGGCCCATCTCGGGATGGTCCCCGGCGAGCTGCCGCTCCACGTCCGGGAACGCCTCGGGGCCGAGGTGCTGGAGATCCAGTTCCCCGGGATCGAGTTCGTGGCAGGTTCCGGCCGGTCGGTGCGCGATCCCATCCGCGTCGTCCCCTACGACCCCGCCTGGGCGCGTCGCTTTGCCGCGCTCCGGCGCCGACTCGCCGACGAGCTCGGCGACACAGCGCTGCGGATCCAGCACGTCGGCTCCACGGCGGTGCGCGGCCTCGCCGCCAAGCCGGTGGTCGACGTTCAGATCAGCGTCCGCGATACGGAGGACGAGGGGGCGTACGTTGCCGGCGTCGAGCGTGTGGCGGCCGAGCTCCGCATGCGCGAACCGGGCCATCGGTACTTCCGCCCCGCGGGCGACCGACCGCGGGACGTGCAGGTGCACGTCTGCGATGCGGGCTCGAAGTGGGAGCGCGAGCACCTCCTGTTCCGCGACTATTTGCGCGCCCATCCGGGCGCCCGCGCGGCCTACGGGCAGCTCAAGATCGAGCTCGCAAGCCGGTACCCAAACGACCGCCTTGCCTACACCGATGCGAAGTCGGCCTTCATCCTCGACGCGCTCGATGCCGCCCGGGAATGGGCCGATGCGACCGGCTGGGACCTGCCGCCCGAACGCATTGCGGACGGGTAGCGGCCAACGCGCGCCAGCCGCATCGGTCTAGCGGGTGGGGCGCTCCCGGTCGGACATCTCGAGGATGTCGAGCATGGGCAGGTCGCGCTGGTACTCGCTGAACTCGAACTCCGGACCGCACCGCAGGGCGTCGTACGGGCAGGCGTCGGCGCAGATCCCGCAGAAGATGCAGCGGGACACGTCCAGCTGGTAGGTCTCGAGGATGCGCGGTCGCGGCATGAGCGCGCCGACCGGGCAGGTCTCGGCGCATCGGCCGCATGAGACGCACGGGGTCTCGTTGAGGCTCACGTAGTCGGCGGTCGTGACGAGCGAGTCGAAGCCCTTGCCGATGAAGTCGTAGCAGCCGGCGCCGACGATCTCCTTGCAGACCTGGGCGCACCGACCGCAGTCGATGCAGCGGCTGTAGTCGCGCAGGATGAACGAGTGCGTCTCGTCGCGGCCGTAGCCGTGGTTGACGCCGACGTACGGGTTGTCCTGGATCGAGCGCTCGTCGATCGCCATGTTCAGCGTCGTCTCGTACTCGATCGCCGCCTCGCGGAGGTCGCAGTGCCCGATCGCCTCGCAGGTGCACTGCAGGCAGCGCGACGCCTCGGCCATCGCCTGGTCGCCGGTGAACCCGTGCTCGTACTCGACGAAATTGTCGTTCCGATGCTCCGCCTCGAGCTTGCCCATCACCGCCCGGGGCTCCTTCACGTCGTCGGTGAACGGCACGATCGTGAGGAAGTTCGGCTGCGGCTCGGTGACGATGCGGCGCACCTGCGGGTCGTCGAGGTCGTGGCCGCGCAGCCAGTAGTCCATGGCGTAGCTGGCGCGGCGGCCCTCGCCGATCGCCTCGACCACCGTGGCGGCGCCGGTGCGGACGTCGCCCGAGGCGAAGACGCCGGGCACGTCGGTGCGGAAGATGTGCTCCTCGGCCACGAGCGTGCCGCGCCGGCTGACCTCGAGCTTCGAGCGGATCTCCTCCGGCTCCGACTCGATCCACGACAGGTCCGGCCCCTGGCCGATGGCGCCGAGGACCGTGTCGCACTCGATGATGAACTCGGTCCCCGGCATCGGCTCTGGCCGGCGGCGGCCCTGCTCGTCGGGCTCGCCGAGCTTCATGCGCTGGAACTCGACCCCGGTGACCTTGTTGTTCTCGTCGGTCACGATGCGGGTCGGCGCCGCTTGGAAGATGAGCCGGGCGCCCTCCTCGGTCGCCTCGTGCGCCTCGTCGGCCGCCGGCATGTCCTTGAGGTCACGCCGGTAGACGAGCGTCACCTCGGCCGCGCCCTGGCGCACGCTGGTGCGGGTGCAGTCGATGGCGGTGAATCCGCCGCCGATGACCACCACCCGCGCGCCCTTGAGGCGTGGAACCGGCACGCCGCGGGTCGAGTTGTACAGGTTCTCCAGCGCGTTGACGACGCCGTCGCCGTCCTCGCCCGGAATGCCGAGCTCGTTCGGCTTGTAGCAGCCGATGCCGACGTAGACCGCGTCGTACCCGTCGTTCAGCAGATCGGCGAGGTGGACGTCGCGCCCGAGCCGCATGTTCGGCTTCAGCGTCGCGCCGAGCTCCCAGACGTGGTTGAGCTCGCGGTCCATCCAGCCCTTCGGCAGGCGGTACTGCGGGATGCCGTAGCGCAGCATGCCGCCCTGCTCGGGCTCGGCCTCGAAGACGTCGCACTGGTGGCCGCGCAGCTGGAGGTAGTAGGCGGCCGACAGGCCGGCCGGGCCGGCGCCGATGATCGCCACCCGGCGTCCGGTCGGCGGGTCCTTCGGCCAGGGGATCGGCGCCGGAGCGTCGACCTCGAGGACGCGGTCGGCGCAGTAGCGGTGCGAGTCGCGGATCGCGATCGCCGTGTCGACCTCCTCGCGCCGGCAATGTGTCTCGCACGGAGCCGGGCAGACTCGTCCGAGGATGGCCGGGAACGGCAGCGAGCGCTTCAGGATCCGCGTCGCCTCCTCCCAGTTGCCGAGCGTGTTCTGTTTCAGGTAGCCCGGAATGTCGACGCGCGTCGGGCACTTGAACTGGCAGGGCGGAAGGCAGTACGCGTCGTGATCGCTGAAGATGAGCTCGAGGACCATGCGCCGGTTCTCGATGACGCGATCGGAGTGGGTGGTGATGACCATCCCCTCCTCGATCTGCGTCCCGCACGAGATCGGCGTGCCGTCGCGCCCCTCGACCTCGACGGCGCAGATCCGGCAGGCGCCGTACGGGGCGAGCTTCGGCTCGTAGCAGAGGGTCGGCACGTCGATCCCGAGCACGCGACAGGCCTGCAGGATCGTCTGCCCTTCCTCCGCCTCGACCTGCGTCCCGTTGATCGTGACGGCGACCCGGCGGGTGCCGGGCACCATCGGCCACAGCGGCGCGTAGTCGGTCCCCTGGCCGTCGGCCGGTCCCGATCCGTTGCCGTTCCCGGCGGCGTGTCCGTTCGTGCTCCCGAAACCCATCGCTCTCTACTCTAGCGGGGCTCGGCGTCGGCCGCCGGAGCCAGCCCTTCGAGCGGCTTCAACAGCGGCGGCGCATCGAGCGGCGGGCATGCCCCGGCTACGCACACGCCGCGCTCGGCGTGCGCGCGGTACTCCTCCGGGAACCGATCCAAGGTGGTCAGGATCGGCCCGGAGGCGAGCCGCTCCAGCTTGCACAGCGCCGTGTCGCTGACCTTGCGCGACAGCTCCCGCAGGAGGACGACGTCGTTCGGCCGCGGCGTGGCAGCCAGGATGCGGTCGAGCGCCTCGCGCAGGCGCAGTGGCCCGATCCGGCAGGGCACGGCCTTGCCACAGGCCTCCCGGGCGCTGAAGTCGACGAAGAAGCGCGCCGTATCGACCATGCATGTCTCGGTGTTCGTGACGAGCACCGATCCCGAGCCGATGATGGCGCCCGCCTGCTCGAGCGACTCGTAGTCGTAGGCCAGGGTCAGCGACCCGGCGTCGATGGCGCCACCTCCCGGCCCGCCGACGAAGAGCGCCTTCGTCGCCCCGGTGCCGCCGCCGGCCATCTCGAGCAGGTCGAGGAGCGGCGTGCCGAGCGGCACCTCGAGGACGCCGGGCTGGCTCACGTGGCCCATGAGAGTCACCAGCTTCGTGCCATGGCTGCCGCCGCTGCCGACCGAGGCGAAGGCGTCAGGAGAGTGAGCGATGATCCATGCCACGTGGGCGAGCGTCTCCGCGTTCTGTACGACCGTCGGCGCGCCGTGGAGGCCCTGCGTCGCGGGGAACGGCGGCCGGATGGCGGGCATGCCGCGGTCTCCGGCGAGCGCGTTGACGAGCGCCGTCTCCTCGCCCGCGACGTAGGCGCCCGAGCCCTCCCACACGCTGAGCTGGATGCTCGTGTCGGTCCCGAGGACGAGGTAGCCGGCGAATCGCGCGTCGTTCGCCTCGCGGGCCGCGACGCTCAGCCGCTTGACCGCCTCGGTCCAGTCCTGGCGGACCGCGATGACGGCCTCCGACGCGCCGATCGCGTAGGCCGCGATGAGCAGTCCCTCGATGACGAGGTGCGGATGGCCCTCGGCCAGCGCCCGGTCGCCGAGTGCGCTCGGATCGGCGGACATGAGGTTCGCCACCACGATCTTGCGGTCACCGGGCGCGTCGCGTGCGACCCGCCACTTCGCGGCGGTGGGGTATCCGGACCCGCCGCGGCCGCGCAGCCCGGCCGCCTCGATCTCGAGGATGACCTCCTCGGGGGCGAGCTTCGTGACGGCGCGTTCCAGTGCACCGTAGGCGCCGTGCTCGCGGGCGCTGACGATGGAGGTGGGATCGACGCGGCCGATGTCGGTCAGCAGCCGTCGTTCACCACCCGAGAGGATGCGGATCTGGGGGGAGAGGCCTGCCTCCATCAGCTCGAGCTCCCGGCGCCGACGGCGGCCTCGGCCGCATGGCGGACGACGTGGACAGCCTGCTCGACGTCGACCGGGCCGTAGATGCGCGTGTCGACCCGTACGGCCGGGCTGATCGCGCCGGCGCCCACGTCCGGCCGCGTCTCGAGCGTGAAGGCGCCGTCGGCCGTCGTCTCGCCGGCGCGGATGCCCAGCTCGCGCTCGAGGGCGCGCAGGACTCGGTCGCCGCCGCCGAAGCGGCACGCGGCGCAGTCGCACACCGTGACGAGGTGGCCGGTCGCGGGCAGAAGCCGGAAGCCGCCGAGGCCGGCGGCGCCGAAGACCTGGGCCCAGTGGATGCTCATCTGGTCGCTGATCCGCCGCAGCGCCCGCTCGGGCAGGTAGCCGTAGCGGTCCTGCACCGCTCGGAAGATGGCCACGAGCGCCTCGGGGCGGGCGCCGAAAGCGTCCACCGTCTCGTCCACGAACGGCGTGTCGATGGCCTCGTCCCAGCGGGCCGGGTTGCGCATCGGGCGCGCGGCCAGGCCGGCCCGCCGGTACGCGTTCGGGTCCTTTCGCTCGTCGTAGATCTCCTGCATGCCGTAGCGAATCCGGTTGCCCTGCGAGTCGAAGCCGCTCATGTCGATGGCCTCGACCGGGCAGACCTGCGCGCACTGGAAGCAGACCTCGCACTTGTGCTCGCCGAACGGGTCGTAGATCAGGTCGAGCCGGCCGCGCCATCGGTCGGGAATCTCGGGCCGCTGCTCGGGATACTGGCGCGTGACCTTCGGGCTGAAGAAGTTCCTGAAGGTCGTGGCCATGCCCTTGGCGATGCCGATTCCGGGGAATGCCATCGGTCTCGTGCCTCCCTACAGGTCGAGCACGACCACCGCGATGGCCGTGATGAACAGGTTCACGAGGGCGAGCGGAAGGAGAACCTTCCACGCCATGCCCATGAGCTGGTCGACCCGCACGCGCGGCAGCGTCCCGCGCAGCCAGACGGCGACCGTCACGAAGAGGTACGTCTTGAGGAAGAACCAGAAGATGCCGTACAGCGTTCCGGCGAAGCCGTCGAGCTGCGCGGGGAACGGCCACGGGGCCAGCCAGCCGCCGAAGAAGAGCGCGACCAGGATGCCGCTCATGATGAAGAGGGCCACGTACTCGGCGAAGAAGAAGAACCCGAACCGCATGCCGGAGTACTCGGTGAACGGCCCGGCCACCAGCTCGCTATCGGCCTCCACCATGTCGAAGGGCGTGCGGTTGATCTCGGCCAGGGACGCGATGTAGAAGATCCCGAGGCCGATCGGCTGCCAGACGAAGAGCCAGCCGTGCTCGAGCTGCCAGGCGATCACCTCGCTGAAGCTCAGGGTTCCGGCCAGGATGACGGCTCCCACGACCGAGAGCGTCAGCGGGATCTCGTAGCTCACCATCTGCGCCGCCGAACGGAGCCCGCCGAGCAGCGAGTACTTGTTGTAGCTCGCCCACCCGGCGACGAGGAGGCCGACGACCGAGAGTCCCAACACGGCGAAGAAGTACACGATGCCGATGTTGAAGTCGGCAGCGATGGCGCCGGGGGCGAACGGCATGACGAGCATGCTCATGGCGGCGGCCATGAAGACCATCCACGGCGCCAGGGTGAAGGTCATCCGGTCCGCCTGATCGGGGACCGTGTCCTCCTTCGCGAGCACCTTGAAGCCGTGGATCGTGCTCTGGAACATGCCGCGCGGCCCGATCCGGTTCGGGCCGTAGCGCAACGCCAGCTGCGCGATGATCTTCATCTCCATCTGGATGATGATGAAGGCGGTCGGCACGGTGAGCAGCAGCAGCAGCGTCGTGGCGAGCACGAAGCGGCCGATGCCCAGGAGCAGCTCCCAGTCCATCTATGCGGCCATCGGTTACTTGTCGACGCCTCCCATGACCGGGTCGAAGCTCGCCATCACCGCCATCGTATCGGCGACGAGGCGACCGGGCATGAGCTTCGGGATCGCCTGGAGGCTGATGAACGAGGGGTCGCGCATCCGGAACCGATACGGCGTGGGGCCGCCGTCGCTGATGGCGTAGACGCTGTAGAGCCCGCGCGGTGACTCGACGGCCCCGTAGGCGCGTCCCGGCTTCGGACGGATGATGCCCGGCACCTGGGCCTGCACCGGCCCGTGCGGCATCTTCTCCATGATCTGGTCGATGAGGTGGATGCTCTGCTTGATCTCGGCGATGCGCTGGAGGTACCGGGCGTACGAGTCGCCGCTCTCCTGGGTGATGACGTCGAACTCGAGCTCGTCGTAGACCGAGTACGGATGCGCCTTGCGAACGTCGAACGGGACCCCGGAAGCCCGCAGGTTCGGCCCCGTGACGCCGAGGCTGATGGCGTCGCGCCCCGAGAGCACGCCCATGCCCTTCGTCCGGGCGGTGAAGATCTCGTTCTCGGTGATCATCCGCTCGTTCATCTCGATGTTCTTGAGCACATGGGACCGCCAGGTGCCGAGGCGCGACAGGAACTCGTCGTTGACGTCCCAGTTCACCCCGCCGACGCGGAAGAAGTTGAAGAGCATCCGCTGCCCGCTGATGGCCGACAGCATGTCGACCACCTCGTCGCGGTTGATGAAGCTGTACAGGATCGGGGTCAGCCCGCCCATGTCGAGCGCGAGGAAGCCCATCATGAGCCCGTGGCTGAAGACCCGGTTCAGCTCGACCACGAGGGCGCGGATGTACTCGGCCCGCTTTGGAGCGCGCACCCCGTAGAGCTTCTCGAACGCGATCGCCGGCGCGTGCTCGTTGTGCATCGTCGACAGGTAGTCCATCGGATCGACGTACGTGAGCACCGTCGTGTAGGTGGCGTTCTCGCACAGCTTCTCGATGCCACGGTGGAGGTAGCCCAGGACCGGGTCGACGTCCACGACGATCTCGCCCCGCACCTTGACGACCAGCCGCATGACGCCGTGCGTCGACGGGTGCTGCGGCCCCATGTTGACGAGCATCTCCCCCTCGTCGAGGGAGTACACCTCGCGCTCGCGCTCGGTCTGCGGCGGACGGTCGGGGATGTTGACCGTGTCGAAGCCGGCGTACTCGCCGGCTCCGGCGCCGTGGGTCGGCGCCAGGCCCGCCGCGGCACGCAGCCGCTCCTCCTCGGCCCGGTCGAGGTCGATCGGGTCGGGAATCCGGGTCTCCGGATCGATCTTCGTCATCGCGGCCGGCTCTTCGAGCTGTCGAAGTCGCCCGCCTCCGCCTCGCCCGCGGGCGCGTCGGGGCGCTGGTCGGCCGGCGGGAACGTGACGGCCGGCGCGTCGCGGAAGCGGGCGAGGTCCCAGGTCTCCGGCCGCTCGAGCGGGTTCACGCCGGCAGCGGGCGAGTCGGCCGCATCGTCGGGGAGCACGAAGTCCTTGCGGTGCGGGAACGACTTGTAGTCGGGCGACATGTAGATCCGACGCAGGTCGCGGTTGCCCTCGAAGACGATGCCCATCATGTCGTACATCTCGCGCTCGTGGAACATGTTGCCTTCCCACAGGTGCGTGATGGTGCGGATGCGCGGATCCTCACGGTCGACGTGCGCTCGAACGCGCACCCAGCTCGGGTGCTTGTCCGAGTAGAGGTGGTAGACGACCTCGAACCGGTTCCCCGGCCCGTAGTCCACGGCCGCGGCGTCGGCGAGCATCCAGAAGTCGAGGTCGGGGTCGTCGCGAAGCAGCGTCAGGACCTCGACGTTGCGGGAACCGTCGATCTGGAACTCGACGGTGTCCTCGTCGGTCCACAGGTGGCGCAGATCCTCTCCGAGGCGCTCGGTCAGCAGGCGCACGAGGGCGCCCGCCGCGACGGGGGCGGTCAGCGAACGTCTCCTTCCCAGCGGGTGCGCTGCGGGCCGCGATCGACGTACGTGCGCCACTGGCCGCGGCGCTGCTTGACGAGCTCGTGGAGCTTCATCATCCCGTAGATGAGGCCCTCGGGCCGCGGCGGGCAGCCCGGGACGTACACGTCGACCGGCATGACGCGGTCGACGCCCTGCACGACGCTGTAGGACCGCTTGAAGCGGCCGCCCGAGGTGGTGCAGGTGCCCATCGCGACGCACCACTTCGGCTCGGGCATCTGTTCCCACAGCCGGACGAGCGGCCCCGCCATCTTCGTCGTCAGCGTGCCGGCCACGATGAGCACGTCCGCCTGGCGCGGGCTGGCCCGGAACGGGAACATGCCGAACCGATCGATGTCGTTGACGCTGGTTGCCGTGCTCATCATCTCGATCGCGCAGCACGACAGGCCCGAAAGGAGCGGCCACAACGAGTTGGCCCGGATCAGGTCCAGGACGTAGTCGGCCTTGGTCGGGATCACCTCGAGCAGTCCGTGGAAGCCACCCTGCGGGTGCTCTTCCATGCGGAACTCCCGGAGGAGCTCGTCGTCACGGGCCTGGTCGGGGATGATGATCGGAGCCTGGCCGCTCTGCGCCATCGGCTCGGTATCGGTCGTTCGTGGGTCTACTGCCATCGGAGGTCACCCTTCTTCCATGCGTAGAACTCGCCGAACATCAGGATCGCAAGGAAGATGCCGATCAGGACGATCCCCTGCATCTCGAGCCCGCGGACGGTGGCCGCCCACAGGTACACGAAGATGATCTCGACGTCGAAGGCGACGAAGAGCAGCGCGTAGAGATAGAACGCCAGGCCGAATCGGCTCCACGTGTCGCCGATCGTGTCGATCCCGCATTCGTAGGGCAGGCCCTTCTGGGGGCGCCGCCGTCGATGCGTGATCAGCCAGCTGAACAGGATCGTGCCGAAGACGAAGGTCGTCGCGGCGAACGCAAAGCCGATGACGTAGAGCAGTCCGGTGTGATCCATCTCCACTCCGGTTTGCACGCGCGGTGTGCTTGCCGCCGAGCTCGAGCCGGGCCCGACGCGTCAGGTCAGTCGAAAAGGTCGTTTCGCGCAGCGTGGAGCACGATCGGTGCTCGCGTGCGCGAGTCCAGTCTAGCAGGGCAGCCCGCGAACGTGGTGCGGCCGGTCCGTCGCTCAGCGGCCCTGCCACGCGGCGGCAACGATGAGCCGCAGCCCGTCCGACACGAGCGCGTGCCCTCCGAAGAGCACCGGCACCGGCGCCGCGGCCGCCGCCTCCGTCAGCTCGCGGAGCCACGCGGTCCCGATCCGGCCGGCGTCGCCGAAGTCGGAGGCGAAGCGATCCTCCTCGGGTGGCCAGTCGGCGGCATCGGCCGATCCGGCGATGCCGGCCATGAGCACGCGCGTGTCGAGCACGACGGCGTCGCCCAGGTGCGCGAGCTCGCCGACCAGCTCGGCCGGCGACGTGCGTGCCATGAAGGAGGCCAGGATGGAGCGCGGCCGGCCCACTCCACGCGCCGAGCGCATGCCGCGCTCCTCGACGAACGAGCGCACCCGGCAGGCGGTCTCGGTCTCGAGGTACGCCGTGGTCGGACCGGCGACCCGCCCGGCGACGACGAGCTCCGCGGATCGGTCGCGAATCACGCCGCCGACCGCGGCAAGGTGCGGCACCTCGAGCCCGCCGCCCCCGGGCAGCCGGGCCATCTCGAGGAAGCCGCGCAGCCCGCCGTCGAGCGTTCGCGTCCCGTCGAGGCGCGTCGCGAGCCGCAGGAGTGCCAGGTCGAGCGTCGTGTCGACGTCGAAGCGTGCCCACGCCGCCGCCCCGAGGTCGCGCGCCGCGAACCCGGCCTCCTCGAGCCGGCGTGGGGCTGCGTTGTCGGTCTCGCACGTGGCGAGGACGTCGAGGGCGCGGTCGAGGTCGCCGGCGACGACGAAGGCATCCGCACTGAAGCGATTGTTCGCGACGACCTCTCCGTGGACGGGAGACAGGAGCGCGTCGAGCGCGTCGTCGCCCACGAGCGCCAGCGCGCCTCCGCCCGCGTAGCCGATGGCGTCGACGGCGTCGCGCCCGTCTGCCCGGGCCGAGCGGGCGGCATCGCTGAACCATCGGCCCCAGTGGAAGCCATCGGTTGGTGCGGCGGGAAGCGGGCGGACCGCCGCGCCGAGGCCGCCCAGCCGGCGGCTCAGCTCCGAGGCGAGCAGGCGCCGTCCGTCGGCCGCGACCGCGGCGTGGGTCCCGAACGGGCGATCCTCCGGCGGCGTCGTGACGAGAACGAGCGGCGCCGGACGCTCAGGCATCGGCGTCACGGGCATAGGCCGTGGCGTCACGCAGGCGGTGGAGCTGCCCGAGGTGCATCAGGTCGTGGATGCCCACGAAACAGGAGCCACGCACCGCAGCGCAGCCGGCCGATGAGGGCTGGTCCGGTTCGCCGCCGTCACCGCGCCGTGCGGCTTGCCCGCCAGCGACGCTATCGGCCAACTTCACGTCCCTACGACGCGGTGCCACGCCGATTCCTGCCCGTCAATGCAAGACGCGGCCACCCTGAGCGGTGCTGCCGCCACTGCCTGGCCGATAGCGTCACTGCAGGGAAAGCGGCGCATCGGTCCAGCCGAGCACGTCCGTCCAGCGAGCGCATCGGTGCGAACGCGCTCGGCTACAGGCGCTCGAAGCGCTCCACCGGCATGACGAACACCGTCGCACCGCCGACCTCGACCTCGACCGGGTACGGCATGTAGAACTCGCCCGGCTCCATGATCGGTGGCATCGGGTTCACGAACTGCTTTCGCGAGTGGCAGTTGGCACTGATGATCTCGAGCACCGCATCGACCTGGTCGTCCTCGACGCCGACGAGAATCGTCGCGTTTCCCTGCTTGAGGAACCCGCCCGAGGAGTTGAACCGCGTCGCGCGGTACTCCTTCTCGAGCAGCGCGTCGACGAGGGTTCCGGCGTCCTCGTTGTGCACGATGGCGGTCACCAGCTTCATCGGTTCGTGGGCTCCTTCGATGATGGGCGGGCACGATCGTCAGGCCTCGCCGACAGTATGGCGCAGGGGAGCGGCCGACGACCACCCGTCGCTGCCCCGTGGCACCGTCGCCGGGGCGTACCGTCGAGCGCGGTCAGCCGAGGAGCGGACGTACGAGCCCGCGGATCGCTCCGTCGGCTTCCTCCACCGAGCCGGAGCCGTCGACGACCCGGAAGCGCCCCGGATCGTCCTGCGCCAGGCGCAGATACGTGGAGCGCACCCGCTCGAAGAAGGCGACCTCCTCCGTGTCCTCGAAGCGGTTCCACTCGGCGCGACGTCGGGTGCGCGCCAGGCCGATCTCGACCGGCGCGTCGAGCAGCAGCGTGAGGTCCGGAAGCAGCCCGCCGGTGGCGAAGTCCTGCAGCCGCCGCAGCTCGGCCATGTCGTTGCCGTACCCGCCGCCCTGGTAGGCGAACGAGGAGTCGACGTATCGGGCGCAGACGACCCATGCTCCGCGCTCGAGGGCCGGCCGAATGACGCGGGCGACGTGCTGTGCACGAGCCGCGGCGAACAGGAGCGCGTCGGCGCGCGGGTCGAGGGCGTCGGAGACGTCGCGCAGGTGGAGGAGCAGCCGGCGGACCTCTTCGCCGAGTGGGGTCCCGCCCGGCTCACCGGTCAGGACCGTCTCGATGCCGGCCTCGCGCAGCCACGTGGCGAGATGGCGAGCCGCCGTCGTCTTCCCGCTCCCCTCGGGTCCCTCCAGCGTGATGAAGCGGCCGCGCCCGGCCGCCGCCTCGCTCACGCGGGCGGCAGCACGGCGGTGGCCACCAGGGCGACGGCCACGAGCACGAGGATGGCGATCAGGACGACCCGGCTGACACCGCCGCTCATCGCCACGATCCCTTCTCGTCGGGGATCAGCTCGACCCGGCGGTTCGGCTCCGAGCCACGCGAGCGCGACATGAGCGCGTTGCGTTCCGCCATCTGGTGCTGCAGCCGGCGGACGTACGCGTTCTGGGGTGCGAGCTCCACCGGGCGTCCGGACGCCTGCACCAGGCCGATCGCCTCGGCCGTCTCGCGCAGCGCCGCCTCCTGCGGATCGGCCTCGAGGTCGAACAGCGAGGCGAGCATGTTCTGCATCTGCAGGATGGTGTTCGTCTTGAGGACGTAGATCGGCACGCCGTTCGACTCCGCGTCGCGCAGCGCCGCCGGCTTGCGCTTGTAGTAGTTGCGCAGCGTCACGACGGCATCGGCCTCGTCGAGCTCTCGTGCCACCGTGACCGGCACGCCGAGCTCGCGGACCGCCTGCTCGAGGCGCTTGCGGCTCACCCCGAAGGCGAACAGCGCGATCGGCCGCGCCTGCTGCGCCCGCGCCGAAGCCGGCCGCTGGGCCCCGATCGGCCGCTCGGTGGCGGCGCGGTCGTCCATCTCGTGAAGCGCCTGCTCCAGCTCACGTCGCGCATCGCGCTCGGCCGCCGCGGTCGCCGCCGCCCCGGCCGGGCCGGATGTGCCGGATCCACCGAGCCCAGTGGGTCCACCCGAGAGCCGCTCGCCCGGCAAGGTGCGTTGGCCGCGTCCCACCGACTCGCCCCCGAACGCGCCGGGCCCGCCGCCGGGCAGCGGGCGGAGTCCGCCGCGCTCGTATCGGCCCCCCGACGATCCGCCGCGCCCGCCGCGGCCGAAGGCGCCGAAGCCGCCGGTCGGCTCGAGGGGTGCGAAGGCCGGGTTCCCGGCGGGCGTCTCGCTGATGCGGTAGTCGTACTTCGTGGCGGCCTTCAGCTCGCCGGAGTCGTCGCGGAAGCGGGCCTCGGGCGGAACCATGTGGCCGCGCAGGATCGCGTCGACCGTCTCGGCGACGTTGCGGTGGACAATGACGTTGTCGCGCTCGACGATCTCGACGAGGACGTCGAAGGTCGGCGGTGCCTTGCGCTCGAGGACCGTCTTCTGGGTTCCGCGACGGCGAGCCTCCTCGTCGCCCAGGGTCACCGGCTGGATCCCTCCGACGAGGTCGGAGAGCGTCGGATTGAGCATGAGGTTGTCGAGCGTGTTGCCGTGCGCGGTGCCGACGAGCTGGACGCCGCGCTCGGCGATCGTACGCGCCGCCGCCGCCTCGAGCTCGGTCCCGATCTCGTCGATGACGATCACCTCGGGCATGTGGTTCTCGACCGCCTCGATCATGACCCCGTGCTGCTCGGTCGGCGTGCGGACCTGCATCCGCCGTGCGTCTCCGATGCCGGGATGCGGGATGTCGCCGTCGCCGGCGATCTCGTTCGAGGTGTCGACCACGATGACCCGCTTGCCGAGGTCGTCCGCCAGGACGCGCGCCACCTCGCGCAGCATCGTCGTCTTGCCCACGCCCGGGCGGCCGAGGATGAGAATCGATTGTCCGGACTCGACCATGTCGCGGATGATGTCGATCGTCCCGAAGACGGCCCGGCCGATGCGGCAGGTCAGGCCCACGACCTTCCCGGATCGGTTCCGGATCGCGCTGATCCGATGCAGCGTCCGCTCGATTCCGGCGCGGTTGTCGTCGCCGAAGACGCCGATGTGGTCGATGACGTGGGCGATGTCGCCGTCGGTGATCTCGCGGTCGAGGAGGTCCTCCTCTCCGGTCGTGAAGCGGGCCTCGGGCCTGCGGCCGAGATCCATCACGACCTCGAGCAGGTCGGTTCGGTTGGCGAGGCCTCGCAGTCGCTCGCAGATCTCGGGCGGCAGGGCCTCCATGAGGGCGTCGAGGTCGTCGGTGGTCTCACGGCGTTCCACGATGTGAAGACCCTCTCCTGCTGCGTTGCTCACCGAATCGCCGGCACCATCGCCGGCTGTCGCACCTGCGCTCGCACCTCGCGAACGAGAAGCGTGACGCGGCCGATCGGCTCGAAACCGGCGGCCTCTGCAGCGCGCATGCCCGACGCCTCATATGTTCGCACCGGAGACAGGATGCCTGCAGCCATCGCCTCGTGGCCGAGGTGCGGCAGGATTGCCCGAAGGAATGCCGATCCGTCGGTCCCGTCGCGCACGAGGAAGCGCAGGTAGTGCGGCCCGCCACGGCAGGCCCCGTGCTGGGCGAAGCCGCCGGCCCGCTGCTCGGCCGGCAGGAGCCAGGCGGAGACCTCGCTGAAGTGGAGGATCGGGTTGAGCGCCGACCGGGGCACGATCGCCTCCGATCCGACCGACTCCCAGTCCGCCGCCCCGTACGCCTCGATCCGCGCGATGGCGGGGGGCGTGGCGTGGGTCCACAGATCGAACAGGTGCCATGCGTCGGGCGCGCCGGCGGGCCGAGGCTCGAGCTCGTCGAGCGGAAGGCCGCGGCCGTCGTCCCGCCGGTCGCGGCTCACCAGCCGGCGCACCCACGAGCGCGGACCGCGCGTGAGCTCCGGCGGACGCCACCAGATCTCCTCCTGCGCGTAGGCCATGAAGCCGGCCTGGCCGAACAGCTCGAGGTTCTCGCGGACGTCGGCGCAGGCGGCGTGGAACCGCCCGACGTCGTGGCGCGCCCCCTCCTCGACGAGGGCACCGAGCAGGTCGTAGCGCACCTCGGCGGCCAGCGGGCCGTCCGCGGCGTCGAGCTCCGTGATCACCCAGTCGTCGCGGTGCGGCTCCTCCACCGCGCGGCACGAGCCGACGATCTCGCCCTCGACCTCGGCGACGAGGTGGACCGACGGCGCGCGGAGCGGCAGCCAGGACGGGATGAGCGTCGAGAGGCTGATCCGCGGCGATTCGGTCGTCGGGGCCGGAACGCCGAGGCTGCGTCGATGCGCGTCGACGGCGGCGTGGACCCGTCGGGACAGATCGGCGAGGGCCTGCCGATCGGTGAGGCGCGCGGTCCGGACCGTCCGCTCGGCGTGGATCACCCGGTCCGCGCGGCTCCCTTGTCCCGGATCAGGTCCACGAGGAGCCGATGAATCCGGCGGTCGCCGGTCAGCTCCGGATGGAACGCCGTGGCGAGGACGCGTCCCTGGCGGACGGCCACCGGCCGCCCCTCGGGGTCACGAGCCAGGACCTCGGCGCGAGGTCCCACGCCGGTCACGAGCGGGGCCCGGATGAAGACGCCGTGCAGCGGCGCCTCGCCCAGTGACGGGAGGTCGAGATCGGCCTCGAACGAGTCGAGCTGGCGCCCGTAGCCGTTGCGGCGCACCTCGAGGTCGAGGAGGCCGAACATCGGCTCGTCGCCGTCGGCGACCCGTTCGGCCAGCAGGATCATGCCGGCGCATGTCCCGAGCATCGGCATCCCGTTGCGCGCCATGGCGGCGATCGGCTCGCGCAGGCCGTAGGCGTCGATCAGGCGCCGCATGGTGGTGGATTCGCCGCCGGGCAGGACGAGGGCGTCGAGGTCGACGAGGTCGCGCGGCAGCCGCACCTCGACCGGCTCCGCGCCGATCTCGCGGATCGCCTCGACGTGCTCTCGCACCGCCCCCTGGACGGCGAGCACGCCGATCCGTGGCGCTCGCACCCCGGTCTCGGTCATCGGACCGGCCTACCAGCCGCGGACGGCGAGACGCTCCTCGGGCGGGATCTCGCCGAGTGACTGCCCGAGCATCGGTGCACCGAGTCCGGCGCTCACCTCGGCGAGGATCTCGGGATTGTCGTAGTGCGTCGCCGCCTTCACGATCGCCTGAGCGTAGCGTTCCGGATTCTCGCTCTTGAAGATGCCGGAGCCGACGAAGACCGCCTCGGCGCCGAGCTGGCGCATCAGGCTCGCGTCGGCCGGCGTGGCCACGCCGCCGGCGCTGAAGTTCGGGACCGGCAGGGCATCGGCTTCCGCTGTGGCCTTCACGACGTCGTACGGAGCGCGAAGCTCCTTGGCGGCGGCGAACAGCTCGTCGGGGCGCATGGTCGACAGCTGGCGGATGCCCTTCTGCACGGCGCGCATGTGGCGCACGGCCTCCACGATGTCGCCGGTCCCCGCCTCTCCCTTGGTACGGATCATGGCCGCCCCCTCGCCGATGCGCCGCAACGCCTCGCCCAGGTCGCGGCAGCCGCACACGAACGGCACGCGAAAGGCGTGCTTGTCGATGTGGTGCTCCTCGTCCGCCGGCGTGAGGACCTCGGACTCGTCGATGTAGTCAACCTCGAGGCTCTGAAGGATCTGCGCCTCCGCGAAGTGGCCGATGCGGCACTTCGCCATGACCGGGATCGTGACGGCGCTCTTGATCTCCTCGATGAGCTTCGGGTCGCTCATACGCGCGACGCCGCCGAACTTGCGGATGTCGGACGGAACGCGCTCGAGCGCCATGACGGCCACCGCCCCCGCCTCCTCGGCGATGCGCGCCTGGTCGGCGGTGACGACGTCCATGATCACCCCGCCGGCGAGCATGCGGGCGAGGCCGACCTTGGTGGCCCAGGTGGATCGTTCGATGGTGGTCATGTGGTTCTTCTCTGCGAGCGGACCGCCGAAGGCGCCGATGCGCCGGCTCGGTCCGGCCTCGATTCTACTCCGCAGGCGACGGAGCGCCCATCGGCGGCGAGGCCGGAGCTCCGGGCCGTGGTCGCGCCCGTTTGCGCACTTCGGCTCGGGCGTTCCCTCGTGGCTCGGGCGATACTGGACGGCATGCCAGAGGTCGCCGGAGGCCTGACATGGGCGCCGTGACGCTGCGCGGCATCGCGGCTGCCCCGGGGGTCGCGATCGCGCGCGCCTGGCGCTACGCGCCGCCGGCCGCTGGCGACGACCGGATCGGGCTGGAGGAGGGGAGCCAGGCTGCAGCGGAGGCTCTCGAGGCGCTGGCGGAGCGGCTTCGCGCCGGCGGCCGCGACGAGGAGGCGGGCATCCTCCAGGCGCAGGCGCTGATGGCGCAGGATCCGGAGCTGATCGACGCGGCGCGGCGCCACACCGGTGGCGGGATGCGTGCATCCGACGCCATTCTGGTCGCGGGCAACGAGCTCGCAACCGTGCTGGGCGATCTCGGCGACGAGGTCCTGTCCGCTCGGGCCGCAGACGTTCGCGACGTTGCGGAGCGGATCGCCCGTGCCATCCGCGGCCAGGAGCTGCCGCGCCTCGCCGAGCGCAGCATCGCGGTGGCCGAGGACCTGCCGCCATCGGTGACCGCCGAGCTGGATCCGCAGCTCCTGGCCGGGATCGCGCTCGAGGCCGGTTCGCCGACGGCTCATGCCGCCATCCTGTCGCGCGCTCTCGGCATCCCGGCGATCGTCGGGGTCCGTGGCCTTCTTGCGGCGACCACCGAGGGCAGCGAGCTCGGGATCGACGGCGCGGCCGGCGAGGTGGTGATCGACCCCGATCCCGACGCTCGGGCGCGTCTCGCGGCGGCCGCGGCGACAGAACGGGAACGCGTAGCTGCCGACCGCGAGCTGTCCGCGACGCCGCTCGCCACCCGCGACGGCCACCGCGTCCTCCTCGGGGCCAACATCGGGCGCCCGGAGGAGGCGGCCGCAGCGGCCGAGGCGGGCGCGGAGGCGATCGGCCTGTTCCGGACCGAGTTCATGTTCATGGGGCGCAGCGCGGCGCCCGCGGTGGAGGCGCAGGCGGACGCGTACGCGACGGCGCTGACGGCCTTCGCCGGGCGTCCGGTCGTCATCCGTCTCCTCGACGTCGGTGGCGACAAGCAGCTTCCCTACCTGCGCCAGGAGCACGAGGAGAACCCGTTCCTCGGCGTGCGCGCCCTGCGCCTCGCCATGACCAACCGCGAGCTCCTCGTCGGTCAGCTGCGAGCGATCGCGCTCGCCGCGGCGCGATCGCCGGCGGAGACCTGGGTCATGGCGCCGATGGTTGCCGATCAGGACGATGCCGCGCTGCTCCGCGGTCTCGTCGAGGAGGCCGGCGGTCCGTGGACGGGCATCCGGGTCGGGATCATGGTCGAGATCCCGTCGGCCGTCGTGCTCGCCGAGTCGCTGGCCGGCGTCGTCGACTTCTTCAGCATCGGCACGAACGACCTGACCCAGTACCTGCTCGCGGTGGACCGGACGAACGCCGCGCTGGCCGAGCGCCAGGACCCGATGCACCCGGCCGTCCTGCGTGCCATCCGCACGACCGTGGAGGGCGGGCGCGCCGCCGGCATCCCGGTGGCCGTGTGCGGGGAGATGGCCGGCGACCCGGCCGGGGCGATCGTTCTGGTCGGCCTGGGGGTCGACGAGCTGTCGATGGACCCGCGCTCGTTCGGCCCGGTGAAACGGGCCCTATCCGAGGTGACGCTCGACGACGCACGCGCCGCGGCGGTCGACGCCTGCGCTGCGGCGTCGGCGGCGGATGCGCGCGAGGTCGTGACGCGGCTCCGCTCACAGCACCCGGCCGCGCGCCAGGTGGCGACGAGCGATCGAGTCCAGCCGTAGTCGCTCGGCGGTGCCGGGTCGACGACTCGTGGCCGCCGGCTGCTCGGCCAGCGGGCGCATTCGTGCTGCGCTCCCTGGCGGCTGCCGTGACCTCGTGCAGGAACGTGCCTCCGCCGGTTCGTTGGTATGATCGGCCGCAGGAAAGGCGCCTCGTGATGATCAACGCACCCGTGCTGGTCCTGAACCAGAACTACGAACCGCTCAACGTCTGCGACATCAGGCGCGCCTTTCGGCTGCTCGGCGCCGAAAAGGCCGAGCTGCTGGCGCGGAACCACCAGGTCATCCACACGCCGACCGTGTCGATCGCCGCGCCCTCGGTGATTCGCCTCCAGTACCACATCAAGCGGCCGCAGCCACGCGTCCGGCTGAGCCGGCGCGAGGTGTTCGCGCGCGATCGGCACACCTGCCAGTACTGCGGCGCGGTGCGGCGCGACCTGACCATCGACCACGTGATGCCGAAGCACCGAGGCGGACGTCACGAGTGGGAGAACCTGGTCGCCGCATGCCGGCCGTGCAACCACCGCAAGGGCGGCAAGACCCTCGTCGAGGCGCGCATGCACCTGCTGCGCGAGCCGCGCGCGCCGCGGGCCGACCTGCGCTACCTGTTCGGGACGTACCTCGCCGACGAACGGAACGACGCGTGGCGCAATTATCTCTTCCTGGGCGACGCGGCCCCGACCCCGGCCTGATCGACGGGGCGTCGGTTGCCATCGACGCGCTGCCCGAGGGTCCGCGCGGCGTGCTGGCCGCACTCGCCGAGGCGGGCCACGAGGCGGCGCTCGTCGGTGGCTGCCTGAGGGACCTGCTCCGCGGCGAGTCGCCGGACGACTGGGACGTCGCGACGGCCGCCCTCCCGGAGCAGGTCAGCGCGCTGCTCGCCGGATCGAGCTGGGAGAACCGGTTCGGGACGGTCATCGTGCCCGGTCCCGTGCCGGTCGAGGTCACGACCTACCGCTCCGAGTCGACGTACTCCGACCGTCGCCGCCCTGACGACGTGACCTTCCACGGCTCGCTGGCCGGGGATCTCGCCCGGCGCGACTTCACGATCAACGCGATCGCCTGGCTGCCCGACAGGCCGGGCGCGACGGCCGGCCGGCTCGTGGATCCGCACGGCGGGCTCGCCGACCTCCGCGCCGGCCGCATCCGGGCGGTGGGCGCGGCGGAGGACCGGTTCGCCGAGGACGCGTTGCGCGTGCTCCGTGGCGTGCGGTTCGCCCTCCGGTTCGACTTCGAGATCGAGCCTGCGACCGAGGCGGCGCTGGCCGGCGCCGTCCCGCTCACCCGCGGCCTGTCCGGGGAGCGGGTTCGCGACGAGCTGCTCCGGCTGCTGGGCGATGCCGCCATCGCGCCGTCTGCCGCGATCGAGCGATGGGAGAGGCTCGCCCTGCTCGGTGCGCTGGTCCCCGAGCTCGCCGCGCTCCGCGGCGTTCCCCAGAACAAGCCGCGTGGTGGCGACGCGCTCGACCACGCGGCCTGGACCGCCGACGCGCTGCCGGCCCGCGATGCGGTCCTGCGACTGGCGGGGCTGCTCCACGACCTCGGCAAGGCGGAGACCCTTGCGGGCGGCCACTTCATCGGCCACGAGGTCGTGGGCGCGCAGCTCGCCGAGGAGGTCATGCGCCGCCTCCGGTTCGGCGGGCGCGAGATCGCCCGCGTCCGGCACCTCGTCCGCCAGCACATGTTCGCCTACGACGCCGGGTGGACCGATGCGGCGGTGCGCCGCTTCATCGTTCGCGTGGGGCACGCCGCGCTCGACGACCTGTTCGCGCTGAGGCATGCCGACAACGCGGCATCCGGCGTCGCCGAGCCGGACTCGGGCGGGCTGGACGAGCTCCGGCGCCGGATCGCCGGGCAGAAGGCGGCGCCGATGGCGCAGCGCCAGCTGGCCGTCGACGGCCACGACCTGCAGCGTGAGCTCGGCATCGAGCCCGGCCCGGAGATCGGGAGGCTGCTGCATCGGCTCCTCGACGCCGTCGTCGAGGATCCCGGACTCAACGATCGTGAGCGCCTCCTCGACCTCGCCCGCGAAACGCGCGCCGCGCGGTGACCGAATGCACCGATGTGTGCGACTCGAAGGCTTCCCGCGGCTGACAGGCTGAAGGACGCTGCTACAATCGGCCGTCCGGGCTCATGTCTGGATCGCCATCATCGACTGCAGCTGAACCGAGCGGAGGGACCGCGCACCGATGACCACCAGCGTGCGTCGGGCCGTCCGGCTCGAGCACCGGTTGACGCAGCCGAACGCGTCGCTCGCGGACCTCGATGCGGCCGTCGGGCTCGCGACCGAGCACGACGTCGCTGCGCTGACCGTCAACCCGTGGCTGGTCAAGGCCGCAAAGCGGCTGCTCGGCCGCTCCCGTGTCACCCTCGGCACCGTCATCGGCTACCCGTCGGGTACCCAGCTCTTGAGCGTCAAGGCGTTCGAGGCGTCCAAGGCGCTCGAGCAGGGAGCCACGCAGATCGACTTCGTCCTCAACGGCGGAGCCCTTGCATCCGGCGACGAGGAGACCGTCTTCAACGACATGCTCGCGGTCGTCGACATGGCGCACTCCGCCCTCGCGGCGGCAGGGGTCATCGTCGAGGCCGAGCCGATGGCCGAAGAGCTGGTCCGGAAGGCCTGCCACCTGGCCGAGCGCGCCGGCGCGGATCACGTCATCACGAGCCCCGGCTCGGCCACCGCCCGCTCGACGATCGCGCGCACGAGGATCCTGCGCGACGGCGTCGGGCCGCGGCTGGGGGTCAAGGCGGCCGGCCGGCTGCGGACGGTGGAGCAGGTGCTCGCCGCGGTGGACGCCGGCGCCACCCGCGTATCGGCTGTGCTGACGCCCGCCGTGGCGCGGCAGGCAACCGACTCGGGCTCCGTGGCCGAGCCCGCGGCGCGGGCGTCGTGACGGGGGGCGTGGATTGAAGATCCTGGTCGTCGGCGGTGCGGGGTACGTCGGGTCGACGAGTGTCGAGCGCTTCATCGAGGATGGCCACGACGTCGTCGTCTACGACAACCTGACGAGCGGCCATCGGGCGGCCGTGCCGGACGGCGCTCGGCTCGAGGTCGGCGACATCGACGATGGCCAGCGCCTGACCGAGCTCCTCGCCGACGGCGTCGATGCGGTCCTGCACTGCGCCGCCCGCTCGCTCGTCGGCGAGTCGATGATCGATCCGGGGCTCTACTATCGAACGAACGTCGCCGGCGGGGTGAGCCTGCTCGAGGCGATGCGTGCCGCGGGCGTCAACCGGCTCGTGTACTCGTCGTCGGCCGCGGTGTACGGCGAGCCCCGCCGCGTTCCGATCGCCGAGGCCGATCGCACGCAGCCGATCAACCCGTACGGCGAGACGAAGCTCGCCTTCGAGGGCGCCATGCGCTGGTTCTGCGCCGCCCACGACTTCCGCGCCATCAGCCTGCGCTACTTCAACGTGGCCGGCGCGACCGAGCTCAACGGCGAGGATCACGATCCCGAGACGCACCTCATGCCACTCGTCCTGCGCGTCGCGGCCGGTGAGGCGACCCATGTCCAGATCTTCGGGCAGGACTACCCGACGCCCGACGGCACCTGCATCCGGGACTTCATCCATGTCCGCGACCTCGCGAACGGGCACCTCCTCGCGCTCGAGGCCACCGGCGAGGGCGACCCGTCGCTCGAGGTCTACAACCTCGGGTCGGCGGCCGGGTTCAGTGTCCGCGAGGTCGTCGAGGCGGCCCGCCGTGTGACCGGGCGAGCGATCCCGGCACGGCCGGTGAAGCGGAGGATGGGCGATCCGCCCGTCCTCGTCGCGTCCTCGCGACGCGCGCGGCGCGAGCTCGGCTGGCAGCCGGCGCACTCGACCCTCGAGCAGATGCTGGCCGATGCGTGGGCGTGGCGCGAGGCGCACCCGAACGGCTACCGCACCGGCGACGGCGAAGGCGCCGAACCGATGCCGGCCGAGAGAGTCGCGGCCTCCGCTCGCTGATCCGGGGCGGTCAGCGCGCCGAGCGGCGCTCCGCGGCGCGGCAGTCGGCGCAGCGGCCGTAGAAGTCGAGTCGCGCGTCGTCGATCACGAATCCGAGATCGGCTGCCACGCGGTCGGCGACCGGGGTGATGTATCCCTCGCCGATCTCCTCGACGCGTCCGCAGCGGTCACACGCCAGGTGGTGATGATGCTCGGGCCGGCACGCCACGTAGCCGTACACGTGGCCGTCCTGCTCGAGGCGGCGCGCCACGCCGGCCGTGACGAGCGCCTCGAGGGTCCGGAAGACGGTGGCGCGGCCGATGCGAGGGTCACTCCGCCGAAGCCGGTCGTAGAGGTCCTGCGCGGTGATCTGGCGACCGTGGGCCGCCAGCGCGTCCGCGACGAGAAGCCGCTGTCGCGTCACGCGCTCGCCGGCGGCGGCGAGCCGATCGGCGGTCGAGGCCGGATCGAGGGTCGGGGTTGCCATCGGTCAGAGGCTAGCACGCATTGACCGATGCCACGCCGGACTCGATACTCCGTCTCACTGTGACGTTCACCGCGGCGGGCGCGCCATTCCTCTCGATCCGTGACCTCGACGCCGGCTATGACGACCGATGGGCCGTGGCCGGCGTGAGCCTCGACGTCCCGGCCTCGCGGATCGTGGGCGTGATCGGGCCCAACGGGAGCGGCAAGAGCACGCTCCTGCGGGCGATCCTGGGCCTCGTGCCGCACCGGCGCGGAGGCGTCACCCTCGGCGGCGTGGGCCTGGACCGCCGCCGCGTCGCATACGTGCCGCAGCGTGAGCTGGTCGACTGGAGCTTCCCGATCAGCGCCGCCCAGGTCGTGATGATGGGCCGCTACCGACGCATCCCGCCGGTCGTCCCGGCCGCACCCGGCGACCACGAGGCGGTGCAGCGGGCGCTCGACCGGGTCGGCATGACGGGTCTCGCGGATCGGCAGATCGGCGCGCTGTCCGGAGGTCAGCAGCAGCGCGTGTTCCTGGCCCGCGCGCTGGTGCAGGATGCCGACCTGCTCCTGCTCGACGAGCCGATGACCGGCGTCGACCGCGGCACCGAGGAGGCCATCACGGCGCTGATGCGGGAGCTGCGCGATGGCGGGGCGACGATCATGTACGCCACTCACGACCTCGAGACCGCCGCGGACGTCAGCGACCTGCTCTGCTTCGTGAACGGACGGGTGGTGGCGTTCGGGCCCCCCGACGAGACGTTCGAGCCTCACACGCTTCACGCGACGTTCGGTGGCGAGCTGATGATCCTCGACGCCGGCGACCACGCCCACGTCCACGGCGGCGGCCACCACGGCGGCGGCCACTCCCACCGGCACGAGCACTGAGCGCGACGATGGACTGGCTCACCGATCCGCTCGCGCTCGAGATCTTCCGCCGGGCGCTGCTCGAGGCGATCGTCATGGGCGCCACCTGCGGTGCGATCGGCGCCTACGTCGTCCTGCGCCGGCTGGCGTTCATCGGCGACGCGCTCAGCCACGCCGTGTTCCCGGGCGTGGTGCTGGCGTACGTCGCCGGCTGGCCGATCTTTGCCGGGGCCATGGCCGCGGGCGCCATCACGTCGACCGCGATCGCGATCGTCAGCCGCGGGCAGCGCATCCGCGAGGACACGGCGATCGGCATCTTCTTCGCCGGCGCCTTCGCGCTCGGCATCGTGCTGATCAGCACGCAGTCCGGCTACCAGCGCGACCTGTCGGCCTTCCTCGTCGGCGACCTGCTGGCGGTCGCCTGGAGCGACATCGCCTTCAGCGCGATCGTCGGCGCCAGCGTCATCGGCGCGCTCGTGGCGTTGCGCCGGGAGCTGCTCGTCGTCAGCTTCGACCGGACCTATGCGCAGGCCCTCGGCTACCCGGTCTTCGTGCTCGAGCTGCTGCTGCTCCTGCTGCTGACCGCGACGATCGTGGTCAGCCTCGCGGCCGTCGGCATCATCCTCGTGCTGGCCATGCTTGTGACCCCGGCGGCCACGGCGCGACTCCTCGTCGACCGCTTCACGCCGATGATGATCCTCGGCTCCGTCCTGGGAGCGGCGTTCGGCATCGTGGGCTGGTACGTCAGCTATCACCTGGCCTGGAGCCCCGGCGGCTCGATCGTCCTCACCGCCACGATCGGCTTCCTCCTGGCCTTCGTCTTCAGTCCAAGCCATGGCCTGCTGGCGCACCGGCTCACGCGCCACCCGCAGCACGGTGCCGAGCGGCCCGCGGTGGACCAGCCGGCGGGCCACCGTCACGGTGAGGGAGAGGGTCCCGTGGTAGCATCCCTCGGGCGGCGTCACCCACCGGGTCGCTGACTGCCGCGCCCACGGCGTCGCCCGGCGCCCCGCGCCCGCCGGCCCGGCGTGGCGCCCCGATCCATCAAGCTCGTTTCGCGGAGTCCCGCTTGCCCGACATCGATCCACCACGCCCGCGTCGTTCGCGGCGCCGCCCCACCGCCGAGCCGAGCTCGGCCAAGGCGGAAGCGCGCGACGCGGGACCACCCTCCGAGCTCGAGGCCGCCGTGCTGGCGGCCGCCGCCGGCTACCGCTTCGGCGACATCGAGGTCCCCGCGACCATCGCCCGCGCCCTCGAGCGCATGGGATTCGTGACCCCGACCGAGGTGCAGGCTCGCGCCATCCCGCCGCTCCGGCGTGGCGAGGATCTCATCGGCCAGGCCCAGACCGGGACCGGCAAGACCGCGGCGTTCGGGATCCCGATCGTCGAGAAGATCGATCCGTCCGGCGCGCACGTCCAGGCGCTCGTGCTGACGCCGACCCGCGAGCTGTGCGTGCAGGTCACCGAGGAGATCGCCCGCATCGGCCAGTTCCGCGGCGTGCGGACCGTCTCGATCTACGGCGGTTCGTCGATGGACCGTCAGATCGAGGGCCTCAAGCACGGGGCGCAGGTCGTGGTCGGCACGCCGGGCCGTGTCCTCGATCTGATCCGGCGCGGCGAGCTCAAGCTGGACCGGGTCCACACGGTCATCCTCGACGAGGCCGATCGGATGCTCGACATGGGGTTCATCGTCGACGTCGAGACGATCCTGGCCCGATGCCCCCGAGCTCGCCAGACCGCGCTCTTCAGCGCCACGATGCCGTACGCGATCCTGCGGATCTGCGATCGCTTCATGAAGCGCGACCCGGCGCACGTCACCGTCCGGCCCGATCTTCGCACGGTCGAGACGGTGCGCCAGCTCGTGTACTTCGTGGCCGAGCAGGACAAGGTCGCGGCGCTCGTCGAGCTGAACGAGCAGTACGGGTTCGATCGGCTGCTCGTGTTCCGTCACACGCAGATCGGCGTCGACCGGCTGGCGGCGACGCTGAAGCGGCGCGGCAAGAACGTCGCGGCGCTGCACGGCGGGCTGTCGCAGCGCGAGCGAGATCGGACGCTGGCGGCGTTCAAGGCGGGCAAGATCCAGTTCCTCATCGCCACGAACGTCGCGAGCCGCGGCCTCGACATCACCGACCTGCCCTACGTCCTCTCCTTCGACATCCCCGAGGACGCCGACACGTACGTCCACCGCATCGGCCGCACCGGTCGCGCCGGCCGCGAGGGCACCGCCATCACCTTCGTCGGGGAGTGGGATCTCGACGCCTGGGAGGGGATCAAGAACGAGGTCGGTGCGCGGGTGGAGGAAGGCCAGCTCGACCTGTACGGCGCTTCCTGAGGTCCCTATCCTCTCCTCACCGCCCGATCCGGGCGGGCTCGCTGTTCGGGAGGGAGATCGAGTGCGCGCGCGATACCGTCGCGCCGTCACGCTCGTCGTCGTGGTGACGATGGCCGTGGGGACCGCAGCCTGCAGCGCCGTCGGCGCGTCGGAGATCACCGTGACGGCGCGCAACGATGCCGCCGGGCCGATGGTCGTCGGCGTGGTGGAGGGCGCCGGCGGCGACGGGCCGGCCTTCGGCTCGAGCCACACCCTGGCGCCGGGCGAAGAGCGAGAGCTCACGCTGACGGTGCCCCGCGGCGGCTGGACGGTGACCGTCAACGACGGGCGGATGCTCGGGAGCTCCGATGTCGGGCCGCGTCGCGGTGTGCTGCCGGTCACGCTGGTGCTGCCGGATGCCGACCACTTCGCCGGCGGCCCGTACTGGGAGGCGCCGGCCGGCTGGGCCGACACCGGACCGTGACCCGCCAGTCGGCGCCGCTCCCGGATCCGCTGCTTCCCGAGCGTCCCACCGACGCTCGCGTCCAGGTCGACAGCGTCGAGTGGCTCTTCGGCCCGGACTGGCCCGGCCTGCGGTTGCTGGCCCGCCGCGACCGCGACGGCCTCCACCTGACCGATGCGACCGGCACCGCCGTGGATGACCTGACCGAGGCCACACGCCTGCTCGACCGGGCGGTGGCCGCCGACCTCGCGGTGCTCGACGGCGTGTGGACCGCCCACCCGTTCTGGGGCGCGGACGACAGCTCGGCGGCGAACGGGGCGGGCGACGAAGCGGGCGGCGAAGCGGCGCACGCGTTCGTCGCGCTCGACCTGCTGGAGCTCGAGGGCGAGCCCCTCCTGGACGTGCCGTTCCAGGAGCGCCATCGGCTGCTCCGGTCCGTCGTCCGGGAGAGCGTCGGGGTTCGGGTCAGTCCGGTTGTGAAGCAGCCGATCACCGGCTGGCTCGGCGGCTGGCGCGAGCAGGGCTTCACGCACTACCTGGCCCGGCACCAGAACGCGCCGTACCGGCCAGGGGTGCGAAGCGAGGACTGGTTCCGCATCCCGATCGTGGCGGAACAGCCGGGCGGGGGGTTCATCGGACGGCTGACCGGCGTCCGGTCACGGCGGCCACGGCGCATCGGGGACTGACGCGCGCGACCCGCAATGGGGAAGCCGGCCCGATCTGGCCGGCTCGATGGGAATGGTTTGCGCTGAGTGCACGTGGCGGCGGCAGTTGCGCCGGGGCGGCAGCAACCCTGGACCGGCGGCCGGCACCCTGCGTGCTACCCTTGAAGGCCCGAGCCGCCATACCCGATGCACGAGTCGAGGAGGCCTGCGCTGACGTCCCAATCCGCCGCCGCCATTCCATCGGCGCTCGATGAAGATGGACTGAAGGAGGTACGGCGTATCGGGAGCGCCGACCTCATGGTCGGGATCCCGTCGTTCGGCAATGCGGAGACGATCGGCTACGTCGTCCGGGCCGCGACGGCCGGCATGGTCCAGTACTTTCCGGAGCTCAAGCCGATCCTGGTCAACTCCGACGGCGGCTCGCCGGACGACACGCCCCGCGTCGCCATCAGCACCGAGAGCCCGGACTACCTCGAGAAGGTCATCCTCGTCAGCCCGAAGCACAAGCTCCAGCGCATCAGCTTCACGTACCAGGGCACCAGCGGAAAGGGGACAGCCGTCCGAGCCCTGTTCGAGGTCGCGCGCGAGCTCAAGGTCAAGGCCATGGTCATGGTCGACTCCGACCTTCGCTCGATCGTCCCCGAGTGGGTCGAGCTCCTGGCCGGACCGATCCTCAAGGGCGGGTACGACTTCGTCGCGCCGATGTATTCGCGCTACAAGTACGACGGCACGATCACGAACAACATCAGCTATCCCCTCACACGCTCCCTCTACGGCACGCGAATCCGGCAGCCGATCGGCGGCGACTTCGCGGTCTCCGGAGACCTCGTCGCTCGCTACCTCGAGCTCGACACGTTCGACGAGCTGACGGCGCGGTTCGGGATCGACATCTGGATGACCCACTCGGCCATCAACGAGGGCTTCGCCGTCTGCCAGGCACGCCTCGGCGCGAAGATCCACGACGCCAAGGATCCCGCGTCGGACCTCGGGCCGATGTTCCGCCAGGTCGTCGGCACGCTCTTCAACCTGGCCGGCCACTACGAGGACCGATGGCTCCGCATCCGCGGCTCGCATCCGATCCCGGAGTACGGCTTTGAGCGGGTCATCGCACCGGAGGAGATCAGCGTCAGCCACGCCAAGCTGATCGACAACGTCGACCAGGCGCGGCTCACGCAGGCCGACGTGTGGCGCGACATGCTCGCCCCCGAGCAGCTCGAGCGGGTCATGACGCTCGACCTGCCGGACGATCCGACCGCCTTCCGGTTCAGCTCCGAGCTCTGGGTCCGTTGCCTCTATGACGCCCTGGTGGCGTTCCACCGGCCCGGGGTCGACCGGGAGCGACTGCTCGCCGGCCTCACGCCCCTGTACTTCGGGCGAACCGCCGGATTCATCAGTGACACGCTCGAGATGACCACCGACCAGGCGGAGCGCGTCATCGGCGAGCAGGCCCGCCAGTTCGAGGAGCTGAAGCCCTACCTCGTCGGACGCTGGCGCGAGATGCGCGACCGCGGGGACGGCGCCTGATGGCCGCCGCCCGACGCAAGACGCCGTTCCGCATCCTCCTGCCGCTGGCGAACCCCCGGACGGCGCGCGACCTCGTGCGCATCGGCGCCGGCGTGGCGAACGGCCGGCCGACCGAGATCACGGCGCTCGGCATCGTCGAGGTGCCCGAGGGGGTCTCGCTCTCGGAGGGCGCGACCCAGGCCCGCACGGCGCGCCGGCTGCTCCAGCGCGTCCTGGCCTTCGGTGACGAGGAGGAGGTCGAGCTCCGCACACTCGTGAGGATCGGACGGAACGCCTCGGACGGGGTCATCGAGGCGGTCGGCGAGGAGGAGGCCGACCTCGTCATCTTCGGATGGGGCGGGCCGCCCAGCTCGGCCCAGAGCGTCCGCGCCGACGCCGAGGCGGCCGAGCTCGAGCTTGCCGGCGAGCGCGCTCGCCCGCGTGCGGTGTTCTCGCCGACGATCGACGCCGTCGTGCGGGAGTCGCCGTGCGACATCGCGGTGGTCAAGCAGCGCGGCCTCGAGAAGGTGGAGTCGATCCTCGTCCCGGTCCGCGGCGGGCCGCACGCCGAGCTGGCGATGCGCATCAGCCGCGACCTCGCCAAGCGCTTCGGCGCGAAGGTCGTCGTGCTCCACGTCGTGCCGAAGGGCATCGGCGAGCGGGCGATCGAGCGCGAGCAGGCCGCGGTCGATGCATTCGTGCGCGAGCATGCCGGCGCGCGGCGAGCGACGGGCATGATCCGCGAGGCCACCAGCGTGCGCCAGGCGATCATCAAGGAGGCGGCGCACCACGACCTCGTGGTGATGGGCGCATCGGCGCAGCCGACCAACGCAAGCCCGGATGGGCGGTACCTGTTCGGCACGCTGGCCGAGTCGGTGGCCAGCAAGGCCAAGCCGACCGTGATCGTCGTGAAGACGAAGCAGTCGCTCGGCCTGGCGACCTTCGACGAGCTGCGTGCCAGCGAGGGGACCCTCGCCCACGCCGATGCGTACGTCGAGCGGAGCCGGTCGCTGCCGGTCGTGGTCGACAAGTGGTTCGCCGAGAACACCTTCCACGCCCACGAGTTCGCCGACATCAAGCAGCTGGTGGCGCTCAAGGAGAAGCAGGGCCTGACGATCAGCCTCGGCCTGCCGACGCTCAACGAGGAGAAGACGATCGCCACGGTCATCAAGCGGGTGAAGTCGGCGCTCGTCGACCGCGCGCCGCTCATCGACCAGATGATCGTGATCGACTCGGAGAGCGACGACCGGACGGTCGAGATCGCGACCGAGCTCGGCGTGACCGTGCACCGCCACCCGGAGATCCTGCCCCAGACCGGCACGTACCGGGGGAAGGGCGAGGCGCTGTGGAAGAGCCTCCACGTACTCGACGGCGACATCGTGGCCTGGATCGACACCGACATCAGCAACATCCAGCCGCGGTTCGTGTTCGGCCTCCTCGGCCCGCTCCTGCGCGAGCCGAAGATCCAGTACGTGAAGGGCTTCTATCAGCGACCGATCAAGCAGGGTGACAAGCTGCAGGCCGAAGGTGGCGGCCGGGTGACCGAGCTCATGGCCCGCCCGCTCATCAACCTGTTCTTCCCCGAGCTGTCCGGCATGATCCAGCCGCTCTCCGGCGAGTACGCCGGCCGGCGGGAGCTCCTCGAGAAGCTTCCGTTCTTCACCGGATACGCGGTCGAGATCGGGCTGCTCATCGACATCCTCGACCAGGCCGGGCTGCCGGGGATCGGACAGGTCGACCTCGAGCGGCGGATCCACCGTAACCAGCCCCTGCCGAACCTGTCGCAGATGGCGTACGTCATCCTGCAGGGGGCGATCCGCAAGCTGGAGGAGCGCCACCGGCTCGAGCTGCTGAGCGAGGTCGGCCGGGGGATGAAGCTCATCAACACCGGCAAGGACCACTTCAACCTCGAGGTTCGCGAGATCGGCGACGAGATCCGTCCGCCGATCATCTCGGTGCCCGCCTACGTCGAGCGGCGCAAGTCGCTGAAGGCTCGCTGAGCCGATGACGAGAACGCTGCGGATCGTCGTCGCGCCCGATTCGTTCGGCGGCGCGCTCGACTCGGTCCGTGTCGCCGCGGCGATTGCCGCCGGCTGGTCGAACGTGCGCCCGACCGACGAGGTCGTCCGGAAGCCGATGGCCGACGGGGGCGAGGGCACGCTGGCCGCGATCGCCGACGCGCTCGGCGAGGATGCGGAGGTCCGTGAGATCGAGACCACCGACCCGCTCGGCCGCCCGATCACCGCACCCTGGCTCCTCCTCGACGAGGGGCGCGGCGCGTTCGTCGAGATGGCGGCGGCGTCCGGGCTCGCGCGACTCTCCCCCGACGAGCGCACGCCGGAGAACGCACGCCGGGCCTCGACCCGCGGAACCGGCGACCTCCTGCGCGCCGCCCTCGACGCCGGCGCGGAGCGCATCACCGTCGGGCTCGGCGGCTCGGCGACGACCGATGGGGGCAGCGGGCTGCTCCGCGCCCTCGGCGCCCGCTTCACCGGTGGCGGCGGGCGCGATCTCGACGACGGCGGGGCTGCCCTGGGCGAGCTCGACCGCATCGATCCCTCCGGGCTCGATCCCCGTCTTGCCGAGGTGCAGCTGATCGTGGCCTCCGACGTCACGAACCCCCTCCTCGGCAGCCGGGGCGCGGCGGCGACGTACGGTCCGCAGAAGGGCTGCGACGAGGCGGCCGTGGCCGACCTGGACGCTGCCCTCGATCGGTACGGCCGCGCCATCGAGACCGCGACCGGCCGGCTCGTGGCCGATCTCCCCGGCGCCGGCGCCGCCGGCGGGACGACCGCCGGCCTCCTGGGCTTCACGCGTGCCGTGGTGCGTCCCGGCGTGGAGGTGGTGGCCGAGCTCGTCGGCCTCGCGGGGGCGCTCGAGGCCGCCGACCTGGTCGTCACCGGCGAGGGACGCGCCGACGAGCAGACGCTCCAGGGCAAGACGGCGATCGGCGTGGCGACCCTGGCGCGGCCGAGGAACACGCCGGTCGCGCTGCTCTGCGGCGCGCTCGGGCCGGGCGCCGAAGCGCTCGACGCGGCCATGGCCCTCACCGTCGTGCAACCGGTCATCGACCGGCCGATGGAGCTCGCCGAGGCGATGGCGGATACCGAGCGATTGCTGGTCGCGGGTGCCGGCAGGCTGGCGCGCAGCGTCGGCATCGGCCTGGAGCTCGCGCGCCCGTAGGGCGCATCGGTCGATGGCGCGGGGCCCGAGCCCGCAGAAGCGTGCGGCGGATCGGCGGAAGCGGCGGCGGCTGGCGGACGTCGTGCTCGAGCGCCTGGGCGAGCGGTACGACCACCCGACCTGGGCCGGCCCGCGGCTCGATGCCGTGAGCGAGCTCGTCCTGACGATCCTGTCGCAGAACACCTCGGACACGAACTCCTTCCGGGCCTTTTCCGCGTTACGCGATCGGTACGCAACCTGGCACGAGGTGCTGGCCGCACCGACCGACGAGCTCGAGGAGGTGATCCGACCCGGCGGCCTGGCGCCGACGAAGTCGCGCCGCATCCAGCACGTCCTGGCCGAGGTCCACGCCGCCACCGGCGGGACCTGGGACCTCGGGTTCCTGGCCACCCGCCCGCTGCTCGAGGCGCGCGACTGGCTCATCTCGCTGCCGGGGATCGGTCGGAAGACGGCCGCGATCATCCTCCTCTTCGGGTTCGGGCGACCGCAGCTGCCCGTCGACACTCACGTCCACCGGGTGGCGACCCGGGTCGGGATGCTGGCGCCTCGGACGCCGCTCGAGCGAGCGCACGACCTGTTGGAGGAGGTGCTCGAGCCGAACGAGATGTATCCCTTCCATGTCGAGCTCATTCGGCATGGGCGCGACACGTGCCGCGCCCCGCGCCCGATCTGCGGGCTGTGCCC
>DATLGA010000132.1:0-25605 GCA_035540715.1 Candidatus Limnocylindrales bacterium | reverse complement strand
GGCGCGACGCCGACCTGCGTGGCGTAGAAGATCTTCGGCAGGCGGTTGCGAACGTGCGAGGGCGGGTGCGCCCGCACCGCGTCCATGATCAGCCGGTTCAGCTCGCCGGTCGGCACGCGACGGTAGCGCTCCTCGGCGACGCGCAGCGCCTCGCGCAGGATCCGCTCGACCCGCTGGCCGGTCAACGCCGACGCGAACACGATGTCGGCCCAGGCCAGGTACGGCGCGTCGCGGCGGAGGCGCTTCAGCCACTGATCGGCGGTGTGCTCGTCCTTCTCGACCGCGTCCCACTTGTTGAGCACCAGCACGACGCCCTTGTGCGCCTCGAGCACGTACCCGACGACGTGCGCGTCCTGGGCGGTGTAGCCCTCGGTCGCATCCGTCATGACCACGGCGACGTCGGCGGAATCGATGGCCTTCATCGAACGCAGCACGCTGTAGCGCTCGATCCCCCGGTCGATGCTTCCTCGGCGACGGATGCCCGCGGTGTCCACGAGGACGAGTGGCTGGCCGTCCAGCTCGATGGCCGTGTCGATCGGGTCGCGCGTCGTCCCGGGAACGGCCGAGACGATCATGCGGTCCTCACCGAGGACCCGGTTGATGAAGGTCGACTTGCCCGTGTTCGGCCTCCCGACGATCGCGACGCGCGGCGCCGGAAGATCGGCTTCGGCGAGCTCGGCCAGCTCCTCCTCGGTCAGGTCGTGCTCGGCCGAGACCGATGCCGCCGCCTCCGCCTCGCTCGGCGGCGGGAGATGGTCGACGATGAGGTCGGCGAGGTCGCCGGTGTTTCGGCCGTGCTGGGCGCTGATCGTGATCGACGGGTCGACGCCGAGCGCGTAGAACTCGACGGCCTCGGCCTCGCGCGCCGGGTTGTCGCCCTTGTTGACGACGAGGATCACGGGCGCATCCGCCCGCCGCAGCCGATCGGCGACCTCGTGATCGAGCGGCGCGAGGCCGGCGTGGGCATCGACCACGAAGAGGATGAGATCGGCCTCCTCGACGGCCACGCGCGCCTGGTCCTGCACGCGCTCCTCGATGTCCGACCCCGGGTCGAGCTCAAGCCCTCCGGTGTCGACCACGGTGAACGTGCGACCGTTCCATTCGGCGGTGCCGTAGACGCGGTCGCGGGTGGTGCCGGCGACGTCCGAGATGATCGCCAGGCGCTCGCCGATCATGCGGTTGAAGAGCGTGCTCTTGCCGACGTTCGGGCGACCGACGATTGCCACGACGGGCAGGGAGGACATGGGCGCCAGTGTACCGATCGGGACCGTTGCCGGCCCGTGCTACATTCTGGAAGCGGTTCCATGTGGAAGCGCTTGCAGAGGTGGGGAGGGACGCGAGGATCGTCGGATGGCCGTCACTCTCTCGGACGTCGCTCGCAGGGCGGGGGTCTCCGAGGCGACCGCTTCGCGCGTGCTCAACGGGCGCCGCTACGTCGCGGCCGGGACGCGACTGCGAGTCGAGGAGGCGGCTCGCGATCTCGACTATCTGCCGAACCAGGCCGCACGGAACCTCTCGCGCGCACGCACGGCCACGGTCGCGCTCCTCGTCCACCATGCGCAGTACCCCGCGCATGGAGAGGGCACATTCTCGAGCCGGGTCGTCGCCGCGGTCTCTCGCGCGCTGCGGCGCGCCGGCCACGACACCCTCTACGTCGAGGTCGATGACGACGCCGTCCAGCGCCTCGACCGCCTGCCGGAGGTACGGCCCGGCCGCAGTGACAGCGTCCTGGTTCTCGGCCCGTCGTTTCCGCCGCAGGCCGTCGCGCGCCTCGCGGAGAGCGGCCGCCGGGTGGTTCTCATCGACCACCGCGTGCCGGGAGTCGACGCGGTGCTGACGGACAACCGCGCCCCGATGGCCGAGCTGACCCACCACCTCACCGACGGACACGGCTATCGGCGGCTGGTGGCGCTCGGCGGACCATCCCGGTGGACCAGCACCGCCGAGCGTCTCTCGGGGGTCCGCCTGGCCGCCCGACGGACAGGAGCCGATCTGCGGATCGTGCACGCACGCGAGACGACCATGCGCGACGGCGCGGCGCTGGCGGAGCGGCTGCTCGACGATCCGCCCGATGCCCTCGTCGCGGTCAACGACGCCATGGCGCTCGGCGCGATGCATCGGTTCCGCGCGCTTCCCACTCGGCGACGGCCGGCGGTCACCGGCTTCGACGACATCGCGTGGGCCGAACTGGCCGACCCGCCGCTCACCTCCGTCAGCGTGGACGTGAACGAGATCGGGGCCGCCGCCGCCGATCTGGTGATCGAGCCGACGGCGACGGTGGGCCCCATGACACACCCGGCACGCGAGGTCCGCGTGCCGGCCACGGTCCGCCTGAGACGGTCCTGCGGATGCAGGCAGCCAGGCGGGGCGCTTCGCCGTTCGGAGGGCGGCTAGCGCAGAAGCACCACATCGGTCCGTCCCGAGCGGACCGGTCACCGAGTAAGGAGACAACCGATGCGGACAGACGTACGAATGCGGCCGTGGCGGCTCCTGGCGCTGCTGGCGAGCCTCGCGCTCGTCGTCGCCGCCTGCGCGCCGGGCGACGACGCCGCCACCCCGGGGACCGATCCCACCGACGGCGATCCCGGCAACGGGAACGGGAACGGCGCCGACGCCGGCGAGGTCGTGATGATCTCGAGCCAGCTCGTGCCGACCGCCGAACAGGAAGCGATGCGCAACGAGATCCTTGCCGGCTTCGACGGCACGGTGAACTTCATCGGCGCGGAGCCCGGACCGTTCAACCAGCAGGTGCGGGCGCAGGAGGAGGCCGGCTCGGGCGACATCAGCCTGATCGGTGGGCTGGACGGTGAGTTCAGCGCCTTCGCGGCCGAGGGCCTGCTGACCGACCTCTCGGACCTGGCGGACGAGCTCGCCGATGTCGGCATCAACCAGGACTACCTGGAGCTCGGCCGCCTCGGCACGGACCAGCAGCTCTACATCCCGTGGATGCAGGCCACCTACATCATGGTCGCGCGCGTCGAGGCGCTCGACTACCTGCCCGACGGCGTCGAGCTCGAGACGATGACGTGGCAGGACCTGACCGACTGGGGCGCGAACATCCAGGCCGAGACCGGTGAGCGCCGCCTCGGCTTCCCGGCCGGCGAGGACGGGCTCCTCCATCGATTCTTCCAGGGCTACGGCTACCCGGCGTTCACCGGTGGCGTGAACACGACCTTCGCGAGCGACGCGGCGGTCGAGATGTGGACCTGGATGCAGGACACCTGGCAGTACGTCAACCCGCAGTCCACGACGTACGGCTTCATGCAGGAGCCCCTGCAGCAGGGCGAGGTCTGGGTGGCGTGGGATCACGTCGTCCGGCTCATCGACGCCCTCGAGTCCGACCCGGACAGCTACGTGGCCTTCCCGGTGCCGTCCGGCCCGGAGGGCAAGGCCTTCATGCCGGTCATCGCCGGCCTGGCCATCCCCACCACGGCCCCGAACCCCGACGGCGCAAGGGAGCTGATCCGGTACCTGCTCCAGCCCGAGACGCAGGCCACGACGCTGTCGGCGGTCTCGTTCTTCCCGGTGATCGGGGAGGAGCTGCCCGGTGACCTCTCCCCCGGCCTCCAGGCCGAGGCGGACGCCGTCGCCGCGCAGCAGGCCGCCGACGACGCCCTGCCGGCACTGCTGCCGGTCGGCCTCGGCGAGCAGGGCGGCGCGTACAGCCAGGTGCACCGCGACGCCTTCCAGCGGATCGTGATCGGCGGAGAAGAGCCGTCGACGGTGCTCAACGACCTCACGCCGCAGCTGCAGCAGGTCTTCGACGACTCGGGCGCGGCCTGCTGGTCGCCCGACCCGCCGAGTGACGGGCCCTGCCAGGTCGGCGGCGGCTGACGTGCGACCCGACCGATCCGGGGCGGCTCCGGCCGCCCCGGGTCCCGATCGGCTCACTCGAGCCCGATGACATCGCGCCTCGGATGGGCGCCCTACGCCCTCCTGCTCCCCTCGCTCGCGTTCCTCGCCGTCTTCTTCGCGACGCCGATGGTCCAGGCCTTCGGCCTCGCCTTCCAGAATCCCGACGGCAGCTTCGGCCTGGGCAGCGTCCAGCGCATGATGAACGACGCGCGCTTCACGAGCGCGCTGAGCACCACGGTGGCCCTGGTGGTGCTCATCATCCCGATCCAGTTCGCCCTCGCCATGTCGATGGCACTCGTCATCAACGCGCGATTGAAGGGCCAGGGCCTGTGGCTCTACGTGTACGCGCTCCCGCTTGGCATCAGCGAGCTGGCCGCCGGCATCGTTTGGGTCAGCATCTTCACCCAATCGGGGTGGCTCAACAGCATCCTCATCAACATCGGCATCATCGACCGACCGATCACCTGGCAGAGCGCCGAGACGCCGTGGCTGCTCATCCTGTGCGTCGTCATCGCCGAGGCCTGGCGGGCGACGAGCATCATCATGATCATCCTCGTCGCCGGGCTCCAGTCCATCCCGCGCGAGTTCCTGGAGGCGGCCGACGTCTACGGCGCAACGACGTGGCAGAAGGTTCGGCGGGTCATCCTGCCCATGCTCCGCCCCAGCCTCCAGGTCGCGCTGATCCTGCGCACGATCCTCGCCTTCCAGGTGTTCGCGACCGTCATCGCGATCGCGGGCAGCGGCCTCTTCGTCCTCGCGCGCGAGGCCCAGCGCTGGGCGACCGACATCCAGAACGACAACGTTGCCGCCGCCTACGCCGGGCTCATCCTCATCCTGTCGCTGATCAGCACGATCCTGTTCCTCGTGCTGCTGCCGACGAAGGACGAGCAGCAGCTATGAGCGCGCGCACCCCCGACGTCCCGCTCCCCCGCCGCCGATCCGGGCGCGAGCACCTCGTCGGCCGCGGGCTGATCTACCTCGCCGCCATCCTCCTGGCGCTCTTCATCCTCGTGCCGATCTATCTCATCGCCGTCTCGGCGTTCACGCCGCCGGATCGGGCATTCGAGTTTCCGCGCCGCCTCGTGCCGGCCGAGGTGAACTTCGAGACGATCATCTTCTTCCTCAACGCCTTCGGCGTCATCGACTCGTTCTGGCGCAGCGTCATCGTGGCGATCATCACGCTCGTCCTGGCGCTGCTCATCGGGGCGCCGGCCGGGTACGCGATCGCCCGCTACGCGTTCCGCGGACGCAGCTCGTATCGGCTCGTGATCCTGTCGACCCGGGCCTTTCCGATCGTCATCCTGGCGATCCCGCTGGCAGTGACGTATCGGCTGTGGGGCATCAACGACTCGGTCATCGGCGTGGCGCTCATGCACACCGCTCTCGCGCTGCCGTTCACCGTGCTGATCACCTCGAGCGTGTTCGTGTCGGTGCCGCGCGAGCTCGAGGAGGCGGCCCAGACCCTCGGCTGCAACCCGCTGCAGGCCTTCGTGAAGGTCTCCCTGCCGCTCGCGCTGCCGGGGCTCGCCGCGGCCGCGATCTTCACCTGGGTGCTCAGCTGGAACGACGTCTTCGCGGCGGTCATCCTGACGCTCCAGAACCCCACGCTCCCGGCCCGCATCCTGACCGCGCTGACGCAGTCGCCGATTTACTTCCAGTTCGCCGCAGGCTTCGTCATGCTCGTGCCGAGCCTCGTCGTCATCTTCTTCATCCGCAAGTACCTGCTCGGCCTGTGGGGCCGGGTCGTCAAGTGACATGAGGAGTCCCCACTTCCATGGCTGAGATTCGCGTCGACCGGGTCACCAAGCTGTTCAAGAACGTGCGCGCCGTGGACGACGTGTCGCTGACGATCGCCGATGGCGAGTTCATGGTGCTGCTCGGCCCGTCCGGATGCGGCAAGACGACGCTCCTGCGCTCGATCGCCGGGCTCGAACAGATCGACGGCGGGCGCATCGTCATCGGCGAGCGCGAGGTGACCGACCTGCCGCCGCGGAAGCGGAACATCGCGATGGTCTTCCAGAGCTACGCCGTCTTCCCGCACATGACGGTCTTCGAGAACATCGCCTTCGGCCTCCGCATGCACCGCGCGTCGAAGGCGGACATCCGGCGCCAGGTCCACGAGGCGGCGGAGCTGCTCCACATCGACAACCTGCTGGAGCGCTACCCGTCGCAGACGTCCGGCGGACAGCGCCAGCGCATCGCCGTGGCGCGGGCGCTGGCGATGCAGCCCCAGGTCCTGCTCATGGACGAGCCGCTCTCGAACCTCGACGCGTTGCTCCGGCTCGAGGCGCGGGCCGAGCTGAAGCGCCTCCTCAACGAGATCGGATCGACGACCATCTACGTCACCCACGACCAGGTCGAGGCGATGAGCATGGGCGACCGCGTGGCGGTCATGCGCTCCGGGAAGCTGATCCAGGTCGGCAGCCCGCTCGACATCTACGACGGGCCGGTCGACCGCTTCGTCGGCGGCTTCATCGGCAACCCGCCGATGAACTTCCTGTCGGCGACGATCGATCGCTCGGACGGCCGGATCCAGGCGGTGATCGCCGATGCAGGGGCGGTCGAGATCGACGACGAGGGGACGCTCGACGGGCTCACCGGAGAAGTGCTGCTCGGCATCCGTGCCGAGAACGTGGAGGTTCGGCCCGAGGCCGGGTCGGGAGCCCTCCGCGGCCGGGTGCTGGTCGTCGAGCCGCTCGGCTCGCACAACCTGGTCACCCTGCAGCTGGGCGCCGAGCAGCTCAAAGCCACGACGCGGCCCGACGCGCCGATGGAGCGCGACCAGGAGGTGGGGGTCGTCTTCCAGGCCGACCGCATCCGCTGGCTCGACGCGGAGGCCGAGGTCGCCCTCGGCGTCGACGTCGAGACCGATCCCGGCGCGGCGCACGGTGCGCCCACCGAGCAGGAGCGCGACGCCGACAGCGCCGCGTGAGTGCGGTGGATGCCAGCCGATCCGGGCGCAAGCCGCTCGACGCCGGTACCGGGCAGATCTGCGCGTCCTTCGACCCGGCAAGCGGAGCCTGGATGTCGGTGGGGACCGTGCACCGGGGCGAGGGCTTCGTCGAGCTCAACGCCATGCCGGCCTTTCCGGCGTCCTGGCGAGGCGACCCCGCCGCCACGCGCCGCCACCGGCTGGCGATGACCGATCCCGGCCATGCGTTCCTGTGGCTCGAGTTCGACGGCCAGGCGACGGCCCTGCGCCCGACGTCGTCGCCCGGGGAGCCGCCCCGATGGGCCGGCGACCGGATCAGCGTGGCCGTCGAGCCGGGGCCGGACACCGGCACCATGCGGCAACAGTGGCGAGTCGGCACGGGCGGCGAGGTACACGTTGTGCGCATCCGCCTCCGGGGAAGCCTCGACCGGCCCGCGCTCGCCGAAATCACCGAGCTCGAGCCGCCGGCGGCCACCGGCGCGGTGACCCGCTTCCGCGTCGACTCGCAGACCGTGAGGATCGAGGCCGCGGGCCTGGGCGCGACCGCCGAGGTTCGGGCCGAAGGCACCACGGTTCGATGGCGGCTGACCGGCGACGGAGCGATGGGCGACGTCATCCTTCCGGCGGAAGGGGCGGTCGAGCTGACGCTCGTCGTGCGGCTGGCCACCGTCGCCCGCGCGACCGACTATCACGCCGCCCCGGTGCGAGGCGGCGATGCACTGACCGCCGCGGCGCTCGCGTACGTTCGCGGCTGCACGGCGCTGGCGGTGGACGAGGGCGAGCGTGTCATCCTCACCGACCATCGGATCCTGCCCCTCTCGTGGACACGGGACGCGTACTGGCAGGCGCTGGCGCTGCTCGCCGCCGACGAGCCGGGCGACCGCGAACGCGTCGCGGACCATCTCCGGTGGCTGTGGCGGCGGTGCGAGCGGCCCGACGCACGCTGGGCGCGCAGCCATCACGCGGACGGACGGCGCAAGGACGTCGCGTTCCAGGCGGATCAGCAGCTGTATCCGCTCGTGGAGCTCGCCGACTTCTGGCGCTGGACCGGCTCGCTTCCCGCCGGCGTCGACTGGTCGACGGCGGTCGCCCGCGTCTGGGACGCCTTCACGGCGACCGTGGACCCGCGCCTCGGGCTGGTGCCGAGCGCGGAGAACGCCGCCGACGACCCGGCGGTCGCGCCGTTCATCGGCTCGTCGCAGATCCTCCTGTGGTACGCCGCGCGCCGGGTCGCCGAGCTCGCCGACGCCGGTGCCCTCGCGCTGGACGCGCGAAAGCTGTGCGACGCGGCGGTGCGTACCGGCGACGCCTTCCATCGGCGCATCGCCGGCGACCCTGCCGCCGGCTGGGCCTATGCGGTCGACGCATCGGGGCGGCGCGTGGACTACCACGACGCGAACGACCTGCCCGTGGCGCTCGCTCCGGTCTGGGGTTTCTGCGACGCCACCGATGCCGGCTGGCGCCGGACCATGGAGCTGGCCTTTTCGCCGGCGAACCCGGCGTGGGCCGCAGGCCGCTTCGCAGGGCTCGGTTCGGTGCACACGGCAGGGGCGTGGACGCTCGGGGACGTGCAGGCCTGGATTCGCGCCCGCTGCACCGCTGACGCCGCCGGCATGAACGCGGCGCTCGAGCGACTGGCGCGCGTCGCGATGCCGGACGGCATGCTTCCCGAGGCCTACGACACCGAGTCACTGGCTCCGGTGCGGCACTGGTTCGCATGGCCGGGCGCCGCCCTGGCCGCCCTGCGGCTGCTGGACGACGGTGGTCGACTCGACCGAATCGGCGTCGCGCCGTCGCGCTAGCATTCGGCCCGATGCGGATCGGGATCGTCGCCACGCGGATCGCCGGGGTCGATGGGGTCACCTTCGAGGCCGCGAAGTGGGAGGCCGTCCTCGAGCGCATGGGTCACGAGGTGCGCTTGTTGGGCGGCGAGGTCGATGCGCTTCGCCCGAACGCCCGGCTCGTGCCGGCGATGCATTTCACCTACCCCGCGGCGGCGCGGGTGACCGCCGCGGCCTTCGATCCCGAGAGCGACGCCACCGCCGTCCGCCAGGAGATCGATCGGCTCGCCCACCAGCTCGTGCCGGTGATCAACAACTGGATCGAGTCGCAGCGGATCGAGCTGCTCATCGTCGAGAACGCGTGGGCGATCCCGATGCAGCTCCCGCTGGCCGTCGCGCTTCGACGCATCGTCGAGGAGACCGGGATGCCGGCGATCGGCCACCACCACGATTACTGGTGGGAGCGCGACCGCTTCGCGAACTGCATCGTGCCCGAGGTGCTCGAGCGGTACTTCCCGCCGGACCTGCCCGGCATCCGGCACGTGAGCATCAACAGCCTGGCGGCACGGGAGCTGCGCCGCCGCCGCGGGATCGCCTCGGCCGTCGTACCGAACGTGTTCGACTTCTCGCTCGGGCGACCGCGGCCGCGTCCCGCGCTGCGGCGGCGCATGCGCGAGGAGCTCGGCATGGGCGGGCGAGGGCTCCTCGTGATCCAGCCGACCCGGGTCGTGCCGCGCAAGGGCATCGAGCTGGCGATCGAGCTCGTGGGGCGGCTGCGGGACCGGCACGCCGTGCTCCTCATCACCAGTCCGGCCGGCGACGAGGGGCTCGACTACCTCGTCGAGCTCGAGCGGCTGGCCGAGCAGCATCGGGTCAATCTTCGGTACGCCGCCGACCGCTTCGCGCCCGACCTCGAGGGCAAGCCGCTGCGACCGGCCCACTCGCTCCACGACGCCTACCTGGCCGCCGACCTGATCACCTACCCGTCGCTCTACGAGGGCTACGGCAACGCCCTCGTCGAGGCGATCTTCTACGGCAAGCCGGTCGTCGTGAACCGATACAGCGTCTACGACGCCGATATCCGGCCGCTCGGCTTCCGCTTCATCGAGATCTCGGGAGTCGTCACCGCCGAGACCGTTCGGGAGGTGAAGCGCGCCATCGCCGATCCGCGACGCCAGGCACGCATCGCGCGGCGCAACTTCGAGGTTGCGAGCCGGCACCTCTCGTACGAGGTCCTCCAGCGCCGCCTCCGTCGGTGGATCCGCAAGCTCACCACGTGAGCGGCGGAGCACCGCTTGGCGGCTTCGTCGGCTTGTCGCGCGTTCTTTCCCTGCAGCGGCGCTAACGGCCAACTTGGGCGCTGTGGCGGTTTCTGCATGCCCGCAGACTGCCCCGGGGCGCACGCCATGGGAAGGCAGAGGGGCCGTCGTGGCCGTTAGCGTCGCTCGGAGGCAAGCGGCGGAGGCCCGCGGCCGCGCGAGCTACGACGCGGTCAGGGCGTAGACCCGCTCCCGGACCTCCTCGAGGTCCACCTCGGGGGTCGAGGTGCCGCCGGTGATGCCGATCCGCGGCTTGTCGCGCAGCCAATTGGCGTGCTCGGCGGCGAGCTCATCGGCATCGGCGACGTGGATCGTCTCCGGCTGGATGCCGCGGCACTTCACCGCGAGCTCCTTCGTGTTCGAGCTGTTCTTGCCGCCGACCACGATCATCGCGTCGACCTCGTGGGCCAGCTTCACGCTGTCGTCCTGCCGGGTAAGCGTCACCGGGCAGACGGTGTTGACGACCCGGAGGTCGTGGCATCGGCGGAGGCAGAACGCGGCGAACTCCTCGAGCTTGTTCGGGAGGATCGTCGACTGGCTCAGCACGCCGATCTTCTTCGTGCGCGGCACGCGCTCCCAGGTGGATCGGTCCATGTCGTCCACGACGACGTGCTTCTCGCCGGCATACGAGCGAACGCCCTTGACCTCGGGGTGGTCCTCGTGGCCGATGATGCACACGGTGTAGCCTGCGTCGGCCAGCTCGCGCGCCGCCTTCTGCGACTGGAGCACCCACGTGCACGTCGCGTCGATCACCTCGAGGCTTCCCTTGCCCTTGACGCGCTCGAATTCGGACTTCGGCACCCCATGCGCCCGGATCACGAGGGTGCCGCCCTCGACCTGGTCGGCCAGGTCGGCAGTCCGGATGCCGCGGTCGGAGAGGTCGGCCTTGATGCCGGGATTGTGCACGAGCTGGCCGAGGGTGGTGACCTCCTTGCCTTCCTCGCGGGCGTGCTTCGCCTTGTCGATCGCCAGTCGCACGCCGTAGCAGAAGCCGGCGCGCTCGGCGATGCGGACGTCGGGTCGGGTCGGGGTTGCCGTGGTCATCGCCTTCATTCTATGGGCGATTCACCCCCGCGTCAGATCCGCCATCGGCGGCGATCAACCTCGCTCTGTTCCACCGGCGCGGCGCTGCTCGGGGGGCAGCAGCGACTCGATGGCCGACATGACCTGTTCGGTGCCCGCGTCGAGCGCCGCACGGTCGAGGCGGCCCTCCGGCACGTGGTCGAGCGTCACCGGGGGGCCGAACCGGATGACGACGCGCGACGGATGCGGCCAGCGCGACCGCCCCGGGAAGATCCGCTGCGTCCCGCTGATGCCGGCCGGGACGACCGGCGCACCGGATCGCATCGCGAGCAGGGCCGTCCCGCGCTTGCCGGGCTTGAGGCGGCCGTCGCGCGATCGGGTCCCCTCCGGGAAGATGGCGATGGGCTTCCCGGCGGCCAGCGTCTCGAGGCTGAAGCGCTGGGCCGCGCGGTCGCCCTCGCCGCGGCGGACGAAGAAGACGCCGGCCTGGCTGGCGAGCCAGCCGATGACCGGCCATCGGCGCATCTCGCTCTTCGCCATGAAATGCACGACCCGCCCGATCTGGTTGCCGGTCGCCCATCCCATCATGAGCGGGTCCACGTTCGAGCAGTGGTTGGTGGCGACGATGAAGGCACCGCTGCGCGGCAGGTGCTCGACCCCCTCGATCCGCGCCTTCCACAGCAGCCGGGCGACGAGCCCGACGAACGCCGCGCCCGGCCAATAGAACCAGCTACGCACCGATCGTCTCCAACCGCGCGATGATCGCGTCGACGCAGGCTTCCACGTTCAGGTCGCCCGTGTCGAGCACGAGGGCATCCTCCGCCTGCCGGAGCGGTGCAACGTCGCGGCCGGAGTCTGCCGCATCGCGGCGCCGGATCTCGGCGAGGTACTCGTCATAGCGCTCCGGCCGCCCCATCTCGGCCGCCCGGCGCAGCGCACGGGTCTCGGCGGTCGCGGTGAGATACACCTTCAGGCTCGCATCGGGCAGCACGACCGTGCCGATGTCGCGGCCCACCATGACGACGTCACCGCGGCGCGCGGCGTCACGCTGCACGTCCAGCATCGCGTCGCGGACCTCGGCGTGGCGGCTCACGGCGCTGACCGCGCGATCGATCGGTGGCCGCCGCACCTCGACGGTCACGTCGCGCCCGTCGAGGCGGACCGTCTCGAGCCGGTCGTGCTGATCCGGCTGTGCCCGCTCGACCTCGATCCGGCAGGTGCGCGCCAGCCGGCCCAGGGCCGGGCCATCGTCGACGTCGAGGCCGCGCTCGACCGCTGCCAGCGTAAGGGCGCGGTACATCAGGCCGGTATCGACGAACGTCGCGTCGATGCGCTGGGCCAGCGCGTGGCCGATCGTGCTCTTGCCGGCGCCGGACGGGCCGTCGATGGCGACCGTTCGGCTCATCGGCCGCGCCTGCCGGCTAGCGCGGCGATCTCCGAGCGGCGAAGTGGACGCCACCGGCCACTGCGCAGTCCGGCGAGGGTGACCGGCCCGATCCGTGTGCGGACCAGCCGATCGACCTCGGCCTCGACCGCCAGGAACAGGCGCCGCACCTCGCGCTTGCGTCCCTCCCCGATCCGCACCCGCAGCCAGGCGCCGACCTCGTCGCGATCCCGGTCGACCTCGCCGGGCGGTTGCGCGAATCGGGCGGCGAGCAGCCGCGCGGGTCCGTCGTCCAGCTCCACGCCCCCGAGCAGCCGCGCGATCTGGCGGCGGCTCGGCGCGGGCGCCACGAGGGCCGCGTACTCGCGTTCGGTGCCGTAGCGCGGATGCAGGACGCGGTTCGCCCACTCGCCGTCGTTCGTCAGGAGCATGAGGCCCTCCGACTCCACGTCGAGGCGGCCGGCCGGCCAGAGCCGCTCGCCGGCCGTGTCCACGAGCGAGACGACCGAGCGCCGGCCTCGCTCGTCGCGAGCGGACGAGAGGAAGCCACGCGGCTTGTGCACCGCCAGGTGGATCGGCTTCGGAGCCGGCTGCAGCGGGCGTCCGTCGACCTCGATCCGGTCGTGAGCGGGGTCCGCCGAATCGCCCAGCCCGGCGCGAGCCCCGTTGACGCTGACGCGGCCGTCCGCGATGAGCTGCTCCGCCGCGCGCCGAGACGCGACCCCGGCGCGCGCGATGAGCTTCTGCAGCCGCTCACCCGCCATCGGGCTCGTCAGGGCGGGAGGCGAGCGCGGTGAGCTGGGCGGCGTCGCTCGAGAGCGGGGGCAGGTCGTCGAGCGAGGTGAGGCCGAAGCGCTCGAGGAAGGAGAAGGTCGTCCCGAACAGGACCGGGCGGCCCGGCGTGTCGCGGCGCCCGACCTCGACGATCAGCCGCCGATGCAGCAGCGAGCGGATGACGTAGTCGGAGTCGACGCCGCGGACTCGCTCCACGTCCGAGCGGGTGCAGGGCTGCCGGTACGCCACCACGGCGAGCGCCTCGAGGGCCGCCGGCGACAGACGGGCCTCCTGGCGTGCGGCGTACGCGGCCAACCGCGCGCCGACCTCCGGCGCGGTGACGAGCTGCCAGGCGTCGTCGTGCCGCTGGACCCGGATCCCCCGCTCGTCGTCGGCGAGTCGCTCGGCCAGGCCCGCGAGCGTGGCCTCGGCCTGCAGCCTCGGCACGGCCCCGAGCTCGGCGAGCTCGGCGGTGGTCAGCGGTCGCTCGGCGATGAACAGGAGCGCCTCGTAGAACGCGTCGAGGTCCGCGCCGTGATCGGTCACGAGCTCGGGTCCTGCGCCCGCTCGACGACGATCGGGCCGAAGATGTCGTGCTGCTCGGCGTGGATCTGGCGCCGACGCACGAGCTCCAGCGTCGCGAGAAACGTGACGGCCGCCTCCGTCCGCGAGTGGCAGCGGGCCAAAACGGCCTGGAGGACGACCCGACCGCCGTGAGACAGCGCGCGCCGGAGCACCTCGATCTGCTGGCCGATCGTGATCTCGCGCGGCACGACCTCGGGCGGCGGCGGAAGCGGCTCCGGGATGGCGGCCAGCGCCTCGAGCGCCCCGACGAGGATCGCGACCGGGAGCGGCTCGGTCGGGGTCTCCGGCAGGTCGGCCTCGCGTGGCTCCCGCCGCATGACCGGCGCCACCCCGTCGCGCTCGCCAAGCTCCACGGATGCGTCCCGCAGAGCGCGGTATTCCAGGAGCCGTCGGCGCAGCTCGTCCTCGTCCGGCTCGTCGATGCCCTCCGGCACGGGCGGGAGAGGCTCGGCCGGCAGCATCCGCCTGGACTTCAGGAAGATGAGCTGCGCGGCGATGGCGACGAACTCGGACAGGTTCGCCGCGTCGACCGGGTGGCGCGTCAGGTGCTCGAGGTACGCGTCGGCCACTTCGGCCAGCGGCACGGTGAGGACGTCGAGCTGGCGTGACTCGATGAGGTGGAGCAGGAGCTGGAGCGGTCCCTCGAACACCGGCAGCTCGAGGCGGAACTCGCCGTCGCCCACGGGGACCGCGACGGCGGCATCGGTTTCGACGGCGATCGGCTCCATGCCCTCAGCTTGCGTCATCGGCGACCTTCAGCGCGTGTGCCAGCCGCACGTCGCCGCTGCCCGAAGCCGTTCCGCGCATGAACGCGACGGCGCGCGGCGGGCAGCCGGCCCACTCCGCCAGGTCGGCGGACAGGGAGCCGTGGTGGAGGTAGAGATGGAACGGATACCGCCACGAGCCGGCATCGTCCGATGCGAGGCGCCTCAGGAGCGATGGCGCGACGGCCTCGAGCAGCACGCCGGCGACGCGGTGCCAGAGGCGCAGCCGGGATCCCTTGGCCACGTCGTGCAGCAGCGCCGCGATCACGAGGTCGAGGTCGTCGTCGCCGGCGGCGCGCAGCCGCGCCACGACGTCCAGGGCATGGCGCCGGTCGGCGACCGGCATGCGGGCAAACAGCTGCCACGCGGCGTCGGGAAGGACCCGTCGCGCATCCGCCTCCTCGGCGGCGTCCACGCGCGCCCGGACGTGCGCGACGAACTGGGCGACCCTATGCACCGACCAGCAACCACGTGAGGTCCCGCACGACGCCGAACAGGAGCCGCAACGGGCTGCCGGGCAGGAAGACGAGCAGCAGGATCACGATGATCCCGTACGGCGCATAGCGCTGGACCGTGAAGGCGGCGCGCGGCGGCAGGAACGCGAGCAGCGCGTTGTAGCCGTCGAGGGGCGGGATCGGCAGGAGGTTGAAGAAGGCGAGAACCAGGTTGTAGAAGACGACGAAGAAGGTGAGCTCGAGCGCGAACCCGCCCATCCCGCCGGCGTCGAGCACGCGATAGACGATCGCGGCGACGGTCGCCACGATCACGTTCGCGATCGGTCCGCCGGCCGCCACGATCGCCATGCCCACCGGGCCGGGCCGGAGCGCGTACACGTTGACCGGCACGGGGCGTCCCCAGCCGAAGCCGGCGAGGACGAACACGAGCGCGCCCATCGGCTCGATGTGCCGGGCGGGGTTCAGGCTGACACGGCCCAGCGCGCGCGGCCGATGGTCGCCGAGCTGATCGGCCAGGAAGGCGTGGCTGAACTCGTGGAACGTGATCCCGATCACCAGCGCGACCGCGATCGCGATGATCTGGGCCAGGGAGAGGTCGAAGAGCAGCATCGGGCAGCGTCAGGCCAGGCGCGGCAGGAGATCACCGAGCAGCCGGACGAGGCGCTCGGCGCCGATCCGTCCCATCGCGATGACCTCGTCGTGCGTCGCGCCGGTCTCGACGTCGTCGGTCGCCTTGTTCGTGATGAGGCTGAAGCCGAGCACGCGGACGCCGGCATGCCGCGCTACGATCGTCTCGTGGGCGGTGCTCATGCCGACCGCTTCCCCGCCGAGCGTGCGCAGCATGCGCATCTCGGCCCTCGTCTCGTACGACGGTCCGGACAGCATGATGTACACCCCCTGGCGCAGCGCCACGCCGGTCCGCTCGGACGCCTCCAGCGCGGCGGCGCGGAGCTGGGGATCGTACGCGTCGGTCATCGGCGGGAAGCGAGGTCCGAAGCGGTCGAGGTTGGGCCCGAGCAGCGGGTTGTCGCCGGACTGGTTGACGTGGTCGGTGATGAGCATCACGTCGCCCGGGTCGAAGGACGGGTCCAGGCCGCCGGCCGCGTTCGTGAGGACGAGCGTCTCGACCCCGAGGGCGAGGACGGCGCGCAACAGCAGCGTCGCCTCGCGGTGGGAGTACCCCTCGTACGGATGCGCGCGCCCCGACAGGATGACGATCGGCGTGCCGCCGACGGTGCCCGCCACCAGCTCGCCGGCATGGCCCTCCACCGCGGCCCCGGGCACGTGCGGGATGTCGCGGTAGCTCAGGATGACGCGCGGCTCCCGGTCGAGGAGGCCGACCACGCCGCCCAGCCCGGAACCGAGAACGGCGGCGATGCGCGGGCGACCGAGCGCCGGCTCGCCGGCCAGCCGCCCTGCGATGCTCGCCGACGCCTCACCGATCCGGCGGTCGAGCTCTTCGCCGTACACGCCGTCGGCGAGGGCCGCGAGATGGTCGGACGCCACCTACATCCGCTCCAGCAGCTCGCGCTTCTTGGCGTCGTACTCGTCGGCGGTGATCAGCCCCTTGTCGCGCAGGCCGGCAAGGCGCTCCAGGGTCGCACCGAGCTCGTCGGCCGGCGACCGCCCGGCAATCGGCTCTGGCGCCTGTGGCGCGGTCGGCGGCCGCGAGGGAGTGGCGTCGTCGGCGTGGACGGCGACGCGGTCCGAGCCGGCACGCGGGGGCATCGGCTCCGCGCGCTGCATCTCCGGCTGTTCGCCGGGCCGCTGGTAGCGCGGGCGGGCGAGGTCCGGCCGCTCGAGCATCTCCTTCTGGTCCAGCATCGCCTTCTTGAAGTCGATCGGGTCGGCGATCATCGGAAAGTCGGCGACGTTCGAGCCGCCGAGCTCTTCGGCCGCCGTGAGGATGTCGAGCGTGCCGAACCCGAAGATGCGGCCCAGCAGGCTCTGGTCGAGCCGCGCGTCGTTGATCTTCTCGAGGCTCGAGTCGGCCATCGTCTTGTTCAGCACCCCCTCGGCGCGGATCACGCGGCGCGTGGTGACCAGCCACTCCTGGTTGCGCCAGTCCCAGATCACGAAGCCGATGAACCCGAGTGACCCGATGAGGAGGACGATCGCCGCGATGGTGATGATGCCGTCGATCTCGGCGTTGACGAACGGCTCGTTCGAGACGAGGAAGATCAGGATCGCGAGAGAGACGATCGCGAGAAGGATCCAGAGCCAGGTCCGAGCGGCCACGGCGAACCAGTGCTGGCGGCTCTGATGGACGACCTCCTCGCCCCGGCTGAGAAGGTTCCGCGCATAACTCATCGGCTTCGTGAGCTCCGTCTGGTGGAGGGTCCGCTTCAGGCTCTCGGGTGCGCCCGCGCGTAGACCTCGCGGACACGCTCGCCGGTCAGGTGCGTGTAGAGCTGGGTGGTGCTGATGCTAGCATGGCCGAGCAGGGCCTGGACCACGCGGAGGTCGGCTCCGCCCTCGAGCAGATGAGTCGCGAAGCTGTGCCGAAACGTGTGCGGCGTGACCCGCTCCTGCACCCCGGCGGCGTCGGCCCATCGGCGCACCAGGCGCCACACCGACTCCCGGCTCATGCGCCGTCCACGCTGCCCGACGAACACCGCCGGCGTCGGCTTTCCGGCCGTCCACTCGCGCCACGGGCCGGACCGGTACCGATGCAGCCGCTCGCGCGCCTCGTCCCCCATCGGCACTCGGCGCTCCTTGTTTCCCTTGCCGATGACCCGGACCTGCTGCCGCTCGAGATCGACCCGGTCGGTGTCGAGGCCGACGAGCTCGCTGACCCGCAGGCCGCAGCCGTAGAGCAGCTCCAGGATGGCGCGGTCGCGGAGGCCGATCGGATGGTCGGCGGGGGGAGCATCGAGGATGCGCGCCACGTCGTCCGCAGCCAGCACGTCCGGCAGGTAGGCGCCGGGGCGCGGCGGGTCCACGAGGGCCGGCACGTCCCGCGTGGCGTGGCCCTCCCGCCGGGCGAAGCCATAGAAGCTGCGCACCGCGGCGCTCTTCCTCGCCTGCGTGCTCCCCTTCGCCCTGGCACGCTGGAGGGCCGCAACAAACTCGAGCAGCGGCTCAGGGTCATCGCGCCATCGGTTACCGCTCGCATGCACGGCAAACTGGGCCAGGTCGCGGCGGTAGGCGGCCACCGTCAGCGGGGAGAGGCCGCGCTCCACGCGCAGCTCGACCAGGAACGCCTCGATCGCGTCGGCCAGTGCCGCGTCAGCCATGCGACGGGCCGTTGGCCAGCTGATTCGTCGGCCAGATCGCGCGAGACGGTGCTGTCGCGCGGGGTATGGCCGATGGCTCGGTCACGAGTGAGCCTGAGCCGCGCGTCCGTGCGCCCTCCACGCTGCGGACCGGCCGATACATCGCATACGCCGCGCGGCCGTCGCGGTTCGCGCACCAATCGGCCGATGCATCGGTCATCGGGCGGAGCGCAATAACGCGTCGGCTGCGGCGCGGGCCTCCTCGCCGGCCCGCTCACCGCCGAGCATGGCCGCCAGCTCGGCCGTCCGCTCGTCGCCCTCGACGGCGCGAGCGTCCGTGGCCGTCCGGCCATCGGCCACGCGCTTGCCGACGACGAGATGCGCGTCGGCGTGAGCGGCCACCTGCGGCAGATGGGTGACGCACAGGACCTGGTGATAGCGGCTCAGCGCGCGCAGGCGCTCCCCGAGCGCGGACGCGTTGCGCCCGCCGACGCCTGCGTCGATCTCGTCGAACACGAGCAGCGGCGTCTCGTCCGCGGACGCGAGCACGACCTTGAGGGCGAGCGACAGCCGGCTCGCTTCCCCGCCGGACGCGATCCGGCTCAGCGGCCGCGGCGGCTCCCCCGGATTGGGCGCGAAGGTGAAGATCGCCCGGTCCGCGCCGTTCGCCGCGACTTCGACCGCCTCGAGCTCGACGCCGAAGGCGCCGGCTGGCAGCCCGAGCGGCGGCAGCTCGGCGTTCACCGCCTCGGCCAGGCGGCTCGCGGCCTCCCGTCGGGCGGCGGTCAGCGTCGCGGCCGCGGAGGCGAGCGCCGCATGCAGCCGCTCCTCCTCGCGTCGCAGCCGATCCCGCTCCCCCGCCTGGTTCTCGAGCCGATCCAGCTCCGTCGCTGCGTCGGCGCCGAACGCGATCACCGCCTCGAGCGAGGCGCCGTATTTGCGGCGCAGGTCGTACAGCAGGCCGAGGCGCTCTTCGGCCGCCGCCCGGCTGGCGGGGTCGAGCTCGACCACCTCGGCGGCAGCGGCCACGTCGCGGGCGAGCTCGGCAACCTCCGCGGCGAGCGCGGCAGCGCGGTCGGCCAGCTCGGCGAAACGCTCGTCGTGCTGCGCGGCCGTCGCAAGGCTCCGCTCGGCGCCGCTCAGCGTCTCCGACGCGCCACCCTCGTCCCGCAGCGCGGACACGGCCGCGGCGGCGGAGCGCGCGATCGTCTCGGCGTGCTCCGCGGCACGCAGCTGCGCCTCGAGCTCGGCGTCCTCGTTCGGTCGCAGGCCGGCCGCGCTGATCTCCTCGGCCTGGTGACGCAGCAGCTCGACGCGCCGAGCCAGCTCGTGGGGGTCGGTGAGCAGCTCGGCGGATGCCGCCACGGCGGCGCGCCAGGCGCGGTGCGCATCGCCGACCGCGGCCAGGAGGCCGTGATGGCCGCCGAAGCCGTCGAGCAGCGCCAGCTGGCGCGCCGGCTCCAGGAGCCGCTGCTGGTCGTGCTGACCGTGGATCTCGCCGAGCTCGGCACCCAGCGACGCCAGCCCGCCGACGGTCACGGTCCGATCGTTGACGCGCACGACCGAGCGGCCGTCGGCGCCGATCTCGCGCCGCACGATCACCACGCCCTCGCCGGCTCCCACGACGTCGGCCATCGGGTGCTCCGCCGGAAGCTCCGGCGCGTCCCACACCGCCTCGACACGGGCCGCGTCGGCGCCGGAGCGGACCTGGTCGCTGGAGGTGCGCGCGCCGAGCGCGAGTGCCACGGCGTCGACGACGAGCGACTTCCCCGCCCCGGTCTCACCGGTCAGGACCGTGAAGCCCGGCGCCAGTTGCAGCCGCACCGACTCGACCACCGCCAGGTTCTCGACCGCCAGCTCGCGCAGTGCCATCGGCGTGCAGTATCGGCCTCTAGTAGGGCAGCAGGGAGGCCTTCGTGCGCAGGAGGTCGTAGAAGGGCGTCGCGCCGGCCGGCTCGATCATGCGCAGCGGCTCCGGAAGCGCCCGGACCTCGACGCGGTCACCGACGGTCATCGGTACGTCGCGCTGGCCGTCGATGCTGATGACCGCTCCGTCGTGCGCGTCGCGGAGCGTCAAGCGCACCTCGTGGTCCTCGCCGGCCACAACGCTGTGCAGCGGCGACAGGTACGCCGCAACGGGAGTGATGATCATGTTGCGCAGGCGCGGATCCAGGATCGAGCCACCGGCGCTGAAGCTGTAGGCCGTGCTGCCGGTCGGCGTCGCCACGACGACGCCGTCCGCGACGTACGTGGCGAGGTGCGAGCCGGAGACCTCGACCTCGAGCTGGATCATCCGCACGCGCGTGCCGCGGGCGACGACGACCTCGTTCAGGCACGCATGCTCCTCGGCGGTGCCGTCGGCCCGGATGACATGTGCCGCGATGCGGAAGCGCTCCTCGACGCTGTACTCGCCGGCCTGCACCTGGTCGAGCGCGCGCTCGAGGTCATCGGTCTCGACCTTGGCCAGGAAGCCGACCCGGCCCAGGTTCACGCCCAGCGCCGGGACCCCCGATGCGCCGATGGCCCGAGCGGTCCGCAGGAAGGTGCCGTCTCCGCCGAGGACGCACACGAGGTCGGTCGCGTCCAGGTGAGCGCCGATCTCGTCGTACGCGTCGCCGTACGCGTTCCAGGAGTCGACGCCGTTCGCCTCGCACCACGCCCGGCCACGTTCCAGCAGGATGGGGGCGCGGTCGCTGTACGGGTTCAGCGCGAAGCCGATGCGCCTCATTCGGGCTCCGGCGTCTCGCCGCCCGGCTCGAGGTGGCTCGCCAGCCGCTCGACGCTGCGGCGCAGCTCGGCCAGCTCGGCGGCAAGGTCGCGCGGCTCGGTCACTGCCGCGTACGACCGATCCAGGCCCGCCGCGATGAGCGCCCGCATCAGGCTCGACGGCGAGACGCCGCGCGCCTGCGCCGCCTCCTCGACGCGCGCCAGCAGCGCATCGGGCATGCGCAGGCTGACGATCTGCCGCATCGTGTCCGGCGACGGCTCGGGCGCGGGACGCTCGACGACCTCGATTCCCTCGAAGCCGATGCCGAGCTGCTCGACCGGCGGCGGCGCCGCACCTCTGCGCTTCACCTGCTGATCGTAATACGCGCGTGCTACACGGCGCCTTCGATCGCGGCGTCGATCGGTGCGACCCCGGCGTCGCGAGTGCGCCTCAGCGCCATGAGAAACTCGACGTTGCCGTCGCCACCGGTGATCGGCGAGCGGATGACGCCGCGCGGATACAGCCCGACGCCCTCGGCCGCGTCCGCCACCCCTCGGAGGACCCGCCGCCAGGTCTCCGGCTCGCGGACCACCCCGCCGCGGGGCACGTCGTCCCTGCCGGCCTCGAACTGCGGCTTCACGAGGGCCACGACGGTCCCGTCATCGGCCAACAGGCTTCGCACCGCCGGAAAAACGAGGCGCAGGCTGATGAAGCTGAGGTCGAGCGTCGCCACGTCGATCGGCTCGGGCAGCTCGCGGAGGTCGCGCAGGTTCGTGCGCTCCATGCTCACGACGCGTGGATCGCGGCGCAGCCGATCGACCAGCTGAGCGCGTCCGACGTCCACCGCATAGACGATCCGCGCCCCACGGGCCAGGAGCACGTCCGTGAAGCCACCGGTGGAGGCCCCGGCGTCGAGCGCTGCCGTGCCGGTGGGGTCGATACCGAAGGCGTCGAGCGCATGCTCGAGCTTGGCACCGGCCCGGCTCGCCCACCTCGGCTGCTCCACCAGCGAGACCGATGCGTCGGCCGCGACCTGCTGGCCGGGCTTGAGCTGTCGGGTGCCGTCCAGCTCGACCTGGCCGGCGTGGATGAGTGCCTGCGCCTCGGCACGCGATCGGGCCAGCCCACGATCGGTCAGCAGCTGGTCGAGGCGCACGCGTGCCATCAGCGCTGAATGGTACCCACCTGCCCGCGCATTTCGCTGCAGGTCAGTCGCGCGGGCTCTTCTGACATCTGCGCGCGGAGCGAGCAGATGTCGATACCAAGCGCGCCATTCGGTCATCTGCCCCGTGGGCGCGCATCAGCGGGGTCTGCAACGCGGATCGGGGGCATTCACGCTCAGCCAGGGCACCTGAGCTTCGTCGAAGCCGGCCAATGCGCGTATAGGGAGCAATTGTCAACAAGCAGCCGCGAGAGCCGGCGCGCGGAGATCTGCACCGAGATCCGAATCCAGGGATCCTGGCCCGAGCGGACGGTCAGGCCGCGGGCGCCTTGGACCGACCCTCGGCCTTCGGCGCAAGCGCGGCAAGCGCCTCGCGCACCTGGGCCAGGATGCCGGGCGCGTCGATCCGCTGCTGGCGTCGAAGGTCGTCGACCGCGCCGTGGTGGACGAAGCCCTCGGCCAGCGCGACCTTGTGGACCGGCACGCGGATGCCGGCACGATTGAGCGCGTCGAGCACGGCATCTCCGAAGCCGCCCATGGCGGCCGACTCCTCGGCGCTGACCACGAGCCGCTTCCCGGCGGCGTGCTCGGCGACGAGGGCTTCGTCGAGCGGCTTGGCCCAGCGGGCGTTGACGACGGTCGCCGCCAGCCCATCGGCCTCGAGCTCCGAAGCCACCGCCAGGAGGCGCTGGACGATCGGGCCGAACCCAACGAGGAGCAGGTCGTCGCCCGTGCGCAGGACCTCGCCTCGTCCGATCGGCAGCGACTCGCCCGTCCGGTCGCTCAGATCTTCGCCGGCATCGCGGGGATACAGGAGCGCCATCGGGCCCGGATGCTCGAGTGCGGTGACGACGAGGTCGCGCAGCTCCTGCTCATCCTTGGGCGAGCCGATGACGAGGTTCGGAAGCGACCGCATGGCCGGGAGCATGAACATGCCCTGGTGCGAGGTGCCGTCCTCGCCGACGAGCCCCGAGCGGTCCAGGCCGAGCACGACCGGCACGTCGTTCTGGCACACGTCGTGGACGAGGCCGTCGAACGCGCGCTGGCTGAACGTCGAGTACAGCGCCACGACCGGGCGAAGCCCGCCGAGCGCCATGCCCGCGGCGAGCGTGACGGCGTGCTGCTCGGCGATGCCGACGTCGTGGAACCGGTGCGGAAGGTGGTCGCAGAAGCGCTGCAGCCCGGTTCCGGTCGGCATGCCGGCGGTGATGGCCGTGATCCGCTCGTCGTGCTCGGCCAGACGGATGAGCTCCTCGACGAACGTCTGGGTGTAGGTCTTCGGCTTGCGCTTCGGCGCCTCCTCGGCGGGTAGCGGCTCCTCGGTCGGATCGATGAGGCACAGGTCGATCGGGGGCAGCGAAGCGCCGTGGAAGCTCATCGCGTCCTCCTCGGCGGGCGCGTAACCACGGCCCTTGATCGTCTTGACGTGAACGACCACCGGCGCACCGAGCTGGAAGGCGGCCTCGAATGCCTGCTCCAGCTCGTCGAGGTCGTGGCCGTCGAGAACGCCGATGTAGGTGATGCCGATGTCCTCGAAGAACCCGACCTTCGCCCAGCTGCGCTTGAAGCCTTCCTTCGCCCACGCCAGCGCGTCGAAGACCGGCCGCCCGACGACCGGGATGCGGGGCAGCGTGCGCTGCGTCGCCTCCTTCGTGCCCTGGTAGGCGCGCGACAGGCGAAGCTTGTTCAGGCGCGTCGACAGCCCCCCGACCGAGGGGCTGATGCTCATCTCGTTGTCGTTCAGCACGATCAGCAGCGGGTGCTTCACGTGGCCGAGATGGTTGAGCGCCTCCATCGTGAGCCCCGACCCGAGCGCCGCATCGCCGAGGCACACCGCGATGCGCTGTCGTCGGGCCGGGTCGTCGGACGGCTTCAGATCCCGGGCGGTCGCCAGTCCGACGCCGATGCTGACGCCGGTTCCCGCGTGGCCCCCGTCGAAGACGTCGTGCTCACTCTCGCTGCGCCGCGGAAATCCGCCGATGCCACCGATTTGGCGCAGCGTGTCGAAGCGCTCCCATCGGTCGGTGAGCAGCTTGTGCGCGTAGGCCTGGTGGCCGGTGTCCCACACGATGCGGTCGCGCGGTGAGTCCATGACCCGATGCAGCGCCAGCGTCAGCTCGACGGCGCCGAGCGAGCTCGCCAGGTGCCCGCCGGTCCGATGAACGGTGCGGATCATCTTCTCGCGCAGCTCGCCCGCGAGGGTCTCGAGCTGCTCCGGCGTCATGCCGTGGATCTGGGTCGGCTCGCGGATCGTCTCGAGCAGAGTCAAGGAAGACGTGTCCTCTGAATGGTCGCCGAAAAGTATAGGACCGATACGGATCGGTCGCCGTTTCAGACCCGGTCTTGCGATCAGGGCGTCGGCCGCACGAGCCGCGACATGCTCACCGGTCGCCGGCCGGGTCGTCCTCAGTGCCGGGCATGCCGCGCCGCCCGAGCTCGGTGATCTGGAGCTCGGCGTCGCGAAGGCGCTGCTCACAGGCAGCATGGAGGCGGAGCCCGTGCTTGTAGAGCTCGATGCTCTCCTCCAGCCCTGCGTTGCCGGCCTCCAGGCGCTGCACGATCTGCTGGAGGGCGACGACCAGCTCGTCGAAGGGACGCCGAGCCAGCTCGTCGGCGGGGAGATCGGTCAGTGGACGATCCGTCATCGAAGGAGCTCCTCGCTCCCGTCGGGGTGGGCCGCCTCCACGCGTGTCTCGAGGCTGCCGCGCGCCAGGATGACCTGGAGCGGGTCACCGCGGCCGGTCTGGCCGGCGTCGCGCAGGATGCGGCCGTCTGCGGTGCGGGCGACGGCGTACCCGCGCTCGAGCGTGGCCGTGGGCGAAAGGGTGCGCAGGGCATCGGCCGTCGCGGCGAGGGTCAGCCGCCGCCGCTCGAGCCGGTCTCCCAGCACGCGCGACCCTCGGTCGAGCAGGTCGGCGGCGCGCTGGCGGGCCGCTCCGATGTCCGGCGCGAGACCGGCGAGAGCCCGTCGTTCGCCGTCGAGCATCCGCCGCCGGTCCGCCGCGACGCCGTCCAGCGCTGCGGCGGCGCGAGCTCGAAACCGGGCGAGGATCGCCGAGAGCTGCGTGCCGTCCGGGGTCGCGAGCTCGGCGGCCGCGCTCGGCGTCGGGGCACGAAGGTCCGCCGCGAAATCGCACAGCGTCACGTCCGACTCGTGGCCGACCCCCACGATGATCGGCACCGGCGCGTCGGCGACGGTTCGCACGACCCGCTCGTCGTTGAACGACCAGAGGTCCTCGAGCGATCCGCCGCCTCGGGCAAGGATGATCGTGTCGATCGCATCCTGCGCATACAGACGCCGTAACGCCCGCACGATGGCGGGCGCGGCCGTCGCGCCCTGTACCGCCGTCGGGGAAAGGACCAGCTCGACCAGCGGGTAGCGGCGTCGCAGAACGTTGTTGATGTCGCGCCAGACCGCTCCGGTCGGCGACGTCACGACGCCGATCCGCCGGGGCCAGCGCGGGACCGGGCGCTTGCGCCCCTCGTCGAAGAGGCCGGCGGCGTTCAGCTCGGCGCGCAGCGCCTCGTAGCGCGCATGGAGGTCGCCGGCGCCGGCCGGCGTGACGGACTCGACGTAGAGCTGGTACACGCCCTGGGGCTCGTAGGCGCGCACCCGGCCGTGGACGATGACGTTCATCCCGTGCGCCGG
>DATLGA010000131.1:0-15544 GCA_035540715.1 Candidatus Limnocylindrales bacterium | reverse complement strand
GGATCCACTCCAACTACGACCTTTGCCTCGTCTCGGCGGAGCGCTTCATCCCCTGCTACTCCGAGGCGTTCCGGCTGCCGCCGGATCGGTTCACGGCCCGGATCGGCATCCCGCGCACCGACGGCCTGTGCAATCCGGCATGGCGCAAGCGGGCGGCGGCGGCGACTCGGGAGCGCTACGGCCTCACCGACCATCGCCGCGTCGTCCTCTATGCGCCGACCTTCCGCGGCGAGCGGACGACCGATGCCCACCACCCGGCCGGGCTCGACCTCGGCCACCTGCGCACAGTTCTCGGCAGCGATCACGTCGTCCTCGTCCGCCTGCACCCGTTCGTCCGCTCGCGCCTCGGGAGCGATCCCGGCTTCGGGGGCTTCGTCGTGGACGTCTCCGACCATCCCGACATCCACGAGCTCATGGTCGTGAGCGACGTGCTGGTCACCGATTACTCGAGCGCGATCTTCGAGTTCTCGCTGCTCGAGCGCCCCATCGTCTTCTTCGCTCCGGACCACGAGGCCTACGAGCGAGAGCGCGGGTTCTACCTGGACTACTCGCGGGATCTGCCGGGCCCGATCTTCGAACGGACCGAGCCGCTCGCGAGCTATCTGCGCGACGGCGCCTTCGACACGGAGCGGGTGGCCCGCTTCCGAGACGCCTCGTTCGACGTCGCCGATGGCCGTGCCTCGCAGCGATTCGTCGACGAGATCGCAATCCCGGCTGTCGAGGGCCGGAGATGACGACCCGGATCCTCCTGCGGTCGCCCAAGGATCCGTTCGAGGTGGTCGCACCGCGCACCGTCTACCACCGGAACCTGATCGGCAACAACAGCGGCAACCTGGTCTTCCTGCATGCCGCACATCGGCTCCTCTCCGTGCGCGGCGCCGAGATCGAGGCAGGCGGCATGAGCTTCTCGCCACGCATGGCTCCGGCGGTGAACGAGCGCTTCGACGTCTTCGCCCTTCCGCTGGCAAACGCCTTCCGGAATTCGTTCGAGTCTCAGCTCCAGCGGATGACGGCGTTCATCGAGCGCCTCACGATCCCGGTGGTCGTGCTCGGAGTCGGCGCGCAATCGGACGCGAAGTACGACTTCGCGCGGATCAAGAAGGTGGAGACGTCGGTCCGCCGGTTCGTGTCGGCCGTCCTGGACCGCGCTCCGACCATCGGCGTCCGCGGCGAGCTGACGGCGGAGTACCTGCGCGGGCTCGGGTTCCACGACGTCGAGGTCATCGGCTGCCCGTCCATGTTCCTCCACGGCGACCGGCTCGCCGTGACGAAGCGGCAACCGACTCTGGAGCGAGACGCACGGGTCTCGATCAACGTCTCCCCGTACGTCAAGGCAATGGGTCCCATCGTCATGTCGCACGTGGCGCAGTACCCCAACCTGACGTACATCGCGCAGGATCTCGACACGCTGGGGATGCTGCTCCGCGGGCCGAACCCGTCGATCGACGCCACGAGGGACGACCCGATCCCGCGCCACACGAGCCATCCACTGTTTCAGCAGCGGCGCGTGCGGTTCTACGTCGAACCCTGGCCCTGGATCGACGACCTGCGCTCCGTCGACTTCTCGTTCGGCACTCGCATCCACGGCAATATCGCAGCGCTGCTCGCGGGCACGCCGGCCTACGTCTTCGCCCACGACTCGCGGACCCTGGAGCTCGCTCGTTACTTCGGCATCCCGCACAGGCCGATGCGTGATGTGCCATCCGAGATCGACGCAGCAGAGCTCTACGAGGAGGCCGACTTCACCAGCCTCGTGGAGGGACATGCCGATCGCTTCGCCACCTTTGCCGGCTACCTCCGCCGCCACGGGCTCCGGCACGTCTTCGAGGACGGTGAGCGCCCGTCGGATTTCACCGACCGGCTTGCCGCCACGCGGTTCCCTCCGGCGGTCCGGGTCTCATCGGCCGTGCTGGCACCCGACAGCCTCGCCGGGCGGCTGGAACGGGTTCGCCATCGGGTCAGCATCACGGTCTCGGATGCCATGACCGGGGTGTCGAGCGTGGCGTGGCGGCTCCGCCGACGTGCCCGCGCCGGCCGGGATGCGGCTCGCCGCTAGATCTGCCGGCGGACGATGATGTTCTGACCGTCGAGGATCGCTTCGGACTCGTCCAGCAGCCGGGCGATCACGTCGGCGACCTCCTCGGGCTGCATGATCGTGCTGAGGTCTTCCTCCGGCGCGAGGATGCGGCGCAGGTCGGTCGCGCATCGGCCCGGCGAGATGGAGTACACCTTGATCCCGCGGCCGGCGAGCTCATCGGACAGCGTCGCGGAGAGCGACACGACGGCCGCCTTCGACGAGGCGTATGCGACCCATCCCGGGCGCGAGCTGATCCCCGCCGTCGACGCGACGTTGAGGATCTTGGCCGAGTGATGCTGCATCCGGCGGACGGCCTCGCGGATGAGAACGATCATCGCCATGACGTTGATCGTGAACGTTCTGACCACGTTCTCGGTGGTCGTATCGAGGAGCGCGCTCGGTTCCGCGTACCCGGCAATGTTGCACAGCGCATCGATCGTCCCGAAACGGCGGTGGATCGAGGCGACGAGGTCCGGAATGCCCTCGAGATCGGCGAGGTCGTACGGATAGCACTCGACCTCCGGACCGCCGTCGCCGATCGCGTCCCGCGTTTCGTGCAGCTTGGCCTCGCTGCGTGCCACCAGCGCCAGCCCGCTGATGTCAGGTTGGCGTGCAAGGCGCAGGGCGGTCGCCCGGCCGATGCCCTGGCTGGCCCCGGTGATGACCGCGACTCTGCCCATCGTCAGTCGCGAGCCACGCTGCCGCTCCCCCGGCCGACGAGGTCGGCGTAGATCGCCTCGGCGATGATGAGATCCGTCGGCACCGTGATCTTGAGATTGCGCTCCGAGCCGGTCAGGATTCGCACCGGAGCCTCGGCGTAGCGGTAGAACAGGCTGGCATCCTCGGTGAACGTGGCGCCGTCCCGCCGTGCCGCTTCGTGCGCCGCACGCAGCGGTCCGGCTTCGAACTTCTGCGGCAGCTGAACGTTGACGAGCTCGCTGCGCTCGAGCAGCTGCTCGACGTAGTCGTGGCCCTTCAGGACGGTGAAGGGAATCGGGATGCCGAACATCACATTGTCGTCCGGGGCGTCGAGGAGGCTGCGGAACTCGTCGACCGTGACGAGCGGGCGCACCGCCTCGTGGATCACCACGCTGTCGACTCCCGCCAGCGCCTCGAGCCCCCGGTAGACCGACTCCTGCCGCGAGGCTCCGCCCTCGATGCAGCGGAAGCGCCGATCGTCGAATCCGTGATTGGCGACCAGCTGGCGTGTCTCGTCGAGGTATGCCGGCGGACACGTGATGACGACGTCGATGATCTGCTCGAGCGTGAGCACCTTCTCGAGCACGTGGACGAGAAGCGGATTTCCGCCGAGCAGCAGAAACTGCTTCGGAACCGGTCGGCCGATGCGCTTGCCGACCCCACCCGCGAGCACGATCATCCCGGTCGTCACGATTGCCTCCACATCGATGCCGCGGCCCGCGGCGACGATCGCGGCGATTGTAGGACCGCCGCGGGCCGTGGTTCACGAAAACGCACGCCGAAGCGGATCGCTATCATCCGGCGGATGCCTTCGGTCGCTGAACGCATGCCCGATGGACGAGAGGGGGTCGACGAGACGCTACCGAATTCGACGGCCGTCCTGCGCGATGCGGGATGGGAGCGTATCCAGCTCCACCTCCGATTCGACGCCCATTCTGCGGTCGACGTCGAGCGCCTGGCGCTGGTCGGCACGTGGCCGGACGAGCCACCGGTGACCATGCGGCCCACGAACATCCATCGGGACGCCGACCTGGTGGTCGCGCGGTTCAACGTCATGCTCGGCCCCGGCCAGCACCCGCTCCGGGGCGGGCCGTGGACGCTGTCGGAGATCGGCCCGGACGGGCAGGCCACCCCGATCGCGCTCCGCCTCGCCGCTCCGCTGGACCGTGACCGGCTCGATCGCGACTTCAAGTACCCCGGTGGTCGGTACCAGGTGACGCCGGCCATCGACGAGGCGGGGATCCTGACGCTCACCATCCGCAACCGTCGAGCCGGGCGGCGCCGGTCGCCCACACGTCGATGGTCGATCCGGCACTGGAAGCGCCGGTTCCAGCGTCGCGCATGGTTCCGCCGTCGGGTTTTTCTGACGCTGTATCGGCTGCACCGCGCCATGGCGCCGCGAGACGGGCGGCGCATCCTGTTCACGTCCGACTCCCATTCCGAGCTGACCGGGAACCTCGCGGTCATCCATGATCGCATGCTCGCCCGCGGGCTCGACCGCGACTACCGCCTCGAGACGATCTTCCGGCCAAGCATCGCCATGCGCCGCAGCTGGCGCGATCGGTGGCGCCTGCCGCGCCTGCTCGCCCGGGCCGACGTCATCCTGCTCGACGACTATCAGCCGATCATCTACCGCCTTCCGCCCGATCCGACTCAGCGGATCATCCAGCTCTGGCACGCGTCCGGAGCCTTGAAGACGGTCGGATACAGCCGGGTCGGCAAGCCCGGCGGCCCGACGCCGTACGCGAGGCGACACAAGAACTACACGTATGCGCTCGTGAGCGGCATGCACGACGTCCCGTACTACGCCGAAGCGTTCGGGCTGCCGGAGGAGCGCGTCGTGCCCACCGGCATCCCGCGCATGGACCGCTACTTCGACGAGGCGCACTCGGAGCGGAGCCGCGCCCGTGCGCGTGAGCTCTTCCCGCAGATCGAGGGGCGCATGACGATCCTGTTCGCTCCGACGTTCCGCGGACACGGGCCGCGAGGCGCCCACTACGACTACGACCTGATCGACTGGGCCGCGCTGCATGCCCTCTGCGTCGAGAAGGACGCGGTGGTCATCTGGAAGATGCATCCCTTCGTCCGGACCCAGGCGCCGATCCCAAAGGCGTACCGAGACCGCATCATCGACGCGTCGCGGTCGCCGATGGACGTCAACGACCTCATCTTCTCCGTCGATCTCCTCGTCACGGACTACTCGTCCATCGTCTTCGAGTTCTCGACCCAGATGAAGCCGATGATCTTCTTCGCCTACGACCTCGACGAGTACATCGCCTCGCGCGACTTCTACGTTCCGTTCGACGAGTTCGTGCCGGGTCCGATCGTTCGGACCTTCGAGGAGCTCATCGGCCTCATCAGGACCGAGCGTTACGACGCCGAGGAGGTGGCGGCCTTCGCGAGGCGGCACTTCGACCACCTGGACGGCAGCGCAACCGACCGGGTCATCGACGAGCTGATCCTGGCGCGCCCGGACTGACCGTCACTCGAGGATCGCCGGGTTGAGGAGAAGCGGAGTTCCCAGCTTGGCCTCGTAGCGCGGCCGGAAGCGCCGATCGTTGTACATCGTGGGGACGTCGAGCTGCCGCGCGCCGAGCGACCGCGCCGGCAAGGGCGCATGGGCGTACTTGCCGTCCCGAATCGCGACCATGCGCCCGAAGGTCCCGTCGGCGAGCAGGTCGACCGCGACGTTGGCGAACGTGATCGCGACCATCTGGTCGAGAGCGTCGGGGTCGCCGGAGCGCAGGTCGTAGGTCAGGTCGCTGTTCACCGTCTCGATCCCGGTCAGGCGCTTGAGCTCCATCGCGAGGCTCTCCCCCACGTCGGCCTTGTGGCGGTGGCCGTAGGCATCGGCCTCGCCGATCTCGGCCAGCCGGCCGCCCTCCCACATCGCCCCCTCGGACGCGATGACGAAGGAGTAGTTGGACGGGTTGAGGCGCCAGTCCTCGGCCAGCACGCCGGCCAGCTCCTCGAGGTCGAAGGGGGCCTCCGGGATCACGCAGCGGGCGCTCGTGACGTAGGCCGCGTACCAGGCGGTGTACCCCGCGTTGCGACCGAAGATCCGGAACACGCCGATCCGTTCGTGGCTGCCGAGCGTCGTCCGCTGCCGGTTGATGAGCTCCTTCGCGCGGGTGACCGCCGTGGAAAACCCGATGCAGTACTCGGTGCCGTGGACGTCGTTGTCCATCGTCTTCGGGATCGCGATGACCGGGAAGCCCTCGCGCCCGAGGCGTGCGGCGTAGCTCAGCGTGTCGTCACCGCCGATGGCGACCAGGGCATCGATGCCCAGCACCTCGAGGTTGTCGAGCACGACCGGGGTGAGGTCGTAGCGGTCATCGGCGGTCGCGAGCTCGCGTCGCCGGGCCTCCTCGAGATGCTCGGGCAAGGAGGAGGCCTTCATCGAGGAGGGGTTCGTCCGCGACGTGTGGAGGACGGTGCCGCCGGTACGATCGATGGCCCGCGTGCTCACCCGATCGAGCGGGCGAAGGTACCCGCCGCCGTCGTCGCGCATCGCGTCGACATGCGTGAGCCCCTTCCATCCTCGTCGGATACCGACGGCCTCCCAGCCCACCTCGCTGGACCGATAGACGACGCTCTTGATCACCGAGTTGAGCCCGGGGACGTCGCCGCCGCCGGTGAGAATCCCGATCCGTTTCATCACTGCACGCGCCATGCTGCCAGATCGGAGGGCGTTTGTGGAAAGGCCGATTTTCTGGCACAATTGGGCTCCGCAAACGGAGTCCCCGCCCTTGTCCTCCACACCCACTCGTCAGCGTCGCTATGTCACGTGGCGGCTTCCGGACCGCCACTTCAGCAAGGTCCATCTCGTCGGCGAGCCCGGCCTGACGGTCTGCGGGCGCGCGCTCCCGCGCGCGACCGGCCAGCCGAAGGCGCCGATCCCCGACTCGGAGATGTGCCCGGACTGCGACGCTCAGGGCTGATCGCCGTCATGGCATCACGACCGGCCACCGGATCGACGGCGGCCGGTTTTTCATGGCCGTGAAATTCAGTCTGCCGGCCGACTCGATGGTGGTGCTCGTCGGCGTCGCCGCCTCCGGCAAGTCGACCTTTGCGCGCCGCCACTTCGCCCCGACGGAGGTTCTCTCCTCCGACCAGCTGCGTGCCTGGATCACCGACGACCCGCATGCGCAGGCCGCGACCGGCGACGCCTTCGAGCTGCTCCACCGGATCCTGGCGATGCGCCTCCGGCGCGGCCGCCTGACCGTGGTCGACGCCACCAACGTCGAGGCGTGGGCCCGCGCCGAGCTCGTGGCCGTCGCTCGACGCCACCGGCGCCCGGCGGTCGCCGTCGTCCTCGACCTTCCGCTCGAGATCGCCCTGGAGCGGAACGCCGCCCGCACGCCGCCGCGGCCGCCCGACCGAGCGGTCCGGCGCCAGCACCGCTGGCTCCGCGACGCACTCGGCGCGCTGCCGGAAGAGGGGTTCACCATCGTCCATCATCTGCGGTCGGCGGACGAGATCGACGCCGCCGAGATCTCTCGGGACGGGTAGGCTGCGGCGAGGACAAGACGATCACTGCGCAATGGAGGTGGGAGGCATGGGCCTCGAGAACCTGAATCTCGTCGGGGCGCTTGCCGGCGCGGTTGCGGCAATGGCGATCGGCTCGCTGTGGTACTCGCCGTGGCTGTTCGGCGGCCGCTGGCAGGCGCTGATCGGCACCCCGCAAGAGGAGATGGGCAGCCCGCTCATGGCCATGGCGATCGCGTTCGTGATGTTCGTGCTCATGGGCGCTGGCATGAGCTGGATCATCCCGGACGGCGCCAGCCTGCCCATCGGCATGATGTGGGGCTTCATCGGCTTCTGGGGGTTCGCCCTGCCGGCGATCGCCGTCAACGCGGCCTTCGAGCGGCGGCCCTGGACGCTGGTGGCGATGTACCTCGGCTACCTGCTCGCCTCGATGCTCGTCATGGCGGCGGTCATCACCTTCCTCGGCGGCTGAGGGCTCCCCACCCGCCGGTCCACGGCGCACACGAAAATGTCCCGAAGGAACAGGCCGGCCGACCGCGACGGCCGAAGCCATCGCTGCCGTCTCCGCCCCGGTGGCCGAAACCACCGAACCGGAGCCCCGGAACACTCAACCGAAATCAGGTGAACCGGTGTCGTCTGCCCCTTCGGGACGAGAGCAGTATGCCGGTCGGCGCAGACGAGACGCAATACCACTTATCCCCGAATGTGGCGCTTCGCTGGCCAGCTGTCCACAGCCTGTCCACGAGCCGGGCTCACGGGCCGGGCGCCTGCGACGTTTGACCGATGCGACGCCGAACTCGACCCGCGCACGCTGGAATCGATCACGCCCGCGAGGAATCCATGCCGTCGTCCGACCGTGCCGCCTACCTCATGCTCACCGCCATGGCGATCTGCTTCGGCGGGACGTGGGTGCCCGCCGCCATCGCAGTCGAGGTGGTCCCTCCCTTCGCCATCGCGCTCGTTCGGTTCGGCATCGCCGCGGTCCTGCTCTACGGCTGGGCGCGGCTCGCCGGCCGACCGCTCTCGCCGATCCGCGGCCACGACTGGCTTCTCGTCGCCGGCCTGGCGGTCACCGCGGTCGCCGGCTACAACTGGCTCTTCCTCACCGCGCTCACCCTGGCGCCGGCGACCGATGGGGCGATCATCGTGCCCGGCATGGCGCCCGTCTTCACCGCCGTCCTCGCCGGGCTGGTGCTCGGCGAGCGCCTGGGACTGCGCGGCATCATCGGCCTCGCGCTGGCGGCGATCGGCCTCTATCTCGTCGTCAACCCGACCGGCGGCACGACCGCGGAGCGCCTGCTCGGTGACGCGCTCTTCGTTGCCGGGGCGGCGCTGTGGGGCGTGTACGGCGTCCTCGCGCGCCTCGCCAGCCGGCGGTTCAACGCGGTCAGCGCCAGCCTGTACGGGATCACGCTCGGAGCGATCATCCTGCTCCCGCTCGCGATCCTCGAAGGGGGCCTCGGGACCCTCCCCTCCGCGCCGATCGGAGCACTCCTCGGCATCGGGTACCTCGCGGTCTTCGGTACCGTCGCCGCCTTCGTCCTGCTCAACCTCGGCGTGGCCCGCATCGGCGCCGCGCGGGCCAGCGCCTTCGCGCTGCTCGTTCCGGTCGTGGGGGTCGTGACGTCGGTCGTGTTCCTGGGCGAGCGGCTCGGACCGCTGACCCTCGTGGGTGGCGCGGTCGTCCTCGGCGCGCTCTGGCTCATCGAGCATCGCGGCTCCCACGCCGCCGCGGCGACGCCCGTCACCGCGCCGGCCGCGCGCAACGGCTGACGCGCGGGCTTCAGGGCAGCGGCACCTCGATCGTCTCGCCGAAGCTCTCGGCGAGCGCCAGCCGGAAGCCGTCGGCGGGCAGCGCCGAGCGCTCGATGGCGACCACGAAGACCACGGCGCCGACGAGGTCAGCGGTGCAGGCACGCGGGGCCAGCGGGTCGCTGACCTCGCTCGTGACGAGCCCGGCCCCCAGCTCGACGCCGTCGAGCCGCAGCTCGGGGCAGCTTGAGCCGATGCCGTGGGCGAAGCTCACGACGACCTCGCGCTCGACGTCGACGTCCGGTGGACTCCCCTCGCCGCCGACGGCGCCCCACAGCTCCGTCAGGGCGGCGCGATCGGTGGCGGCGCGCACGGTGAACGCCTCGTCACCCGGACCGGCGAGGACTTCGAGCAGGCGCCAGCCATCGCCGGCCTCGGCGTTGCGCCACGGGCTTGGCAGCGGGTGCACGATCACCTGCAGCCGCCCGCCGTACGGGAGCTCCAGCCGCGGGCCGATGGTCGGATCGTCGGACTTCAGCTCGACCACGACCCGGTTGTTGACCGTGTCGAGGCTGGCGGAGATCGGCTCGGCGCCCTCGGCCTGCAGCTCGCCCAGGTTGAGCTGCTCCATGATCTCGAGCAGCTCCGCCTCCGTGTAGCGCGCGGGCGCGACGCTCACCCGGGCCGAGATGGCGGCGAGGGCGGCAGCGTGCTCCTCGAGCCGATCGGTGAAGAGGAGCACGAACGAGCCGGATCCGGGCGGATGCATGTAGAGCCCGCCGAACTCGTCGGGATACCGGGCCGCGTACTGGTGAAGCTCCTGGACCAGCGCCTCCGGGTCCCCCGGCGGAGCCGGCTGAGGCACCTCGCGGTCCGGCGGCGGTGTCTCCGTGGGCGTGGCTCCCTGGCCGGCGCAGGCGGTCAGGGCGAGCGCCAGGACGACCATCATGGGCGTGGCGAGGCGAAGCATCGGTCGCACCATACCGGCAGGACGCGCGGGACGCCGATTCGGTTCACCCGGGGGGCTACACTCCCACGCGATGCGAGCGCGTGACCTCGGGATCCGCATCGGACGCCTCGAGCCCGGCGAGCACAACGCGATCACCGACGTGGCGGGGGTGCGCGTCGGCCACGCCACGCTGGTGCGCGGTTTCGGACCGCTCCGCGTCGGGGAGGGCCCGGTGCGAACCGGCGTGACGGTGATCGTTCCGCACGACGGTGACGTGTGGACGGAGCCGATCTTCGCCGGCGCCCATCGGCTCAACGGCAATGGCGAGCTCACCGGCCTGGAGTGGATCCGCGAGCACGGCATGCTCGGCGGGGTGATCGGCCTGACGAACACGCACTCGGTCGGCGTCGTGCGCGATGCCCTCATCGAGGCGGCCGCTCGCGCGCACGAGCTGCGCGACGACATCTGGGCGCTGCCGGTCGTGGGCGAGACGTACGACGGCGTCCTCAACGACATCAACGGCTTCCACGTGCGTCCGGAGCACGTTCGCGAGGCGCTCGACGATGCCCGCGCCGGGCCGGTGGCCGAGGGCAGCGTCGGGGGCGGGACCGGCATGATCTGCCACGAGCTCAAGGGCGGCATCGGCACGGCCTCGCGGCGGGTGCCGGGCGGCTGGACCGTCGGCATCCTCGTGCAGGCCAACTACGGCCGCCGGGATCTGCTGCGGATCGACGGCGTGCCGGTCGGCCAGGCCATCCCGACCGGCGACGTCCCCTCGCCGTGGGACCAGCTCGAGGCCCTGAACGCGCGCGCCACGCCGGAGGGCGGCTCAATCATCGGCATCGTGGCGACCGACGCGCCGCTGCTGCCGCACCAGTGCGCACGCCTCGCGCAGCGCATGGGGATGGGCGTCGCACGGATGGGCAGCTACGCGGCCCACGGCTCGGGTGACCTGTTCCTCGCCTTCGCCACCGGCAACCGCGATCTGTCCCGACGTGCCGGAGAGGACGACCCCCGACCGACGGTGGAGCTGCGGATGGTCGTGGACGAGCACATCAACCCGCTGCTCGAAGCCGTCGTCGAGGCGACCGAGGAAGCGATCGCGAACGCCATGCTCGGCTCCGGCACGATGGCGGGACGCGACGGCCTGACGGCCCACGGCCTCGATCCGGAGCGGGTGGGCGCGATCATGCGCGCACATGGACGTCTGGCCGCGTCGTGACCGATCATCGGCTTGACGAGCTGCTCCACCGCGATCGGTGGTGATCGCCTACGTCGCTTGACGTAGGGCCGGCTGTGCCGCATGTCCGTATCGGTCCCGTTGGCGCGGGCGGACACTGGTCACAACCCAACCTCCCTCCAGGTAAGAACCCCGCCCGGAACCGAGCACCGGCGGGGTTCTTGCCGTTTCCGGTTCGTCAGGAGCCCTCGATCGGCGTCGGCTTGCCGTCGTCACCGATCGCCACGAAGACGAAGCTGCCCGACGTCGCGAGCCGGCGCTCGCCGGTCGCCACCTCTTCGGCGTACATGTCGACGCCCACGGTCACCGACGTGCGGCCGACCGTGACGACGCGGGCCACGAGCTCGACGAGCTGGCCGGCCCGGACGGGTACCTTGAACTCGACGCGGTCGGAGGCGACCGTCACCATCGTCCGCCTGGCGCAGCGCGTGGCCGCCACCCATCCGGCGTGATCCATGAGCCCGAGCGCGTGCCCGCCGAACAGCGTGCCGTGATGATTCGTGCGGTTCGGCATGACGAGCTCGGCGAGGCGGACCTCGTCGAAACGGGCGTCGCGCTCAGCCATGCGGCGATGGTAGCCGCTCATCACGCAGCCCCGACACGGCCGCGAGGATCACGGTGGCCGCCACGTCCGGTGTCGTGACCGAGGTATCGATCTCGAGGTCGCTGACCTCGTCGTACCATGCCCGCCGCTCGGCGAGCGTGCGACGGAACCAGGCCACCGGGTCGTCGTCGAGCCACGGCCGATGGGTCGCTCCCACGGCGCGTGCGGCCAGGGCCTCGGCCGGAGCGTTGAGCCACACGACGAATCCGGCCGTTCGCAGCTCCCCTCGATGCTCCGAATCCAGGATCGTCCCCGCGGCGGTCGCCACGATCACCGGAATCGGCAGCGCCAGGCCGGTTCGCAGCGCCGCCGACTCTGCCGCGCGCATGGCGCCCTCGCCTTGCTCGGTGAGCAGCTGACGCGCGGTCCGGCCGGTGGCTGCCTGCACCAGCTCGTCGTTGTCAACGAACCGCCACCCGGTGCGGCCGCTGAGGGCGCGCCCGACCGACGACTTACCGCTCCCCATCATGCCGAGCAGGACCAGACGCACCGGCCGGAGGGCGCCGATGGAGCTCGACGCAGGATCGCGTTCATGCGCGCTCGCCATCGGTGCAGCGTAGCGCCGAGGCGTTCGGCTCGGCTGTTGATCGGCGCGCCACTCAGCCAATGGGTTGGTCGATGAGGCGCGGATCGACGTCCCGTCCCATCACGAACCAGATGGCGTGGACCGGCGTATCGCCGATGTTCGCGAGCCGGTGCGGGATGCGCGAGTCGAGCGAGACGGCGTCCCCGGCCTCGAGGACGTGGCGGTCGAAGCCGATGACGACCTCGAGCGTGCCGCTGATGACGTACCCCCACTCGTGACCGGCATGGCGCTGGAATGCATCGGCGGGTGACGAGGCACCACCGACCTCGTAGACGACGTACAGGAACTCCACGCCGGGCTCGGACACCGTGGTCAAACGCTCCCAGATGACACCGGACGCCAGGCGGATGCGGTGGCGCGTCGCTGCGGGCTGGACCGGCTGGGGCCGGAGCCGATCGGCCAGCGGTCCCGGCGGGGCTGGCTCGTTCCCTGCCGACGCGCCCACGACCGGCCCGGAGCTCCCCGGCCGTGGCGCGGCCGGCGCCGGTGGCGGCCAGACGTCGTTGAAGAGCAGCTCGTCGAGGGAGACGTCGAGCTCCGCCACGATCGCGTACAGCGTCGAGACCGATGGCTTGGCGCGACCCCGCTCGATCTGTGAGATGAGGCTCGGCGACACGCCGAGCCTGGAGGCGAGATCCCGCAGGCTGAGCCTCCGCTCGCGGCGGCGAGCGCGAAGGCGCTCCCCGACCTCGGGATAATCTGGCTCGGCGGTGCGCGCCGACTCTCGCTGCCGCACGGTGGCTACATCATCGTGCAGCGGCGGCACGCCCGGACGCGAATCTCGCCGGATCGCGTCACCGCGTATGCCACCCGCCGTCGACGAAGAGCTCGATCCCGTTGACCGACCGGTTCTCGAGGAGGAACGAGACCGCGTTCACCACGTCGGCCATGGTCGCGAGCCTCCCGATCGGGGTCTCGGACGTCGCCTTCTCGACCGCGGCCTGCTTGTCGATCCAGTAGGGGCTGTCGCCAACGATGCCCGGATGGATCGAGTTCACCCGGCGCGGCTTGAGCTCCTCCACCAGGGTCCGGGTCAGCCCGACGACTCCCCCGTTCACGGTCGTGATCGTCGTCGAACCCGGATAGGGACGCTCTTTGGCGAGGCCACCGAAGAGCACGATCGAGGCGTCTTCGGGCAGCCGGTCGAGCAGGGCATGGACGACCTCGGTGTAGCCGACCAGCTTGAGCGTGACGAGCCGGATCGCGCGCTCGATGCTGTACTCCGCGACCTTGTTCGAGTCGCGGTCGATGGCGGCGAGCACGAGGTGCTGGACGGTGCCCACGCCGGCGAGCGCGTCCGCGATGGCATGCGGCTCGGACAGGTCGAAGACGGCGCCGGTCACCTGCCCCTCGCGGTCCCCGTGCGCGTCGGCCAACGCGCGATCGACGCTCTCCCGCGTCTGTCCGGTGAGCACCACGTCGAACCCCCGGCTCGCATAGTGCCGAACGATCTCGAGCCCGATGGCCCGCGTTCCCCCGACGACGACGACGCATCCGTCAGCCAAGTCAGTCTCCTTCCGTGCCCTGATCCGTCTCGAATTGGCGCCAGTGGTCGATCCACCGGTACGAGTGCCGGCCCGGCGGCTGGGGCGCCTGGGTCTCGATCCACCGCACGCGCCCGGACCCGGTGTTGAAGAACCCGTGCGCGGCGCCTACGCCGGCGAACACCACGTCCCCCGCCCGAATGGTGTGCGTCGTACCCTCCAGCTCCGCCTCGATCGCGCCGTCGAGGAAGAAGTAGGCCTCCTCGAACGGATGGTCGTGGACCTGCGCGGCTCCGCCGGGCTCGTAGTCGACGGTGAACATCGTGAGCAGCTCGGCGCCGAAGACACGGTCGACCAGCATCTTCACGCTGATTCCGCTGTACACCACCAGCGCCGTGTCACGACCCGCCGGACGGCGGCCGCGCGCTGCATCGCCGAGCGCGAGCGCCTCGGCCTGCGGTGGCGTCCCGTCGTAGTGGCCGACGTACCGAAGGCGCGGGTCGCCGAAGGGCGGCCGTGCTGCCGCGGCGGCGATGGCCTCGAGGTCGAACGGCTCGGCGACGAAGAACGTGTCTCGCCGCCCGGCGTCGGGGGCGAGGCGCATCGGCGTGTTCACCGAGAGCCAGCGAGCCTGCTCCGGCCCGGGATTCGCGAGCGCGTGCAGGCTGCCCACCGGCATGAGCGTGTAGTCACCGGAGCGGAGCCGATGAGCATGCCGGTCGATCTCGACGATGAGCTCGCCGTCGAGCACGTAGAGCGCCTCCTCGAACGAGTGGAAGTGCCGCTGGAGCCACCCTCCCGGCGACAGCGCCCCGACGGCGAGCTCGGTATGGACCGCTCCCTGCTCGGGGCCGACGATCACGCTTCGCGCCAGCCCGTGCCAGGTGCGCGAGGACGGCATCGGCGAGTCGGCAAAGGACCAGTCCACTCGAGCGGCATGCGTCGTCATTCGCGGGTCAGTCCCTCGTCACGGCGAATTCCAGCGTCATTGAACACCATGATGATGGTGTCGGACGCGTCAAGAGCGTGCGCCCGCAGTCGGCGATCGAACTCTGGACGTGTGCACTACCATTGAACTTCACCAGCCGCCCATCGACGCCTTGCTCCAGGAGGAACAGCGAGTGAGCGCCCTCGATACCGTCGCGCGGTCCGCGGCACCCACCACGATCAGACCACCGGCCTCCCCGGGCTCGATGAACGTCGACTGGGAGGAGCGGGTCAACCCGGATCGCCTCCGCTCGTATCGGCTGGGTCGCGCGCGTGACGCGCTGGCCGCTTCCGACGTCGGCGCCCTTCTCCTCTTCGACTTCAACAACATCCGCTACGTGACGAGCACCCACATCGGCGAGTGGGCGCGGGACAAGATGACTCGCTTCGCCCTGCTGACCCGGGGCGGCCAGCCACACCTCTGGGACTTCGGCTCGGCCGCCAAGCACCACCGGCTGTACTGCCCGTGGTTGCCGCCGGAGAACGTCCGTGGCGGCATGATCGGCCTGCGCGGCGCGGTCGCGCCGCAGGCCGGTCTGTTCAAGCGCGCCGCGCGCGAGATCGCCGAGATCCTGCGCGCCGAGGGCGTCGCCGGCATGCCCGTCGGCGTCGACATCGTCGAGCCGCCAATGCTCGCCGCGCTCGAGGCGGAGGGCATCAGCGTACGCGACGGCCAGC
>DATLGA010000130.1:0-23097 GCA_035540715.1 Candidatus Limnocylindrales bacterium | reverse complement strand
CCCGTCACAAGACCTCCAGGCGGTTCGGCGTCGACATCTACGGCACCGGGGGCGCCTCGCTGCAGCGGCGCATCGGCACGCCCCCGGGTGGCCTGCGTGCCGGCCGGCGCCGCCGTGCGAGCGTCTACGCGACCCAGCTCGTGGAGAAGCAGAAGGCGTCGGCGCAGCTGCCGGCCGTGATCGACGAGCGCCGCTCCAGCCGTCCGGCCCCGGCATGGCTCGAGCCACATGGCGATCGCGGTGGGCGCGTCGTGCGGCTCCCCGAGCGCGCGGAGATCGACGTCCCGGTCGACGAAGCGCAGATCGTCGGGTTCTATTCGCGGTAGGACCGACCGCCGGTCGCCCCATCGCGTGCCGGCCGCGCTACGATCTCCGGCATGCGACTGTTCGACCTGGACCATCGGCCGCTCATCACCGCCGCCGTCACGCCGCTGACGCCGGACGGCACCTCGCTCGACCTCGACGCGATCGGCCCCTACGTCGCGTTCCTCGAGTCGCACGGCGCCGACGGAGTCTTCGCCTGCGGCACGACCGGCGAAGGCATTCTGCTCACCCTCGACGAGCGCCGACGCACGGGGCAGGCCTTCCGCGACACGCTGAGCGGAGACCTGATCATCCATGCCGGCGCTCAGACCACCGCCGACACGTGCGCGCTCGCCGCCCATGCCGGTGAGATCGGGGCCGATGCGGTGGCGGTGATCCCCCCGCCGTACTTCGCGCTCGACGACGACGCGCTGGCCGCGCACTTCATCGCAGCGGCGCGGGCCGCGGCGCCGCTGCCGTTCTTCTGCTACGCCTTCACCGCCCGGTCGGGCTACCCGCTGCCGGTGACGGTCATCCAGCGCATCGCCGACGCCGTCGACAACCTGGCCGGCCTCAAGGTCAGCGAGGCGCCGTTCGACCGCGTCGTGCCCTACCTGGAGCTCGGGATGCCGGTCCTCATCGGCAACGAGCCGCTCCTGACGGACGGTCTCGCGCGCGGCGCAATCGGTACGGTCTCGGGCCTCTCCGCGGCCTTCCCCGACGTGGTGCGCGGCGCGCTGGACCGCCCTGGCGACGACGCCACCGCCCGCCTGCGCGAGGTTCGTTCCGCGCTCGAGGGGAGCGGCCAGTTCATCGCGGCCGCCAAGGTGGTCCTCGGCCTGCGCGGCGTCCCCGTGAGCCCCGGCATGCGGGCGCCCCTCCGGGGACTGCGTCCGAACGAGGCATCGGTCATCGAGCAGTCGCTCGCCGCGTTCCTGGCCCCGGCTCCGGCCTGAACCTACGGGCGGCTAACGGCGCCGCAGCAGCTCGGCGACGGCGCCGAGCGTTGCGCCGTACACCCAGTGAGCGGCGACCATCGTCAAGACGCGCCCCGGGTCATCGCGCGAGGCGGGCGGCAGGATGCGCAGGGCGGGCACCCAGCCCTGGTAGCTGACCAGGTACACGATGCTCGCGTAGGCGACCCCGAGCGCGGCGGCGCTCCACGTGCCGCTCCGGCCGAGCGACCGGTGGAGCACGCCGAACAGCGCACCCGCGGCCGCGCCGAAGCCGACATGGACGGCACTCGTGAGCGCCGCCTCCTCCTCGTCGGCCGGCGCCTCGCCGGCAACCGCCTCGGTCGCCTCGCGCGTGATCCGCGCCGGAGGCAGCTGGGGCGTCAGGCGGAGCGCTCGCGCCGCGAGCATCAGCACGCTCATCGCGAGCGTCGCGATCGCGCCGGCCAGCGCGCCACGACCGGCGGCGAGCAGCGGTCCGTCGTCATGGAACATGCCGCGTGGAAGAGCAGGCCTCGTGCCGTTCCATCGGGCGAGACCGGTCAACGGGTGCCTTCGCCGCGAAACGGCTCAGGCGGGACCTGGCTCCGGCAGCGGCTGGGGGCGGCGGATCCCGAGCGAGAAGCCGACGGCGACGAGCCCGAGCGCGCCGGCGGACAGGAACGCCAGCGTGTAGTCGCCGAGCGCCTCCCGCGCCACGCCTCCCACCCAGGCCGCCAGGGCGGCGCCGACCATGTGCGCGAAGAAGATCCACCCGAACAGCGTCCCGACCGACGCGCGCCCGTAGAGGCGAGCCGTCAGGTTCGCGGTCGGCGGCACGGTGGCGATGTAGTCGAGGCCGAAGACGACCGCGAACACGAGCAGCGGAGGGACGTCGACGATCCACGGCAGGACCAGGAGCGACAGCGCGCGCAGGCCGTAGTACACCGCCAGCAGCAGGCGGTTGTCGTACCGATCGGTCAGCCATCCGGAGGCGACCGTGCCGACGATGTTCATCATCCCGATGAGTCCGAGCGTCCCAGCCGCCGTCACCTCCCCGAAGCCGTGCTCGACGGCGTGCGGGATGAAGTGGACGCCGATCAAGCCGGTGCTCGTGTAGCCGCAGATGAAGAAGCTGGCCGCCAGGAGCTGGTAGTTTCGCGTCCGGATCGCGACGCGGAGCGGTGTCCCGCCCGCACGCTCGCCGGCCGACGAAGCGGCGGAGGCGTCGTCGTCGAGGCCGGCACCGTACGGGCGGGCGCCGACGTCTTCGGGACGATCGCGGATGAAGAGCAGCACCGGCACGAGGAGAACGCCGGCACCGACCGCCATGAGCACGATCGCGGCACGCCAGTCGACCGCGACGGTCAGGGCGACGATGGCGGGCACGAAGATCAGCTGGCCGGCCGACGTGGCCGCGCCGAACAGCCCGAGCACGACGCCGCGCGCCCGCCGGAACCAGATCGTCGCGATCGCCGCGCCGAGGACCTGAGCCACCGCGCCGGTCCCGATGCCGGCCACGACGCCCCACAGCAGGTGCAGGTGCCAGAGCTCGCGCATGAGGAGCATCGGCGCGACGCCGACGACGATGAGCGCCAGGCCGGCCAGCATGATGCGGCGCACCCCGTACCGCCCGATCAACGAGCCGCCGAGCGGAGCGCCGAGGCCGTACGTGACGAGGCTGACGGCCGCCGCCAGCGAGATGCTCGGGCGATCCCATCCGAACTCGCCCTCGAACGGCAGCACGAGGGCACCCGGCGCGGCGCGGATGCCGGACGTCACGAGGAGCACCAGGAACGTGACGCCCACCACGACCCACGCGTAGTGGGTCCGGCCGGCCGAGGTGTGGCTCACTCGTCAGATCGTGGCGATCTCGGCCGCCGCCTGCGCCGCCCGCAGCGAGGCATAGCCGGGTTTGATCTGCTCGTTGATGATGCGGAGCCGCCCGTCGAACGGCCAGAACGCGGACTTCATCGCGTTCAGCGTCAGCCACTCCATGTCGTCGAGGCCGATGCCGAACGTGCGCGTCAGCGTCGCGAACTCGGAGCTCATGCTGATTCCGCTCATGAGCCGGTTGTCGGTGTTCACGGTCACGCGGAAGCGGAGGCGCCGCAACAGGTCGATCGGGTGCTCCCCGAGGCTCGGCGCGGCACCGGTATGGACGTTCGACGTCGGGCACATCTCGAGCGGCACGCGGCGGTCTCGGACGTAGGACGCGAGCCGGCCGAGCGCCACGCGCCCGTCCGGCCGCACCTGGATGTCGTCGACGATGCGCACACCGTGGCCGAGCCGCTCGGCCCCACACCACTGCAGCGCCTCCCAGATCGACGGCAGACCGAAACCCTCGCCGGCGTGGATCGTGAAATGGAAGTTCTCGCGAGCGATGAGGTGGAAGGCGTCCAGGTGCCGCGTCGGCGGGTAGCCGGCCTCGGGACCGGCGATGTCGAACCCGACCACGCCCGCGTCACGGTGGCGAATCGCGAGCTCGGCGATCTCCACCGACTTCGCCGCCTGGCGCATGGCCGTCACGATCAGTCCGACCGTGATCGGCCGCCCGTCGGCACCGCGGCGGAATCCGTCGAGCATCGCGGTCACCGCCTCGTCGAGCGAAAGGCCGCCATCGGTCAACAGCTCGGGCGCCATGCGAACCTCGGCGTACACGACGCCATCGGCCGCCAGATCCTCGACGCACTCGGTCGCCACGCGCTCGATCGCGTCGCGCGTCTGCATGACGGCGAGGGTGTGCCGGAAGCCTTCGAGGTAGAGCTCGAGGGACTTCCGATCAGCGCCCAGCGTGAACCAGCGTCCGAGCTCGTCCGGATCGGTCGTCGGCAGCTCGGCGTAGCCGGCCTCGGCGGCCAGGTCGAGGACGGTGCGCGGCCGCAGCCCGCCGTCGAGATGGTCGTGGAGCAGCACCTTCGGGGCGCGCCGGATCGACTCCAGGTCCAGGCTGCCGCTCGGTCGCTCCATCGGCCGATCTTACCGGCTGGCAACGGTCCTGCGGTGGATCCGCCCAGATCAACGCATGCCCAGACGAGGACACCCACCGATGAGGATTCGAGCCAGCCTGGCCGCGCTGGCACTGGTCGCGCTCGTCGCGACCGCCTGCGAGACCGACGACACGACCACCGGAGCCACGCCGGCGCCGGGCGACCACTTCGTCAACGTGACGCTGACCGAGCACGAGATCGACATGCCGGACTCCGCCCCTGCCGGTGAGGTCTCGTTCCAGATCACGAACGAGGGCGACACCGATCACAGCTTCATCGTCGAGGGCGAGGGCGTGGAGGAGGCGCTTCGTCTCGAGGTGCGCCCGGGCGCCACCGAGGTCCTGACCGTCGAGCTCGAACCGGGGACGTACACGGTCTGGTGCCCGATCGGTGACCACCGCGAGCGCGGCATGGAGGCCGAGCTCGAGATCACCGAGTCGGATGACGACGCCGATGCGCCGCTCCGCGACGAGGCGGTCGATCCGGGCGAGGAGCAGGACGAGATCGACGAAGACCAGCCCTAGGCTGGCGGGCCTAGCCCTCGATCGGCTCGCCCGCCGCCACGCCGTGGCCGGCGCTGATCGTGCGCTCGTGGGTGTTCGCGGTGGCCGCGGTGTTCATCTGGAAGCGTGACGGTGGCGCCACCGCCGCCAGCCTCCTGATCTCGTCCTCGGTCAGCTCGTAGCCGAATTTGATGGCGGCCACGTTCTCGTCGACGAAGCGTCGCGGGAGCGACTCGCGGATGGCGGCCTCGTCGAACTCGATCCGCGCCAGCCGCAACAGCCGGCCGAGGGCGATCATGTTGCCGAACAGCTCCTTGCCGAAGTGCTGGCTGCCGAGCGAGGCAAACGGGATCTGTTCGGCGCCGGGCACGTCCAGCCCGAGGTCGGCGACGACCTTGCGACCGCTGATGCGCAGGTGACCCTTGTCGGCCAGCTTCAGCATGATGTCCGCCTCCTCGACGACCGGATTGAGGATCGGCTCGTCGTCGAAGATGAGGAAGGCGTCGCTCATCGAGCCGCGCACGCTCGAGTCGTAGTCGAACAGGACGGTGACCTCCTTGCCCATGCGAGCCAGGAGCGCGCCCATGACGCCGGCGATGACACGCACGCCCTGGCCGCCCACCCCGTCGAGCGCGATCTTCGTGCTCACTCGGGCTCGATCCCCGCCTCGCGCATGGCGTCCTCGAGGCTGATCTCGCGCTTCGCGACGCGCAGCTTGAGCTCGGACGGCAGCCGCTGCATGAGGGCCAGCTTGCGCTGCGCCTCCGCCCGCTTCGCCTCCTTCGGATCGGAGGCAGGCTGGACCGATGCGGGCCTCGCGTCGGCCGGCGTCCGCGGCCGCGCCGGCTGCGTATCCGCGCCGGGCGCGCCCCCGATCAGGTCGCGCGCCTCGGCGGCCGCCTCCGCCTTCTGCGCGTCGAGCTCCGGCTTCGCCTCCGACTCCGGGTCGACGCCGGTCGCGGACGGCTCGACGTCACCGGGTGCGACCGGCGCGTCAGCCGGTGCGGAGGCGCCGGTGCGCAGCCACTCGGGGATCTCGAGCCCCGCGTCGGCGAGAGCCTGCGGAAGCGTGAGCTCGCGCTTCGCGACGCGCATCTTCACCTCGGGCGACAGCTGCCCCATCAGCTTCGCGCGCTCCTGCGACTCGGCGCGGCGGCGGGCCTTCTCGTCGTCCGACGCCGGTCCCTTCGACGCGGTCGCGGTTGCTCCGCCTTCGCCGGGCGACTCGGTCGCCGAGGCCATCGGCCCGACCGGCTGCGTCGGCAGCGCCTCCGGACGCCCCCCATCGCCCTCGGACGGCGAAGTGGCGTGGCCGTTGCGCGCCGGATGATCGATCGGATACACCACCCCGATCTCGAACGCGTTGAGCTGTGTCGCCTCCTTCGGCGCCCGCTTGTAGGTCTTGCGGTAGAACGTGAGCATCTCGTTCGCGCTGGCAAACCCGATGCGCCGGCCGTTGTTCTCGATGCACTGGCTCGTGATGTCGACGAAGCTGAAGCCCGGCCACTCGATCGCCTCGCGGATCACGTTGCGCATGTGGAGCTGGTGGTAGACCGTCGTCTTGGCGTACAGCGCGTGCGGCGACGAGCGCACGAGGCCCTGCAGGTTGATCGGCGTGTTCGGGTTGCCGCCGGGCGAGGAGAGCGTCTTCGTGCCGGTCGGGGTGGTCGGGCCGGTCTGGCCGCCGGTCAGCCCGTAGATCTCGTTGTTGTTGCACAGCACGGTGACCGGAGCGTTGCGCCGGATCGTGTGAATGAGGTGGTTGCCGCCGATGCTGGCCGTGTCGCCGTCGCCCGCCACCACGATGACGTGCATGTCCGGCTTGACGGTCTTGATGGCCTCGGCCACGGGCAGCGTGCGGCCGTGGAGGGTGTACACCGCCTCGTGCTTCAGGTAGCCACCCATCCGGCCGGTGCAGCCGATACCGGTCACGATGATCGTGTTGCGCTCGTCGAGGCCCATCTCGTCGAGCGTCATCGCCAGCTGCATCATGATCGTGCCGATGCCGCACCCGGGGCACCAGATCGTGGGGAACAGGTCGAGCTTGAGCCGCTCCTTGTAGGTCATCTCGGCCATCGGGGCTTCAGGCATTGATCCCCCTCCTCGGCGCCGGAGTATATACGGTATATACTCTGCTCGCGACCATCACCCCACCCCCAGCGGCGAGCGTGGCTGGTGCTCGGCCGGCTCCGGCGGGATCGGCGGCTCGGACGGGCCACCCGACAGGACGCGGTCGATCCCCTCCCGCACGGCCTCGAGCGAGATGCGCCCACCCAGCAGCGGGACGCGCTTCACCTCGCGATGGAGCGCGAGCTCCACCAGGTCGGCGTACTGGCCGTCGTTCGCCTCGACCACCACGACCTCACGGTAGCGGGCACAGACGTCGCGCAACTCCTCGTCGAGGACGGGGTGGATCCGAATCGGGCGGAAGAGCGCGAACTCGTCGCGCAGCGGCGCGGCCACCCGCGACACGATCCCGTAGCAGACGACGAGCACGTCGGCGTCGACGTTCCAGCCGTGCTCGTAGAAGGCGTAGCGCTTCGCCACCTCGGTGTGCCGGTGCTTCGCGGCGTAGAACTGGCGCAGGTACTCGTCGGCGTCGGCGGTCGCGGGCTCACCGGCGTTCGGTCCGTGCTCGTACATGAGCACGCCGGCGAAGAAGCGCGGCTCGCCGGTGAACTCGCCCAGCGGCGCGATCTCCCGGTCGACGACACGCACCTCGCCGGCGATCTCCTCGAGGTCGACCACCTCGTTGAGGTGCGCGACGAAGGTGTCGGACAGCAGCACGACCGGGGAGCGGGATTCCTCGGCGGCGTTGAACGCCTCGACGGTGATGCGGAAGGCCTCGGCGACACCGTTCGGGTAGAAGGCGATGGGGGTGTAGTCGCCGGTGCTGCCCCACTTCACCTGCATGATGTCGCCCTGGCCGGGCATCGTCGGCATGCCGGTCGCGGGACCGACGCGCATGACGTTGACGAAGACGCAGGGCACGCCGACCTTCTGGGCGTAGCCCACCGCCTCCTGCATCAAGCTGAAGCCCGGACCGGAGGTGGCCGTGAACGACTTCGCCCCCGCCAATGAGGCGCCGATGATCGCGTTTGCCGATGCGATCTCGTCCTCGGCCTGCAGGAACCGGAGCTCGGGGTGCTCGGCGGCGTATCCCGACGCGATGTTGAGGATCTCGGTCGAGGGGCTGATGGGGTAGCCGGCGTAGTAGCTGGCCCCGGCGGCGATGGCGCCACGGAAGACCGCCTCGTTGCCCTGCGTCAGCTTTCGGGTCATCCCCCCGGCCCCTCCTTCCCCTTCGCCGCGTGGGCTTCCACCGCCTCGGGGATCATCTCGATCGCCAGGTCCGGGCAGTAGCGCTCGCAGAGCCCGCAGAGGATGCAGTTCTCCTCCTCGATGATCGCGTCGTTGCGAAGGACGAGGGTGTTCTTCGGGCAGATCTCGACGCAGATGTCGCAGCGCTTGCAGAAGACGGGATTCCAGCTGATGTTCCGGTAGTCGACCCACCGAATCCCGTCGCGGTGGTCATCGGACGTGCCGGAACCGAAGTCGAGAGCGGTCGAAGGAGGCTCAGGCGTCATGGGCCGTCGATGATAGCGCCGACGGACCGATGACACCCGATCGATGGAGGCCTCGCGGCAGCATGCCCTACCATCATGCCGATGCAGCGGCTGCCCTCGACTGTCACCAGGTTCGGAAGGATGCGCTGGGCCGTCCCGGCCATCGTGCTCGCTCTCGTCCTGGCCGCGTGCGGCGAGGATGCATCGCCCGACGAGCCGACGCCGGCACCGGATGGCACAGCGGCCACGCCGGCCGAACCAACCGAGGCGACCACCCCGTCACCGACCCCCACGCCGGTCCCCGACGTCGAGGTCCCGCTCGCGGTCGTCACCGGATACACGAACTCGAAGGCATCGATCACGCTCGAGGAGCTCGGCACGGGCAACGTGCTCGTGCCGTGCGAGATCACCGACCTGAGCCTGGCCCTGGAGGGAGACGGCGAGTGCGTCCCGCTGGAGAATATCGTCGCGCGGATCGAATCCGAGCCGGAGCGGCTGGCGCTCCTGCCGCCGTCGCACGTCGTTCCCCAGGTCAAGGTCCTGCCCATCGATGGTGCCGACATCTTCGGCGGCCCGGCGGCGCGAGGCCTGGACTATCCATTGAACGGACGCGGCCAGGATCTGGAACCGCACGACGCCGGCGAGATCCGGACCCTCATCAGCCTCGGCGACTCGTGCCCGGACCGGGGCGTGGCGCACGCGGCCATCACCCTCGGACGTGGCTGGGAGTGGGTCTTCGGCGGCGGTACGGCCGAGTACACCGCGGTCTATCCGAACCCGGTGGCGCCAGGGCAGGTGGGCCATGGCTTCAACATCGTCGATGCCGTCCCGACGGGCAACGAGGGCGCCGTCGCAGAGCTCGTCAGCGGGGCGGACATCACGGTCAACGACTTCGAGTGCCCGGTCGTCGACAACTGGCGGGTCAACGAGGGCGTCATCTTCACGATCGATCCTCGCGTGCTGGACCACCTCCGCGACGACTATGGCGTCGACGTTGCCACGCTGGCCGCCAACCACCTGTTCGACGCGGGGACGTCCGGCTTCCTCGAGACGCTCGACAAGTTCGATGAGGCAGGCATCGCGCGCACCGGCGCCGGTCGGGACCTCGACGAGGCCCTCGAGCCGGCCGTCCTCGACGTCGACGGCATGCGGTTCGGCTTCGTCGGGTTCAACGAGATCCCCGGATCGATCGAGGCCGGACCTGGCCAGCCCGGCGTGGCCTGGCTGCGGGAAGCCCAGATGCGCGAGGGAGTCGGCCGCGCGCGTGATCGGTCCGACCTCGTCTTCTGCCTGCCGCAGTGGTGGGGCGGCCTGGAGTACCACGACGTGTGGTATCCGAGCATCCGAGAGCAGCAGCGAATCTTCTTCGAGGCGGGCTGCGATCACATCCTCGGGCACGGGACCCACTGGTCCGGGCCGATCGACTTCACCGATCTCGGCGACGGCCGCACCGGCTTCACGATCATGAGCCACGGCAACTTCCTGTTCGGGCAGAGCTGGAGCCAGCAGACCCAGGAGGGAGTCATCGTCGAGCTCGCGTTCCGCGGCACCGAGCTGGCGCAGGCCCGCATGCACCCGTACATCATGCTCGAGCAGGCGCAGACGAACCTCACCGACCCCGAGACCGATGGCATGTGGGTGTTGAACCGGATCTACGAGGCCTCGGGGCTCCCCGTCGTTGCGCCCGTTGAACCCTGACGAGCGAGGGCGTACGATGTCCTGACATATGTCGAGACACGCCATGACGATCAACGTCGCGCCGATCCAGCCCCGCGATCTGCGCCAGGCGTTTCGCCTGTCGCGCGAGCGCCTGGCGCGGCTCATCGGCGTCAGCGCCAAGACGGTCGAGCGATGGGAGGCGCGGCCGACCCGCCCCGCGCGCGACGAGACCCGCGAGCGGATGGCGCAGCTGCGCGAGATCGCGGAGCTGGGGGCCACCGTGTATACCGCCGAGCGGCTCGGCGACTTCATGAGCGCCCCCCTCGCCGATCTCGGCGGTCTGACCCCGCTCCAGCTGATCGAGCGCGGCGAGGCCGACCGTGTGCTCGCCGTCCTGGCAGCCGACTACGAGGGCGGCGGCTACTAGTTGGCACGACTGGTCGACCACATTCAACCGTGGGCCGGGACGGCGTACCGCCACATCCCCGCCGACCGCGGGTACGACGTCCGGGACCTTCGGTACGCCCATCGGCGCACGAGCGGCCGGTGGCACTGGGAGGGTCAGCCGACCCTCTACCTCGCGTCGGACCCGGCGGTCGCCATCGGCGAGTTCGCACGGCACCTGGCGGTGGATCGCGGCGGGACGCTGCAGCCCGCCCGTCGGGCCGTCTACGAGCTCGGCGTGCGGATCGAGCGATCAGTCGACCTGCGCGACGCGCGAGTCCTGCGCCTCATCGGGCGCGACGACGCTCCCGGGTGCTGGCTCGACGCCCGGATCGCCCGCGCCGTGGCGACCTTCTTCCGCGATTCGCTCGATGTGCAGGCGTTGTTGGTTCCCTCGGTCGTGTACCTGGACGCCCCCGGTCGGTTCAACGTCGTCGGCTTCCTGGAGAACCTGCCGGACAACGTCCGCGCCTTCCTGCCGCGAGCACGGCGGCGCGCCACGGTCGACGTCGAGCCGACCGAGCCGTCCACCGCAGACGACGGGGCGCCCTAGGCGCCGAGCTCAGGACGCCAGGCGTCGGCGGATCTCGTCGGGGTAGTCGCCGAAGAAGCGGCCGATGATCGGCAGCTCGAACCGCCGCATGATGCTCTCGCGCGGCTCGCGCTCGAGCAGGATCGCGAAGGACTCGGCCACGAGCACCTCGGGCGTGGCCGACGGCGCGAGGTCCTCGAGCGTCTCGCGGTCCACGGTCACCTCGTGACGCGTCGCCCCGGCGTCCTCGCCGATCACCACGGTGCAGCGCCAGCCGCCGTCCTGCGGCTCACAGGTCACGACCGGACGGTGCTCGGCCGCGTTCCTCGCCTCGCTCATGGCCGCTCGAGGTCGGCACGATCAATGCCATCCGCGCGCGCTTCGAGCGCGGCGGCCTCCGGACCGGGCCCCTGCTCCTCCGGGATACGGGGCCGGCCGCTGACCATGGCGACCACGGCGCCGATGACGATGACGGTCGCCGCGACGGATCGGACGGTGATCGGCTCGCTCAGGAAGATCGCGCCCAGCCCCACGGCGACGATCGGGTTGACGTAGGCGTACGTGCCGACGACGGCCACCGACACGTTCGCGAGCAGCCAGGTGTAGGCGGTGAAGGCGATGATCGAGCCGAAGACGACGAGGTAGACCACGGCGACGATCGACTCGATCGAGAATGCGGCGATGTCGGTGCGCCCGACCTCGCCGAGCACCAGGCCCGCAAGGATCAGTGCACCGCCGCCGAGCAGCATCTCCATGCCGGTGCCCTGCAGTCCGGAGCGGGGCAGGTCGGCGTGACGCGCGACCATCGACCCGAGCGCCCACGAGATGGCCGCGCCGACCACGAGCGCCACTCCGATCGGATCGAGCTGCTCGATCCCCTCGACGGGCACCAGCAGGACGGCCACGCCGAGGATCCCCGCCACGAGGCCGCCGACGACCAGTCCGCTCGGCCGCCGACGGGAGACGACCGCATCGAACACCGCGAGCCAGATCGGGACGGTGGCCACGAGCACCGCCGCCATGCCCGACGGAATGGACAGCTCGGCCAGCACGACGCCGCCGTTGCCGCCGAGGAGCAGGAGCGTTCCGACGATCGCCGCCGACCGCCACTGCCGAAGGGTCGGCCGCTCGAGGCCGGCACCCCGCGGCCGCAGCCGCGCATGGGCGAGGAGCACGCCGAGCATGAGAAGCCCCGCCGTTCCGTACCGCGCGCCGGCCGACAGCAGCGGCGGCATCGTCTCGATCATCACCGCGATCGCGAAGTACGTTGATCCCCAGACCACGTACACGATCAGGAGCGCGGCGACGACGGCCGCGGCGGACGGCGACCGTGTGCTCGGGGGGCTCACCGCCCCATTGTGCCGTTATTGCGGATCGTCGTCGGTCGTCGGATAGAGCGGCTCCTGCGCGTCGGGCGGATCATTGCCGACACCGGCCTGGTCGCTCTCGAAGGCGAGCGTCGTGGCCCAGGGCTTCGCTTCGTCGCCGCGTCGCCGTTCGTCGAAGGTGGCCCCGGGAACGAGGTGCTCCTCGTCGGGGACGCGGGCGCCCGGTGGCGCCGTCTCCGGCGGCTGGCTCGTGCCCAGCGCACCGTCATCGGCCCCTTCGATGCCGTCCAGGCGATCGGCGGCAGATCGCTCCTCATCCATGGTGACCATACGTGCAGAATCGGTACCGGTGTCGATTCGCGGCGGCGCCGTTCGTCTTCTCGATGTCAACCGGCACACACAGCCAGGACGAAGGAGGATGTCGTGAAGTACATGATGCTGATCGCCGGTCCGGAGGACGGCGAGGCGGAGCAGTCGCCCGAGGAGGAGCGGAAGGTCTACCAGCGGATCGAAGCCTGGTGGGAGGAGCACGCCGCAGCGGGACGCATCGTCGGGGGCCACGAGCTCGAGCCCTCGTCGACCGCCACGACCGTACGCATCGACGAGGCGCTCCAGGCCACGGTGACCGACGGCCCGTTCGTCGAGGCGAAGGAGATGGTCGGCGGGTACGCCATCCTCGAGGTGGCCGACCTCGACGAGGCTCTCTCCGTCGCCTCCGGCTGGCCCGCGCCGATCACGCTCGAGATTCGCCCGATCGTCCGCCGTGACTGACCGAACGGCGGTCGACGAGCGACTGACGGAGGTGTTGCGGGACGAGCGCGGCCGGCTGACCGGCGCGCTCGTGCGCCTCCTGGGCGACTGGGAGCTGGCCGAGGAGCTCGTGCAGGACGCGGCCGTGAGCGCGATCGAGCACTGGCCGCGCGACGGCCTCCCGGCCAACCCGGCGGCGTGGCTGATGACGGCAGCCCGGCGGCGCGCGGTCGACGTGCTGAGGCGACGGGCGCGCTACCGCGAGCGCATGGAGCTGCTCACGCGCGAGGCCACGGCACTCGCACGTCCTTCCCCGACGGGTGGACCGATGCACACCGACGAGCGCCTCCCCTTGCTGTTCACCTGCTGCCACCCGGCGCTGAGCCGGGAGGCGCAGATCGCGCTCACGCTCCGGACGGTGGCCGGCCTCGAGACTCCGGCCATCGCAAAGGCGTTCCTCGTCCCGGAGGCGACCATCGCCCAGCGGCTCGTGCGCGCCAAGCGCAAGATCCGCGATGCCGGCATCCCGTATCGCGTCCCCGAGGCGGCCGAGCTGCCCGGACGGCTCGCGGAGGTGCTTCGGGTCCTCTATCTCGTCTTCAACGAGGGATACCTCGCGAGCACGGGGACCGTCGCGGAACGCCGCCAGCTGGCGCGTGACGCCGAGTGGCTGACCTCGCTGCTCGTGCGTCTCATGCCCGACGAGGCCGAGGCCATCGGGCTCCTGGCGCTCATGCGCCTTCACCTCGCCCGAGCCGACGCTCGGTTCGGACCCGATGGCTCGCTCGTGCTGTTGCGCGACCAGGATCGCGCTCGCTGGCATCACCCCGCCATCGCCGGCGCCGTCCGGCTCCTGCATCGCGCCGAGCGCATGCATCGGCCTGGGCCCTACCAGCTGCAGGCAGCGATCGTGGCGGCCCACGCTCTCGCGCCGTCCACCGAGGAGACCCCGTGGGAGGGCATCGTCGCCCTGTACGACCAGCTCGCCCGGCTCGAGCCGACGCCGGTCGTCCTGCTCAACCGTGCCGTCGCCGTGGCCGAACGAGACGGTCCCGCGGCCGGCCTCGAGGCGATCGAGGCCCTGGCGGATCGGCTGCCGCGCTATCACCTGCTCTACGCGGCGCGCGCCGCCATGCTGCGGCGGCTGGGACGTGACGCCGAGGCGGCGGCCGACGATCGGCGCGCGCTCGAGCTGACCGACAACCCCGCCGAGCGGCGCCTCCTCGAGGAGCGGCTGGCCTAGGCGGGGAGGTGCCGTTCGTCCGCACCGACGTAGCGGACCGCCGGGCGGATGAGGACGTTCGCCTCCGCCTGCTCCAGGCAGTGCGCCGTCCATCCGGCGTGGCGAGCGAGGGCGAAGGTCGCCGGAAAGAGGTCCGGCGGCAGGCCGACGCCCTGGAGCACGGCCGCGGCGTAATACTCGACGTTCGTCTTGATCGGGTAGTCCGGCTTGAACTCCGCCAGGACACGGAGTGCGACCTCCTCGACCGCGACGGCCTTGGCGAGCCAGTCCGCGACTCCCGTCAGGCCCTCGGCGACGGTGCGGAGCGCGGCGGCGCGCGGATCGTACGCGCGGTAGACCCGGTGTCCGAATCCCATGAGTCGCTCCCCGCGCTCGAGCGTGGCTCGGATCCAGGCCTCGGCCTGGTCGATCGAGCCGATCTCGTGGAGCTGGTCGACCACCTCCGACGGCGCCCCGCCGTGCCACGGGCCCTTCAGCGCGCCGATCGCCCCGGCCACCGCCGAAGCGAGGTCCGAATGCGTGCTGGTGATGACCCGCGCGGTGAAGGTCGAGGCGTTGAATCCATGCTCGGCGCCGACGACGAAGTACGCGTCGAGCGCTCGGGTGCTCGCCTCGTCCGGCATCTCGCCGCGGAGCTGGTAGAGGAACCCGGCGGCAAGCCCGAGATCGGGGTCGGGCTCGATCGGCTCGTTCCCGTTCCGAAGGCGGGCGAACGCTGCCAGCGCCGACGGCGCCACCGCCGTCAGCGCGCGAGCCTGGTCGGCGGTCGGTGGCCAGCGCCCGCCCTCCACGGCGCCCCAGGCCGACACGGCGGTCCGCAGCGCGTCCATGGCCCCGGCGCTCGACGGGAGGCGCCGAAGAACCTCGAGCACCTCGGGCGGCAGCGGCGCACACGCCAGCTGCGCGTCGGCCGGCCACTCGCCGGTCCAGAGCAGCTCGGCGACCTGGGCGTACGTGCCCCGCTCCACCAGCTCGCCGATCGGATAGCCCCGATAGCGCAGGATGCCCCGCTCGCCGTCGATCATGGCCAGGGCGGTCTCGCCGGCGACGACCCCCTTCAGGCCGGGGGAGTAGGTCTCGCTCGAGTCGGTCATTGCCGATCCGAGTCTAGGGGAGGTCGTAACGCTGCGGGGCCCTCCCGCGTCGAGGGCCCGCCACCATCCAACCGACGTCGAGGAGACCGAGCACCGTGACCCCCTTCCCTCGCCTCGTGATCACCGGGATCGCCATCCTGCTCCTCGGTGCCTGCCAGGCCGATCCAGCCGCACGGACGGTCGAACCCACCGCGGCCGCCGCGACGGCGACGGACGACGCCACCGCGGAGCCCGCGCCCACGGGGGCTGCCGCTTCCGAGCCGCCTCGAGGCTCCGCCGACTTCACCTGCGACCTGCCGATCGTGACGGAACCGACGGTCGCGATCGCCAACGTCACCGACGTGCGCGTCGCCGAACATCCCGGCCACGATCGGGTCGTGCTGGAGTTCGCCCAGGGCATCCCCGAGGCGACCCTGGCGCGCGACGAGCCGCCGTTCTTCGAGGACGGGTCGGGGTTCGAGGTCGAGATCGGCGGGAGCTCGTTCCTGGCCCTCGTCATGCGCGGCGGGACGAAGCAGACTGACGACGGAACGAGCAGCTACGACGGACCGACCGACTTCGAGCGGGACTACCCGATGCTTCGGCACCTCGCGGAGGGTGGGGACTTCGAGCGACAGAGCACCTGGTACATCGGCCTGAACGGCGAGGCGTGTGTGAACCTCTTCACGCTGGACGACCCGCCGCGGCTCGTCATCGACCTCGAGCACTGAGCGTCAGGCGACGCGCAGGCCGTCCCGGTAGACCGCCTCGATGCGGTCGCCCAGCGTCGCCACGTCGAGCGCGTCGCCACGGACGACCACGAGATCGGCACGCTTGCCCGGCTCCAGGGTGCCCAGCTCGGACTCGAGTCCCATGAGCTCGGCCGCCGAGCGCGTGGTGGCCACGAGAGCGTCCATCGGCGACATGCCGCCCTCGACCATGAGGCCCAGCTCGCGAAGGTTCTCGCCGTGGGGCGTCACGCCGGAATCGGTGCCCATCGCGACCTTCACGCCGGCGGCGACCGCCCTGGCGAACGACTCGCGGTGGATCTCGACGACCTCGCGCGCCTTCGCGACGGATGCCTCCGGGATCGAGGCGCCGGCGTCGGCGGCGTCGATGACGCCGCGCGGGGCCACGAGCGTGGGCACCAGCCAGGTGCCGCGCTCGAGCATGAGCTCGATCGCCTCGTCGTCGAGGTAGATACCGTGGTCGATCGACCGGATCCCCGCACGAATGGCGTTCTTGATGCCCGGGGCCGCTTGAGCGTGCGCCATGACGAAGATCCCGGCGGCCGTCGCCTCCTCGACGAGCACGGCGAGCTCCTCGGGCCGAAAGTGGGCATGCGTCGGCTTGTCGCGCGGTGAGAGGACGCCGCCGGAGGTGGCGACCTTGATGACGTCGGCTCCCATGCGCACGAGCTCGCGAACCTTGCGGCGCATCTCGTCGACCCCGTCGACGATCGTCTCGGGCACGCCGGGGTGGTGCACGAGCAGCGCGTCCACGGTCGCGCCGCACGGCATCCAGCCGTCGCCATGCCCGCCGGTCTGGCTCAGCATGCTGAGGCTGACGTGCATGCGCGGGCCGTTCACGAGCCCGTCCTCGACCGCCTGCTTCACGCCGAGATCGGCGCCACCGGCGTCGCGCACGGTCGTGATGCCGGCCGCCACGGTGGCCTCGAGGTTCCGGGCCGCCAGGAAGAAGCGATAGCTGAACGGCATCTGCAGCAGCTGCATCGTGTCGACGCTGCTCACCACCACGTGCGTGTGGCAATCGAACAGGCCGGGAAGGAGCGTCATCCCGTCGAGCTCGACAGCCTCCTCGCCGTCGAGCCCTCGGCCGATCTCGACGATGCGGCCGTCCTCGACGACGAGGTCGGCCTCCGCGGGATCGGCGCCGCTGCCGTCGATGATCGTGGCGCCGGAGAAGATCGTGCGTGTCATGCGATCGAGGCTACCAGCGCGGACTCGCTCCGGTAGCATCGGTCTCGCATCCGTCCCCAAGGAGACCCCATGAACGATCGACTCGCGCCGCCGTCCGGCGCGCTCGACACCTCGAAGACGTATACCGCCCGGTTCAAGACCGAGAAGGGCGACATCGTCGCCGAGCTCTACGCCGATCGCGCTCCGCTGACCGTCGAGAACTTCGTCAATCTCGCGCGCGCCGGGTTCTACGACGGCACGACCTTCCATCGGGTCATCAACGGGTTCATGGCCCAGGGCGGCGATCCCACCGGAACCGGCACCGGCGGGCCCGGCTACCAGTTCGGCGACGAGTTCGACCCGACGCTGCGACACGACTCCGCCGGAGTGCTGTCCATGGCCAACGCCGGGCCGGGCACGAATGGGAGCCAGTTCTTCATCACCCACGGCCCGACGCCGCACCTCGACGACCGCCACAGCGTGTTCGGCAAGGTCATCGAGGGCATGGACGTGCTGCGGTCGCTCCGCGAGCGCGATCCGCAGCGGGATCGGGAGCCCGGCGACCGCATCGAGGCGATCGAGATCCGCGAGGACTAGGTCGTCTCTGCAGTCCCCCCGGGCGGCCGTCAGGCGGCCCGGGGCGTCTCGTACAGCAGCGCGAAGGTCGTCTGCGGGTCCGGCGCGAACACGGTCCGGGTGCTGCAGGCGCTGCACACGAGCTCGTCATCGGCCTCGTCGACCGTGAAGACGACCTCGTCGCCGCACCAGGCGCAATCGAGAAGAACATTCATGGCCCGATCCTGAGCGCCCGTCGCGACAACTCAACTGTCGCGATGCGCTAGGCTGATCGACGTCGGACGCACGGCCGGGACGCCCTGCGCCGATGTCCGCCGGGGTGGGCCCGGCGGGAGTACGCGCGATCCCGGACAAGGTGTTTCAGCTCCCGTGCGCGCACGTCCCACTCCCAGACTCTCTTCCGCCGTCTCCGACTGGCGTGCCTTCGGCGCGCGCCAGTATCGATCCTTCCGGGTCCTGTCGGTCGCGCAGGGCTTCATCGGCTCGCTGACCGGCCCCGCGATCGCCATCCCGCTCCTGCTCGCGCTCGGCGCCCATCCGGCCCTCGCCACCTTCCTGGCGGTCCTGCCGGCGGCCGGCACGATGGCGCAGCGATGGCTGCCGTCCATGCTCGACCGGACGGATGGAAACCTCCGCGGCCTCGTGATCCTCTTCGCCACCGTGGGCGAGCCACGCGGCTTCCTGCTCGCGGCCGTGGTCGGGCTGGCCGCCGTCGGGTGGCTTCCGGCCTGGGCCGCGATCACCCTCGTCGGGCTCATCAGCGGACTCCTCGGCGCGCTCGGCTCGATCTCGTTCAGCCTGCAGCAGTCGTGGTACCAGATCATCCTCCCGGACGCCGAGCGACGGCTCATCGCTCCGAGGCTTCAGGCCGTTACGCTCGGCATCGGCTCCGTCGTGCTGCTGCCGCTGGCCCTGACCATCGACGCCATGACGGATGCCGTGGGCTTCTGGGCGTACTGCCTCCCGTTGCTCGTCTCGGGCGCGGCGGGCATCGTGCCCGTGGTCATCCTGCGGCGGCTCCCGCCACCGGGCCGCATCCGCGTCCCACGCCGGACGGCCTGGGCGTCCGACTCCAATGCCCGGCTGCGCCGGCATGGCAACGTCATGACGTTGGCCCTGCTGTCGGCGGGCCTGTCGCCGTTCCTGTCGGTCTACGCGATGAGCGTGCTCGGCACCGGCGCGGGCTTCGCGATCGCCATCAGCGCCGTGAGCTCCGGCACGCTCGTGATCGCGTCGCTGTACGTCAGCTCGCACCTGCGTGGCGGGTCGTCGTCCCGCCTGCTTCGCCGGTCCTTCCTCCTGCGCGGTGGTGCGCTGTTCCTCGGCCTCGCGGCTCATCCGGGCAACCCGGTTGCGCCGCTCGTCCTCGTCGTGGTGGCGATCCTCCTCGCCGCCGGTGACACCGCCGGACAGCTCTCGGCGAACGAGCGGCTGATGCGGCTCGCGACCGGGCCGAACGTGCTCGCGTTCCAGAGCCACTTCGTGGTCAGGAACGTCGGGGCGTACTCGGGTGGGGTCGCCGTGGCCTCGGGGATCATGCTCCTGGGCGGCTTCCCGGCCTTCGCGATCCTGTTCGTCGCGGCCGGCGTGACCCGGCTCGTCGCGGCGCGCGCCACCGAGCTGCCGAACCGTGCGGCCGAAGCCACCGGCGTCCACCGAACGGTGGCGGCTGACGGCTGAAGACCAGCCGCAGGAGACCGTGGAGTTGCGCGCTTGCGCAAGCAGTGAGATGATGTCGGCCATGACCGGTGTCCTCACGACCTCCGACGCGACCCGCACCCACGCGGCCGCGATCGCACGCGCCCTTGCGGACCCGAAGCGGCTCTGCGTGGTCGAGATGCTCGGAGGCGGAGAGCGGAGCGTGAGCGAGCTGTCGCGCGGCATCGGGTGCCAGGTCCCGAACATGAGCCAGCACCTGTCGGTGCTTCGCTCGGCCGGGCTCGTGGTCAGCCGCCGTGAGGGCAGCACGGTCTACTATCGGCTCGTCGACGGTCGCGTCCTCGATGCCTACCGATTGCTGCAGCAGGTCGCCGGCTGACGCCGACGCGAAACGAAAGGATTCCGATGTCTTCGAACGTGCAAGAGGTCACCGACGCCACCTTCGAGAGCGAGGTGCTCCAGAGCGACAAGCCGGTGGTCGTCGACTTCTGGGCCGAGTGGTGCGGCCCGTGCCGCATGGTTGCCCCCGAGATCGAGAAGCTCGCCGCGAAGTACGCCGGCAACGTCGAGGTTCGCAAGCTCGACGTCGACGCGAACCCGCAGACCGCCATGCGGTACGGGATCATGAGCATCCCGACCGTGGCGCTCTTCGCGCCGGGCGAGGCCCCCAAGGCGGCGGTCGGGTTCCGGCCCCTCGAGGCGCTCGAAGAGGCATTCAACCTGCCGGCGTACGCGAACGGTGGCGCGACCGGCGCCTGATCGGCTCCCTCCACTGGGTAGAAGCGCCCGCCCCTCGGGGCGGGCGTTTCTGCACCCCGACGCGTCCACGGGACGGCTACCCCGAGCATGGACGCCTCCCGAATCGCGCCCCTGCCGTGCGGCATACTGAGAGCTCCATGAGCCGTCGCCTCGCGGTCCTCGTCGCGTGCCTGGCCGTCCTCGTCCTGGGGGCGGCCCTTCCGAGCAACGCACGAGGCGAGCGATGACCCGCTCGATCGTCGCCGTCCTCGTCGGAACGTTCACGCTGCGCTTCAGCACCGGGCTCACCACCGGGCTGCTCGTCTACTACCTCGCGGGCCTCGAGGCGTATGGCGCCGATGCGCGCGTCAGCGCCCTGGAGGTCGCCTTCCTGACGGCGACGTTCTACATCGCCGAGCTCGTCCTCTCGCCGCTGTTCGGCATCCTCTCGGACCGTCTCGGCTCGCGTGCGGTCATGCAGTACGGGCCGATCTTCGGCGCCGTCGCGGTGGTGATGACCGCGCTCACGACCGACCTGTTCCTGCTCGGCATCACGCGATGGCTCGAGGGCGCGGCGGCGGCGGCGAGCATTCCCTCGATCCTCGGCTACATCGCCAGCGCGACCTCGCACGACGAGGGCCTGCGCGGGCGCGTCGTGGCGCGGTTCGAGGCCGCGACGCTGGCCGGCCTCGGCATCGGGCTGGTGGCGGCCGGTGGCCTGTGGGAGCTGCTCGGTCGCAACGCCTTCTTCCTGAACGCGGCGTTCTACATGGTCAGCTTCGCGATCTACCGCTACGGGGTCACGACGACGCGCTCGGCCGGCGTCGACACGCCCACGCCGGACGAGCTCGCGGCGAGCGGCGCGGGGGCCGCGGCGCATCGGTTCGACTTCGCGCGATACCGCAAGCTGCTCGCGAGCGCATCGGTCTGGCTCCTCGCCCCGACCTGGATCGCCGTGAACGCGTTCATCGGCGCGTGGACGAGCCAGTCGATCTTCCAGCTCGCGAGCGAGCCGCTGCCCGGCTTCGAGAACCAGCGCCTGATGGGAGGCTACTCCCCCGCCCAGATCAGCATCGGCCTCGGCACGGCGCTGCTGATCTTCTTCGCGGGCCTGTTCTATTGGGGAAACCGGTTCCGGCGCTATCGGCGGACGACGATCATGGGCATCGGCATCGTGGGCGGACTGGCCATGATCGCCGCCATCTACGGCCTCAACCACACCGCCGAGCAGGTGGCCGTCATCCAGGTCGCGCTGCTGCTCGTGGCAGCGGGCGGGCTCTTCGTCCTCGCCGGGGCCACGCCGGCCGCGCTCGGGATGCTGGCGGACATCAGTGAAGGCCATCCCGAGGATCGGGGCGCGATCATGGGCCTGTACTCCGTCTTCCTGGCGCTCGGCCAGATCAGCGGTTCGCTCCTGGGCGGAGGGGCCGCGCAATGGCAGGGTATCGACGGCCTGCTGTACGCCTCGGCGCTCCTCCTTGTCGTCGCGCTCGTCCCCCTGCGCTGGCTGCGCAGCTCCGAGCACCTCGTGCCCGGGGCCGTCCCGGTCGGCGGGACTCCCGCGCCGGTGCGCGTCCCGGCCGATCCAGCCGACCGAGACCGATGAAGCCGCCTCGTCTCGACGTCGCCGCCTGAGCCAAGCTCGCGAGCCGGTGCCGCGGGTGCCGGGCGCGAGATGGTGCGAGCGTGGTACGGCGCATGCTTCTGACCGGGCCGCGATGCCTGCGCATGACCCGTGCCCACGATGACCCAGGCGCCGTCCCGGCTGGGGGATCGCTACCGCATCGGCGAGCCGATCGCCCGCGGCGGGATGGCCACCGTGTACCGCGGGAGCGACGAGCAGCTCGATCGGCCCGTCGCCATCAAGCTGATGCGCCCGGATCTCGGCGAGGACCCGCAGTTCGTCCAGCGCTTCGAGGCGGAGGCCCGCCGGGCCGCCTCGGTGACCCATCCGGGGCTCGTCGCCGTGTACGACGTCGGCACCGAAGAGGGCATGCCGTACATCGTCATGGAGCTCGTGCCGGGCGGTGACCTCGCCGCTGCGGTGCGCCACGGCCCGATGGCCCCGCAGCGGGCCGCCCGGATCGCGAGCGACGTGGCGGCCGCCCTCGAGGCGGCGCATCGCGCTGGTCTCGTCCATCGCGACGTGAAGCCCGGCAACATCCTGCTCGGCGCCGACGGCCGGGCGCGCGTCGCGGACTTCGGAATCGCCCGGGCCACCGGCGAGGAGAGCCTGACCCGAACCGGGGCCATGCTCGGCTCGGTCGAGTACTTCAGTCCCGAACAGGCGCGCGGCGAACGTGCGAGTCCGGCGAGCGACATCTACGGGCTCGGCGTCGTGCTCTACGAGCTTCTCACCGGCGCACGTCCGTTCAGCGGCGACAGCCCGTACGCCGTGGCCACCGCGCGTCTCCGCCAGGCGGTCCCCGATCCCCGCCACGCCAACCCCGAGGTGCCTGCGGCACTCGCGGCGATCGTGATGCGAGCGATGGCGGTCGAGCCCTCGGCGCGGTACCGCTCGGCGAAGCACATGCGGGCGGCGCTCGAGCGCTGGCTCGACGCGACAGCGGCTCCGGCGGCCGTCGCGGCTCCGGCGTCCGCGCAACCGGCGGCCTCGCGGTCCGTCGAGCCGGCCAATGCGGCAGCGACCACGTCGCCGCGGCGACGTGGCAGCCCGCCGTGGCGCGCTGCGCTCTCGGCGGTGCTGCTGCTCGGTGCGGTCGCCTTCGTCGGTGCCTGGCTGATCGGCGATCGCTCCGACGGTGACCCGGGGGTGGCCAACCCGATCGAGGTCATCATCGGAACGCCCGGCGGCCAGGCCGAGGAGCCGACCGCCACGCCGGAGCCGACACCGGACCCGACGCCCCGGCCGACCGTCGATC
>DATLGA010000129.1:0-5310 GCA_035540715.1 Candidatus Limnocylindrales bacterium | reverse complement strand
TCTACCGCCTGTGGGCCATCCTCGATGCCTACGCCGTCGCGCGGACGCGGCGCGGAGCCTCGCGGGCATGGCCGACGCGCGTTCTCTCCGCCGGCGTGCTGACGGCGGCACTCGTCGCCACCGTCGCGATGCACGGGTGGGTCGCGTACGTCGGCTGGAGCGCGCACGAGACCCTGACCGCGGTGTTCGCGCCCGATGGGCCGCGGGGTGCCGGCGATCCGGGACTGGTGCCCGGCCAGACGGAGGAGCCACCGCCGGACGCGACCGACGACGCCGATCCGACGGGGACGCCGACGCTGGCACCGACGCCCACAGCCGTGGCCACGCCGACCCCGACGCCCGAGCCGGACTGGGCGGCTGACGGTCGGCTCAACGTCCTCTTCATCGGCTCCGACGCTGGTCCGGGCCGATGGAGCATGCGTGCCGACGCCATCATCCTCGTCTCGGTCGAGATCGACTCGGGCCGGGTGGCGGCCTTCTCGATCCCGCGTTACACCACCAACGTGCCGCTGCCCGAACCGGCGGCATCGGCCTTCGAGTGTCGATGCCTGACCGAGCCGATCAACGCGCTCTACGTCTTCGCCAACCAGAACCCCGACCTCTTCCCGGGCGGGGAGACCCGTGGCTTCGTGGCGCTGGAAGGAGCGATCGAGACCCTCGCCGACGTCGAGCTCGACGGAATCGCCGTCGTGGACATGAACGGCTTTCTGCGGCTCGTCGACGCCATCGGCGGGATCACCGTCGACGTTCCGTTCGAGGTGTACGACCCGGCCTACCCCGATCCGGATGGCGTGACCGAGGTCGAGCTGTACTTCGCGCCCGGCCTGCAGGTCATGGACGGGTGGCATGCGCTGGCGTACTCCCGCACCCGGCACCAGGACGGCGACGTCGCGCGCATGCAGCGTCAGCAGCACGTCATGAAGGCGCTCCAGCGCCAGCTCGGCTGCGACCTGCTCGTCAACCTGCCATCGATCCTGGAGGTCGTGCGCGACACGGTGTGGACGACGCTCCGTCTGGAAGACGTGCCGGCAATGCTGCACATCGACCCGGGGCCGGTGGAGGCGCACTCGCTGTTCGACATCCACAACCCCGCCCTCACCGACGCCGACATCGAGCGGATTCGCGGCGACGTCGACGCTGCGTTCGACGGTCCGCCACCCACCGACGATCCGGAGCCGGAGTGCTGAGCGGCACGGGCCGGTCTCGCCGACGAACCGCATCGCTCCGCGCCGGGATCGTGGGCCTCGTCGTCAGCGCCGCCGCGGTGGCGCTGCTCGTCGTCCTGATCGATCTCGAGGTCACCGTCCAGACCCTCGCGGGCGCCGAGGTCGTGTGGCTCGCGGCGACGCTGTTGCTGGCCCCGGCGCAGGTCCTCCTGCGCAGCTGGCGCTGGCAGCTCATCCTGCCCGCCGGTGCCTCGGGCCACCGGCCGAGGGTGCTGCGGATCGCCGGCGCGCTGCTCGTCGGCCAGTTCGCCAACCTCGTCCTCCCCGCCAAGCTGGGGGAGCCCGTTCGTGCCTACCTGGTCGGGATCCGCGAGCGGATCCCGTTCGCGCGTGTCCTCGGATCGGTCCTGCTCGAGCGGGTCATCGACCTCGCCAGCCTGTCGCTCGTGGCGATCGCCGCCGCGATCGTGGTGGGAGCGCCCGAGTGGATCGTGCAGGGCAGTGGCATCGTGGCGCTCGTCGCGGCGGCGGCGGGCGTCCTCCTCGTCGCATCGGCCATTCCGCGAGCCATGACGATCGTGGCGAGGCTGCTCGGGCACATCGGCTGGATGCCGCGCGTGGTCGGCGTCGTGACCACGTTCGGGGAGGGGGCCGGCGGCGACACGCGCCGATCGCTCGCGCTGGCCGTTGTGCTCAGCACCGTCACGTGGTTCTTCGTCGGGGCGACGTTCTGGCTGGTCGGCCGCTCGCTGGGGCTCGAGATCGAGCCGGCTGCGGCACTGCTCATCGCGACCGTGACGACGCTCGGGACGGCGATCCCGTCGGCGCCGGCCAACATCGGCACGTTCGAGGCGGCGGCCGTCGTCGCGGCGCGGGCGCTCGGAATCCCGGGCGCCGAGGCGCTCGCGCTCGGCATCGTGGCGCACGTCGTCTCGACCGTCCCGTTCGCCGTCGCCGGCGCAACGGCCGCGGCATGGATGAGCCTCTCGGTGCGTTCGGTCGCCGACGAGGCGATCGACAGGCTGGAGCGGGACGCTCCCGAGCCCGAGCCGACGGGCTGACCGAGGCCGGAAAGCCGCTCCATCCGTTCCGGAGAGATCCCGAACGGACCCTCTCGGCAGTCTGCCGCGCTCGGACCGTGAGTGAGCGTAGGATCGGGGCATGGGCATCGAGCCGGACTGCCTGCTCTGCGATGGAGACCGCGCGGCTGATCAGCTGAACCGCGTGGTCGTCTGGGAGGACGCCGTGTGGCGGCTCTCCATGAGCCGGCGCGGCTACACGACGGGGTTCGGCTACCTCGAGCCGAAGCGCCACGTCCCGTACATCACCGACCTCGAGGGGACGGAGGCGGCGAGCTTCGGGCCGACCCTCGCACGGGTCGCATCGGCGCTCAAGGCGGCCGCGGGAGCTGATCTCGTGTACATGTACGTCTTCGGCGGCGGCATACCGCACCTCCACGTCCATCTGGCACCGCACCGCGAGGGCGACGCCTTGAACGCCAACCTGATTCGTGGCGAGGTCGTGTACGAGCCGCAGCCCAGCGGCGCGCAGCGCATCGTCAGTCGTGAATTCGCGGAGCTGCCCGCCGACGAGATCGCCGGAGTCATCGAGCGGGCTCGCGTGCTGCTGCGCTGATCCGCCGGGCAGGTCGTGGGCCGGCGTTTCGGCGCCATGCTGTGCACTGAGCGCACAGCACGACCGGGACGGAGCGGAACGTGCCGTCGCGCGTGCATTGAGTGCAAGCCGCATCCGACTCTTGGTACGGAACCTGCTCATACGAATCGGATTCGGCAGGTACGGAGGATCTCGCTTGACCGCCCGACGGCATGGCGCGACGGGCGCCGCTGTCCAGCAGGTTCGTGTCGTGACAGCGGGTGGGGTCGGCTTCAACGCGTCCGCAGCGGACCCGGAACCGCACAGCAGGCCGGTGACGTTCACGCCGGAGCTCGTGGACGCGCTTCCCGCCGCCATCTACACCACCGACGCCGATGGCCACGTGACGAGCTTCAACAAGGCGTGCGTGACGTTCTCGGGACGGATTCCCGAGCTGGACACGGATCGCTGGTGCGTCACCTGGAAGCTCTTCCGCCCCGACGGCAGCCACCTGCCGTTTGACGAGTGCCCGATGGCCGTTGCGCTCAAGCAGGGCCGCAGCATCTCCGGAGCCGAGGCGATGGCCGAGCGGCCGGACGGGAGCCGCATCTGGTTCGCGGCGCATCCGACGCCCCTCTTCGACGACGACGGCCGGCTCATCGGCGGCGTGAACATGCTGGTCGACATCACGGCGCGCAAGAAGGTGGAGCTCTCCCTCGAGCGCGGGGCGCGAGAGCAGGGAGCGCTCTACCGCTTCACCGATCGCCTCCAGCGCGCCAGCACCGACGGGGAGATCTACGACGCGGCGCTGGATGCCATTCTCGAGGGGCTGCGGTCGGATCGAGCCGCGATCCTGCTGGTCGCCGACGACGGCGTGATGCGCTTCGTCGCGTCACGAGGCCTGAGCGAGGCGTACCGCGCGGCGGTGGAAGGTCACTCACCCTGGGAGCTCACCGATCCCAATCCGGAGAGTGTGACGATTCCGGACGTGGCCGCCTCCACCCTCGACGAAGGCCTCAAGTCCGTCATCGCCGACGAGGGGATCGCCGCGGTCGGCTTCGTCCCGCTCATGAGCGGCGGCCGGCTGATCGGGAAGTTCATGATCTACTACGACGCGCCGCACGAGTTCCAGCGTCCGGATCTGGACCTGGCGCTCACCATCGCCAGGCAGCTCGCCTTCGCGGTCGACCGCCGCCGCTCCGACGAGGAGCGGCGCGCGACGTCGGAGGCACTGCGCGAGGCGGATCGTCGCAAGGACGAGTTTCTCGCCACGCTGGCGCACGAGCTTCGAAACCCGCTCGGGCCGATCCACAGCGCGCTGCCCCTCATCCAACGGGGCCAGACCGATGGCGCCGACACCGGCCGGTGGCTGGAGATCGTCGCACGGCAGACCGACCGCCTGACGCGGCTCGTCGACGATCTGCTCGATGTGTCTCGCATCACGCGTGGTCACATCGAGCTTCGCACCGAGCGGGTCGACATGGCCGCCCTCGTGCGCCGGGCGATCGATGCTCATGCCGAGGAGTACGACGCCAGCGGGTTGAGGCTCGAGCGTCACGTGCCCGACGATCCGGTCCTCGTCGAGGGGGACCCCATCCGGCTCGAGCAGGTCGTGAGCAACCTGCTCAGCAATGCGATCAAGTACACCGATCCGGGCGGCACGATCACCGTGACCGTCGCGACGGCGGATGGCATGCTCGAGGTCGGGATCGCGGACAGCGGCATCGGGATCGATCCGGTGTTCCTGCCCCGGATCTTCACCCTGTTCGAGCAGGCTGATCGGGCCCTCGACCGGTCGAACGGCGGCCTCGGCATCGGTCTCACGCTCGCTCGCCAGCTCGTCGAGCTTCACGGCGGCACGATCCGCGCCGAGAGCGCCGGCATCGGCGAGGGCAGCCGCTTCACGATCCGACTTCCGCTGGCGGAGCCAGGCGACGACGCGGCAAGGCATGGCGTCGTGGGTGGCGCCATGGACCACGTCGACGCCGATCGGCGTCGATGCCGGGTCCTCGTCGTCGACGACAACGCCGACTATGCCGAGGTCCTCGCCGAGCTCATCGGCCACTGGGGCCACGACGTCCGCGTCGCCCATGAGGGGCTCGAGGCGCTGCGCATCGCGGAGGAGTCGAGCCCCGACGTCGTGCTGCTCGACATCGGCCTCCCGGGGTTGAGCGGCTACGAGGTCGGGCAGCGGCTGCGGGAGTCGCCGGCAACCGCCGGGGCGCTGCTCGTGGCGATCAGCGGCTACGCGCAGCCATCCGACCGCGCTCGGTCGGCGGAGGCCGGCATCGATGCTCACATCGTGAAGCCGATCGAGCTCCAGACGCTGGAGTACCTGCTGGACACGGCGCCCGCGAACGGGGAACGCAGGGCCTAGACGAGTCGAGGAAGGAGCACCGCGATGCCCGAGGGAAGCACGAAGAAAGAGAAGCGCCAGTACGAGCACATCAAGGAGTCGTACAAGGAGCGCGGCGTCGGCACCGACGAGGCCAAGGAGCGGGCGGCCCGGACGGTGAACAAGCAGAAGGGCAAGAAGAAGAGCTGATCACCG
>DATLGA010000128.1:0-8703 GCA_035540715.1 Candidatus Limnocylindrales bacterium | reverse complement strand
GGTGTAGCCGGCCACGCGGGCGGGCAGGACGTCGCGCTCGAGGACCGAGGCGGGGATGGCAACGCCCTCGAGCTGCGACACCACCTCGACGAGGCGGCCGACGCCGCCGGCCGCCGAGCCGACGCCCTGCCAGGCGGGAAGGAAACGGGCGAGCGCCTCGGGCTCGACCGGCTCGACCTCGCGCCGCAGGCGTGCCAGCGAGCGACGCCGGAGCTGGCGAAGGACGTCCGGATCGGTGAACTCGTGGGGCTCGCCGCCCGGCCGGAAGGCGCCGGCAAGGAGGCGATCGTCGGCGACGAGCGCGCGCAGCCGCTCCTCGACCGCTGGCCGCGCGATCCCCCAGCGGGCCGCCGGATCGGCGGCGACGAACGGCGCGTGCGTTCGCGCCCAGCGCAGGAGCAGCGCATCGAGCGGCGCGTCGGCCGGCGCCAGCCAGGCATCGGCCACCCCGCGAGGCGGGCTCACGCCGACGGCGTCGCGATAGCGAGCGACGTCCTCGACCGCGATCCACCGCTCCTCCCCGGCGATCCGCACGCGCACCGCGCGGCGGGCACCTTCGAGCTCCGCGAGCGCGGCGACGGCGTCCAGCTCCGGCGCCGTCCGGGCGGCCACCTCGTCGCCTCGGAGATCGCCCAGGCGGCGCAGGAGATCGGCGACGCCGTCGACGGTCCGGGCCCGGCGGGCATCGGTCAGGGACTGGAGCTCGAGCTCGAGGTCGGCAACGGCCGCGGGGTCGAGCAGCTCGCGGAGCTCCTCCGACCCGAGCAGCTCGGCGAGCATGTCCCGATCGAGGGCCAGCGCCTGCGCACGGCGCTCGGCGAGCGGCGCGTCCCCCTCGTACATGAACGAGCCGAGGTAGTCGAACATCAACGAGCTGGCGAACGGCGATGCCGAGCGCGTCTCGACGCTCACCACCCGGATCCGCCGCGCGCGGATGTCGCCGAGCAGCTCCGCCAGCGCCGGCATGTCGAACACGTCGCGCAGGACCTCGCGGTAGGTCTCGAGGATGATCGGGAACGACCCGTACCGGCTCGCGACGGCGAGGAGGTCGGCCGACTTCTGGCGCTGCATCCACAGTGGCGTGCGCTGCCCGGGGCGACGGCGCGGCAGCAGGAGGGCGCGTGCCGCGTTCTCGCGGAACCGGGCTGCGAACAGCGCGGAGCCGCCGAGCTCCGCCATGAGCAGCTCCTCGATCTCCTCGGGCTCGATCAGGAGCGCCGCCTCGATCGTCGCGCCGTCGGTCTCGATCCCCTCCGGCAGGCGGACGGCAATGCCGTCGTCGGACCACATCGCCTGGACGTCGAGTCCATGTCGCTCGCGCAGGCGCGCCTCGATGGCCATCGACCACGGGGCGTGGACGCGGCCGCCGAAGGGCGTCAGCAGCGCAACCCGCCAGTCGCCGAGCTCGTCGCGGAAGCGCTCGACGAGGATCGTGCGGTCGGTCGGCAGCGCGCCGGTGACCTCGCGTTGCTCGCCCAGGTAGGCGAGGAGATTGCGGGCGGCCCGTTCGTCGAGCGCATGATCCTCGCGCACGCGGGCGACCGCCGCCTCGGCCGTCATCGGCTCCAGCTCGCGCAGGAACGCGCCGATGGCCCGGCCCAGCTCGATCGGCCGGCCGACCGCGTCACCGTGCCAGAACGGCATCTTGCCCGGCTCGCCGGGCGCCGGCGTGACGATCACCCGGTCCGGGCGGATCTCCTCGATCCTCCAGGTCGACGCGCCGAGCAGGAACGTCTCCCCGACCCGTGACTCGTACACCATCTCCTCGTCGAGCTCGCCGACGCGCCGGCCCCCGCGTCCGGCGTCGTCGCCCGGCAGGAAGACGCCGTATAGGCCACGGTCCGGGATCGTGCCGCCGGACGTGATCGCCACCACGCGGGCGTCGTTGCGCGAGGCGACCTCATCGGTCTGGCGGTCCCAGACGACGCGCGGCTTGAGATCGGCGAACTCGTCGGACGGGTAGCGGCCGGAGAGCATGTCGAGCACGCCGGTGAGCTGCTCGCGCGAGAGGTCGCGGAAGCTCTCCGCCTTCGTCACCAACCGAAGGAGGTCATCGACGGTCCATCGGTCGCGCGCGCAGATCGCGACGATCTGCTGAGCGAGCACGTCGAGCGGGTTGCGCGGGATCCGCGTCTCCTCGATCCGGCCGGCCAGCATTCGCTCGACGACGACCGCCGCCTCGACGAGGTCGCCGCGAAACTTCGGGAAGATCTTGCCGATGCTGCGCTCGCCGACGGAGTGTCCCGCTCGCCCGATGCGCTGCATGCCCGAGGCGACCGACGGCGGTGCCTCGATCTGGACGACCAGGTCGATCGCACCCATGTCGATCCCGAGCTCGAGGCTCGACGTCGCCACCAGGGCGGGGAGCCGCCCCTGTTTGAGCTGCTCCTCGATCTCGAGACGGTGCTCCCGCGCGATGCTGCCGTGATGCGCGCGCACGAGCTCCTCCCCGGCGAGCTCGTTGAGCCGGCTGCTCAGCCGCTCGGCCAGCCGTCGCGAGTTCACGAAGATCAGCGTGGACCGATGCGCCCGGATGAGCTCGAGCAGCCTCGGGTGGATGCTCGGCCAGATCGAGTGCCGCGCCTCCGGCCCGGCGGCGGGCCCACCGGGGGCCTCGTCGACGTCCATCGCCTCGCCCATGCGGGCCATGTCCTCGACCGGGACGATCACCTCCAGATCGAGCTCCTTGCGCGCTCCCGCGTCGACGATCTCGACCTGGCGGTCGACGCCGCCCAGGAAGGCGGCGATCGCCGACAGCGGGCGCTGCGTCGCGGACAGCCCGATGCGCTGCGGATCGTCGGCGGCGAGGTGGCCGAGGCGCTCGAGGCTGAGCGCCAGGTGCGAGCCGCGCTTCGTCGCTGCGATCGCGTGAACCTCGTCGACGATGACGTGCTGGACGCCACGCAGGATCTCGCGCGCCTGGCTGGTGAGCAGCAGATACAGCGATTCCGGCGTCGTCACGAGGATGTCGGGTGGCGTCCTGGCCAGCTGACGTCGCGCCTCGGCAGGCGTGTCGCCGGTGCGGCTCGCGATGCGGACCTCGCGGGCGTCGACGCCGAGCCGCTCGGCGGTCCGCCGGATGCCGGCGAGCGGCGCGCGCAGGTTCCGTTCGACGTCGTAGGTCAGCGCTTTCAGCGGGCTGACGTACAGCACTCGAACCCCCGGCTTCGTCGTCGGCGGCTCCGTCAGCAGCCGGTCGAGGCACCACAGGAACGCCGCGAGCGTCTTGCCGGAACCGGTCGGCGCGTGGATGAGGGTGTGGCTTCCGCCGCTGATCGCGCGCCAGCCCTCGGATTGCGCGCGCGTCGGCGCCGCGAACGCCTCGGCGAACCAGGTTCGAGTGGGCTCGCTGAAGGCGGCGAGCGGAGCGGTGCGGGAGCGGCGAGTCATCGGCATACCAAGTCTATCGGCCCGTCAGCATCCCGCCGATTCCTGCCAGCCGGCGTCGTGAATCAGGAATGAGCCGGGCCGCGCGGCCCGGCTCATCCGCCAGTGGGAGCGTGGGTCAGCCCGGCTCGGGAGCCGCCCGGCGCTCGGCCACCGGCGCGCGCCACGGGGTGCCCAGCATCGGCAGCAGCCAGCGATCGAGCCCGTAGTAGCCGGCCACCCGCCACGCGAGCATGATTCCGATCGCAGCCGTGAAGAGCACCGGATTCGTGGACGCAGTCCCGGCGAGGAGGAACGACATGTTCATCAGCGCGCCGAAGAAGGCCGCGATGCCGGTGAGCGCCCCGACGATGAGCCCGATCCCGACGAGGACCTCGCCGAACACGATGAGGTATGCGAACCAGCTCTCATGCCCGCCCTCGAGCAGGATGGTGAGAAACTCGCGGAACCAGTCGTACGTGATCGGTGGCCGGCCGGGCGCCTCGGGAATCGCGATCGCGCGCTCCCAGTAGGCAGCGAGCGCGGTTCCGCCGTCGAGCCATCCCTCGCCGGTCAGCTTGCCCCAGCCGGAGACGAGCCACGAGAAGCCGAGGAAGAGGCGGATCGGCAGCCAGAACAGCCCGGCGCGGGTGTTCGAGAACAGGTATCGCGCGAAGCTCGGTCCGTCGACCTCGACCTCGGACGCCTGCGGCTCCTTGCGATCGGCGAAGAGCAGGACGACGACGAGGATGGAAAGCACCCAGAAGGCGACGGTGAGCACCGTGTTGAGCGTGCCCTCGGGGCGGCTGACCGGCCAGTCGGGCGGCAGCTGCAGCCACACGAGGATGAGCGCCGCCAGCACGGCGATCGGGGTGACGAACCCCCGGAGCGTCGTCACGGTCGTTCCTCCTTCTCCCCCACGTCAGCGGTCAGTCCCTATCTTGCCTGCCGGCGCCGTGAGGGCCCGGGCCGATCGTCACACCATCGCTGGGCCGCCCGGACCGTTCTCCTCGCCGCCGGAGAGCAGCCGGTAGCCCAAGCCGCGAACCGTCTCGATGTAACGCGGCGTGCGCGCCGTGTCCCCCAGCTTGGCGCGCAGACGACGAACGAAGACCCGGAGCGAGTCCATGTCACCCGGCTCGTCTCGTCCCCAAACGCGGGCGAGGAGGCGCTCGTGCGGCACGACCCAGCCCGCGTTGGCGACGAGCAGCTCGAGCACCCGCCACTCGGTGGCGGTGAGCCGCACCCGCCGGCCGTTGACACGCGCCTCGTGCGCATCGGTGTCGATCTCGAGCGGACCGCTGCGGAAGGTGGCGCGCCGGGAGACCGGGGCCTTGAGATCGAGCCGCCGGAGGACGGCCCGCACGCGGGCGCTCAGCTCGAGGTGGTCGAAGGGCTTCGCGACGTAATCGTCGGCGCCGCCCTCCAGGCCGCGCACCGTGTCGATCGGCTCGTCCCGGGCGGTGAGCATGATCACCGGCACGCCACTGAAGGTGCGCAGCTCGCGCAGGACCGAGAACCCGTCGACGTCGGGGAGGTTCACGTCGAGCAGGACGAGATCCGGCTTGCGCTCCTCGACGAGGTCGAGCGCCTCGGCTCCGGTCGCGGCCTCGAGGAACTCCAGGTCGCGCCACTGGAGCTCGAAGCCGATGCGGACCGAGGCTCGGATCTCCGGATCGTCGTCGACGAGCAGGAGCCTCACGGCTCATCCCCCGACGGCACGATGAGGCGGAACGTGGAGCCACGACCGAGCTCCGATGCGACCTCGATCGTGCCGCCGTGCGCCTGCGCGATCGCCAACGCGGTCGGCAGCCCGATGCCCGTGCCGCCGTGACCGGAACGGTCGGACGAGCCGACGAAGAAGCGCTCGAACAGGCGTTCCTGCTCGTCCGGCGCGATCCCCGAGCCATGGTCGATGACCGTCCAGCGCACACGGTCGCCGCCGCGGTCGACCACGATCGTCACGTCGCTCCCCGACGGGGAGAATTTCTGGGCGTTCGACACGAGGTTCAGAAGCGCCTGCTCGAGGCGCCGCCGGTCGCCGACCACGCGCAGCGGTTCGGGCGCCGGATCGAGCCGGATGAGCTGGCGCCGGGCGGCGGCCATCGGCTCGACAGCGACGGCCACGTCACGCGCCAGCTCGCGGGCGTCGAAGGCATCCCTGGCCATCTCGATGGCGCCGGCTCGCAGCCGGGCGAGGTCGAGGAGCTCGGTGAGGTGCTGCTGCATCCGATCGGCGCTGCGCGCGATCGTGCCGAGCAGCTGGCTTCGCTGGGCGTCGGTCGGTTCGAGCCCGGGATCGAGCAGGAGCCCGACGCTGGTGCGAATGGCGGTCAACGGCGTGCGCAGCTCGTGTCCGACGGTGGCGAGCAGGTCGCTTCGGAGCCGCTCGAGCTCCTCGAGGCCGATGCGCAGGCCCGGATCGGCCGTGACGACGGCGCCGGCGGCTCGCTGACCGAGCGAGGTGGCGACATAGCGCGCATGTCCATCCTGGTACCCCGCGACCCGCGCCAACCCGAGCCTGTCCAGCCGAGCCAGCAGGTCGGCGGCTCGTGCCGGCGACAGCTCGAGCCCCTCGCCGCTCACCGCAGCGGCGAGCTCGGCGGCACCCACCGGCTCGGTCAGCAGCGAGAGCAGCGGGATGCTGAGGAAGTCGTCGAAGGGCCGCGATCCGGACATCGGGGACAGGATAGGGCCGTTCACGTGTCGTTCATACATGGCCAGCCGCTCCGTCACTCGGGCCGGCGAGGATCGGGCTGCGGTCGGGCCACCGTGCCCGGCCGCGCCATTTCCCGGAAGGAGCACCACGGACATGACCCTGACCCCCGAACGACCGCGACGCGTGACCGCCCCGCGCCAGGACGCGCTGGCATCGGCCCTTGCGCAGTTCGACCGCGCGGCAGATCAACTCGACCTCGACCCCGGGCTACGGGCCATGCTGCGCGTGCCGAAGCGCGAATGGACCGTGAACTTCCCGGTCACCATGGACGACGGTCGGACCGAGGTCTTCACCGGACACCGCGTCCAGCACAACCTCGCGCGTGGCCCCGCCAAGGGCGGCCTGCGATTCCATCCCAGCGCGGATCTCGACGAGGTGCGCGCCCTGGCGATGTGGATGACCTGGAAGTGCGCGCTGGTCGATGTCCCCTTCGGCGGCGCGAAAGGCGGCGTGGCGGTCGATCCGCGAGCGCTCTCCCCGGACGAGCTCCAGCGCGTGACGCGCCGATTCGCCACCGAGCTCCAGGGCCTGATCGGCCCCGAGACGGACATCCCGGCGCCGGACATGGGCACGAACGCCCAGACGATGGCCTGGATCATGGACACCCTGAGCATGCACGCCGGGTACACGGTGCCCGGCGTGGTTACCGGGAAGCCGGTCGCGATCGGTGGTTCCGAGGCGCGCTCCGACGCGACCGGCCTCGGGGTGACGATCACGGCCGAGCGGGCGCTGGCAGAGCGCGGGATCGCGATGGACGGCGCGCGCGTGGCGGTCCAGGGCTTCGGAAACGTCGGAGAAGCCGCCGCCCGCTTGATCCACGAACGAGGCGGCCGCCTGGTGGCCATCACCGACATCGGCGGCGGGGTCGCGAACCCCGCGGGGCTCGATCCGGCGGCGCTCAAGCGCCACCTGACCCAGGCCGGCACGATCGCCGGCGCTCCGCGGACGGAGCCGATCGACAACGAGACCCTTCTCGCGCTCGACGTCGACCTGCTCGTCCTGGCCGCGATGGAAGGACAGGTCACTCCCGACAACGCCGATGCGGTCCGCGCGACGGTCGTCGCCGAGGGGGCGAACGGCCCGGTCACCCCGGACGCGGACCCGATCCTCGCCGAGCGGGGCATCACCACCGTGCCGGACATCCTCTGCAACGCCGGCGGGGTGATCGTCAGCTACTTCGAGTGGGTCCAGAACCTCCAGTCGTTCTCCTGGCCGGCGGACCAGGTGGTCGATCGACTGGGCCAGGTGCTCGGCCGCGCCTACGACGAGGTCGCCCGGATGCGCGACGCCGAGGGGATCGACGCCCGGCTCGCAGCGCACGTCATCGCGGTCGGACGTGTGGCCGAGGCCCAGCAGATCCGGGGGCGCTACCCGTGAGCCCGATCGACGAGCGGCTGCAGGCGACGGCGGCCGAGCCGCCGACCGATGCGCGCTGGACCGCCCACGCGGTCGCGATCCGTGTCGACGGCGAGCGGCGCGTCCTGCGCCTGGTCCGGTTCCCGCGCGGCTGGCTGGCATCGACCGACACGGTCGACGGGCCGACGCTGGGCCACGACGCCTCGCCCTACCTGGCCGCGCGGCGGGCACTCGATCCGCTCGGTGTCGGCCTCGTGACGGCGATGGCTGCCGTGGCGGGCCTGGATCACTCGATCAGGCGCGGCTCCGCGCGCTGAGCGCCCCGAACAGCAGCGCCAGCGAGCCGGCCGTCGTGACGATCACAAGGAGTGCGCCGGCGAGGAAGATCGGCGTCGCGGCGAGGACAGCGCCCGCCCACGCCAGCCCGACCCCCAGGTTCATGGCGACGAGACGCGTCCGCGAGGCCGACGCGAGAATGCGCCGCTGCCGCGCGTGAGCCGCTGCATCGCCCGGCGTGACCGACGGAACCAGGTGAGTCCACGAGCCGATCAGCTCCTGCAGCATCCAGCCGGCCACCATCGGGATCGCGAGCGCCCCGATCGACCAGCCGGCGACCGGTCCTCCGCCCAGGATGCCCGTCAGCGCCGCGCCCACGGCGGCCGCGAACCACGCCGGGCCGGCGACCAGGTGCCCCGCGGCCACCCGTCGCCAGTCGTGCTCGCTCGTGAACCGCCCGCGCCGGCGAACGCAGTCGGCGACGTACCCGAGCTGACCGATCGCGCCGACCGTCGTCAGGCCGATCCCGACGACCACGATCGAGGCGGTCGCGAGCGCGAACCCGACCGCCGCGACGACCGGACCCCCGAGCACTCCCGCAACGCCGGCGACGAGCCAGCCCGAGGGGCGGATCCGCGCGCCCAGGACGGTCGGCGCCAGATACACGAGGGTCGCGAGGATCGTCAACGAGACAGCGCCGAACAGCGAGAGCCAGACGTGGGCCGGTCGCATGTGCGCCCAGGCCGCCACGATCGGCGCGAAGCCGACCGCGGCGAGCCCGCCGAGCGTGATGCCCGCGGCCAGCTGCAGCAGCGCCACTCCGTACGTGAGCGTGATGACGGGATGGCGCCTGGCGAGCGGGTCGCGACGCGGCGCCAGCACCTGGAACCCGACGATGCCGAGACCGGCGAGCATCGACATGGCCCCCGCGCCCGCGAGCCAGCCGCCGACGAACGTCACCCCGCCCACCACCGCCCCGGCACCGG
>DATLGA010000127.1:0-24532 GCA_035540715.1 Candidatus Limnocylindrales bacterium | reverse complement strand
GCGCCGCCGCCGTCACCTGTCGGTCCATGTCTTCAGCGCTCCGTTCTCAGGCAGGCACTTGAATGGTGGATCGCCCGCATTCGGCGTGCGCGCGTTGCACTTGTTGGGCAGCGCCTGCCAAGCTCCCCCCGCAGTCGTCCTGAACTGCCGCGTCGTGAATTTGTACGTGTTCGCCGCCACTCCACCGAGTGAATCGCCGTAGTCGTGAGTCTCCACGAATATCGCGACCGTGTCGTTGGCCCAGCAAACTGCGTTCGTGGGGTTCTACGCAGGGGCCGTTCAGCTGGAGACGTCGGCCAACCCAGCGTCTTCGACAAGTCAGGTGCTGCGGTCGAGCGATGATAGCGCCGTCTGGTGTCTAGGTGGGCGGGGCTGGCGGGTGCGCCAAATCGTGCGTGCGAGGCGCGCATAACCCCGACGCGCATGGATGCGCTCCTGCGCAGGGAGCACAGCGCTGGGCGGTTGGCGACTCCTAAGGCCGGCGCGTCTGCCGTTCCGCCACTCGCCCAGGGCGTGTTGTCTGCGGCGGGTCAGGGTGAGTCTAGCAAGCGCCAGCCACGCCGACTCCGAGACCGCGGGGCGCGCCGGCGACACACCTGGCCGGCAAACGCCAGCCTTGCCTAGGACCCCCGGGATGCGAGGACGAGGAGCGCAGCGATGAGGACGAGGGCAGCCGTGGCGATCAGGAGCTGGCCCACGAAGGAACCGAAGGACTGGCGCGGGTTCGTCTCGAGGCTCGAGCGCCAGCCGGTCGTGCGGCCGCCGATCGACGAGAGCCGGCGTGATGGGTAGCGCTCCCCTTCCGTGCGCCGGCCGCGCAGCGAGTGGTGGGTGCGCGGCACCTAGGACCGCTCGCGGTCGCGGCTGCTGATCCCCGCGTAGCCTCGCGCCGGCCTGTCGCCGTCCGGCTTGTCGGGCTCCGCCGCGCCACCGACGGTGCCGAGCGAGTCGAGCGCCGCGTTGCCGGTCGGCGCTTCGCCGGACAGGAATCGCTCCACCGCCTTACGCGCGAGCGCGGCAGTCAGGATGGCGGCGCCGGCCTCGAAGGCATTCCACATCGCGCGCTGCGGGCCCGGTGGACCCTCGGCGACCTGCTCCGCCAGCTTCTTGCTGATCTTGCCGTGCTTGCGTGGGTTGTGACGCCAGCGCAGGAGCTCCTCCGCGAGCGCGGCTCGCGCCTCCCCGGCGCGCGGCCCGAGCGTGGCCGTCATGTGGTCGACCCAGCTCTGCATCGGCTTCGGGAGCGCGTCGTACGCCTTCTCGGGGTCGCTGCGGAAGACGCGACGGCGAACGAGCTTCGCCACGCGGACCGGCCCGCCGGCCAGCAGGAAGACGGCGCCCGCGCCGATCGCGATGAAGAGCGCGGGGTTCTCCTCGAAGCGCCGCTTCAGGTTGAGCGCATCGCGGAGCTGGTCGGCCGTGCGCTCGAGCTCGGCCCGCTGGGCGGTGATGGCTAGCCGCGTCTCAGCAAGCGTGTCTTCGCCCACTCCATCTCCTCCTTCACCGATGCGATCGTCTCCTCCGGGGTGAACTTCGTGCTCGTGACCTTTGCGATGCCGCGCCAGGCGAGAAGGCCGATCCCGACCAGCAGGAGCACGAGCAGGATGAGCGCGACCCACCACAGGCCGATGACCACGAGCACGGCCATGACGAACCCGACGAGCGCGATCAGGAATACGAGGGCCAGTGCCGCGGCGATCGCCAGCATCAGGATGCCGCCCTTCAGCTGGCCGAGGTTGCGCCCCATCTCCTGCTTGGCGTGCTGCATCTCCAGCTTCGCCAGGGAGACGCCGCCCGAGATCATCCGCTTCACGAGCGTGATCGGGTTGGCGCGACGGGGCGCGTCGCCAGGGGTCATGGCACCTCCGGATGGGGGTTTCGTTCGATGCTGGCACGCGGGCAGCGCGGCCGGTCGATTCTACCAACGAGCAAATCGGGTGCCACGGCAGGCTCCCGCCATTCTCGGTATCCTCTTGCGCCAATGGCCAAGCGACGCACCTCCGGCATCCAGCGCCGGGACCGAGCAAGCGAGGACGCGCTGAACCGACGGCTCGACCAGCCCGACGGCATCGCGCTGCCCGACTGGCGGCTGCTCGCGATCGGCGGCGTCCTGGTCATCGGCGTGGTGATCATCGGGCTCGTCCTCCTGCTGGGCAGCGGGCCGAGCGAGGCGGCCGGCACGCGCCAGGCCGACGACGGAGCGACTCACATCCGCGACGGCACGATCTTCCCGGAGGGGCAGCGGCCGTACAGCTCGACGCCGGGCACGTCGGGTCCGCACTGGGATTCGCCGAACCAGTGGGGGGTCTACAGCACGCCCCAGCGCGAGGAGCAGCTCATCCACAACCTGGAGCACGGCGGCATCGTCATCTGGTACGACGCCGATGCGCTCGAGAGCGAGGACGTCGATACGCTGACCCAGTACGTGAATCGACAGACCGCCACCGGCATCAGCGGCCGCTACAAGTTCATCCTCTCGCCGTGGGACGGCCCCGACTTCGGGCATCCGATCGCGGTCACGGCGTGGCGGCAGCTCCTCTACCTCGACGAGGTCGACACGGGGGCGATCGACGAGTTCGCGCGGACGCATTACGGGCGCTCGCCGGAGCCCGGTGGCGGCCCCGGGCCGCCCGGCACGTAGCCGTTCCGAGCGACGGCGGGCGCGGTTGACCCACCCGCCGGTGTGCGCCATCATCTCGACGGGCGCCTAGCTCAACGGCAGAGCAAGTGACTCTTAATCACTAGGTTCGGGGTTCGAATCCCCGGGCGCTCACCATCACGACCCTTCCCACGGGCCCGAGGACGACCGGAGCCCGTTTTTCGTACCGCGAGCCGGCGGGCTCGACGCCGCACGGAGGCATGTCCTTGGCCGACGTCCCGATCGAACGGCACACGCTCGACAACGGCCTGCGCGTCGTCCTCTCACCCGATCGATCCGCGCCGCTCGTCGCCGTGAACCTGTGGTACGACGTCGGCAGCAAGCACGAGAAGCCCGGCAAGACCGGCTTCGCGCATCTCTTCGAGCACATGATGTTCCAGGGGTCCGCCAACGTGGAGAAGGGCCAGCACTTCGCCCTCGTGAACGCCGCCGGCGGCACCCTCAACGCGACGACCTGGCTCGATCGCACGAACTACTTCGAGACCCTGCCGAGCCATGAGCTGGAGCTGGCCCTCTGGCTCGAGGCCGATCGGCTCGGTGGGCTCCTCCCCGCCATGACCCAGGAGAAGCTCGACAACCAGCGCGACGTCGTGAAGAACGAGCGTCGGTACGGGGTCGACAACCAGCCGTACGGCACGTGGGACGAGCGGCTCTTCGCCCTGGTGTTTCCGAAGACGCATCCGTACCACCATCCGACCATCGGCTCGATGGAGGACCTGTCGGCGGCGACGCTCGACGACGTCCGCGAGTTCTTCGCCACCTACTACGCCCCGAACAACGCGGTGCTGACGATCGCTGGCGACTTCGAGCCGGAGACGGCGCTCGGCATGGTGCGGCGGCACTTCGGACCGCTGAAGCCGAATGCCGAGCTGCCGGCGCCGCCGAACATGGCCATCGAGCCGGTCATCGGCCGCGAGCTTCGCGAGACCGTGCCCGACCGCGTCGAGCTCCCGCGCATCTACATGGGCCACCGGATGCCTCCGTTCGGGACCGAGGCTTTCGACGCGCTCGACGTCGCCGCCGACACGCTCGGCTCCGGCCGGGCATCGCGACTGTACGCCAGCCTGGTGCGCGAGCAGCGCCTCGCGCAGGACGCCACGGTCTTCGTCTTTCCGATCGTCGGCGGGGCGAGCGTCTTCACGCTGTGGGTCACCGCGCGACCCGGGGTGGAGCTCGAGCGGCTCGAGACCGCGCTCCTGGCCGAGCTTCACCGCCTGGCAGCTGACGGCCCGACGGACTCGGACCTGGAGCGCGTGCGCAACCTGTACGCCGCCCGAATGGAGTCTTCGCTCGAACGCATCGGCGAACGGGCCGACCGGCTCGGCATGTACACGTGCCTGTTCGACGACCCGCAGCGGATCAACCGCGAGGTCGAGCGATACCGCTCCGTCGACGCCGGCCGGGTCGTCGACGCGCTCCGAGCTTCGATCCACGCCGAGAACCGGGTGACCCTCACGTTCGTACCCGAGGCGGCGGCATGAGCGTCGCTCGCCCCGTCGCCGGACCACCGCGGCCGTATCGCTTCCCCGACTTCGTCCGCCACGAGCTGGCGAACGGGCTCCGCGTCTGGCTCGTGCCGCTCGACGGCCGCGAGCTGGTCAGCGTCCAGCTGCTGACCGACGCCGGGGCCGCCGCGGAGGAGGAGGCGCAGGGCGGCATCGCCGCCCTCACCGCCCAGGCCCTCGTCACCGGCACGCAGCGCCTCGACGCCGCCACCTTCGCCGAGACGACCGAGGCGCTCGGGATCGAGGTGCACAGCGAGTCCTCGTGGGACAGCGCGCGGGCGGGCTTCCAGGCGCTCGGCGAGCACTTCGACGCCGGCCTGGCGCTGCTGGCCGAGATGGTCCGGACGCCGCGCCTCGACGAAGGCGAGTTCGATCGGCTCCGGGCCGAGCGACTCAACGACATCCTCCAGGGTCGGGCCGATCCGGTCCGCCTCGCCGACGAGCGCTTCCTGCGCGAGCTGTACGCCGATGACGTGCCGTACGGGCGGCTCTCCGCCGGACGGCCCGAGACGGTCGAGCCGCTCTCCGTCGACGACGGGCGCGCCTATCACGCGCGCCGATACGCGCCGAACGTCGCCGATCTCGTGATCGCCGGCGCGATCGACCCCGACGCGGCGCTGGCGGCGGTGGAGCGCGCGTTCGGCGACTGGTCCGGGCAGGGGCCCGGACACCGCACCTTCGAGCCGGCGCCACGCGGGAGGCGCCGGATCGTCATCGTGGATCGTCCGGGATCGGTTCAGAGTGAGCTGCGGGTCGGTCACGTCGGTATCGACCGGCATCATCCGCGCTACTTCCCGGCCATCGTCATGGCGGCGCTGCTCGGCGGCGTCTTCGGCAGCCGCCTCAACCTGCGTCTGCGGGAGGAGCTCGGGTACACGTACGGCGCGCGGTGCCACTTCGACCCACGCCGCGCCGCGGGCCCGTTCACGGCCAGCGCGGCGGTCCAGACCGAGGTGACCGCCGAGGCGGCCCGCGAGCTGGTCGCGCAGCTCGACCGCATCCGGCAGGAGCCCCCGGGCGACGACGAGCTGCGCGAGGTCCGGGACTTCCTCATCGGCATCTTCCCGCTTCGCTTCGAGACGACCGCCGGCGTGGCGGCGGCCATCGAGCCGATGGCCGTCTACGACCTGCCGAACGAGTGGTGGCACGCGTACCGCTCGCGGCTCGAGGCGGTCGGACCGGGCGACGTCCTCGAGGCTGCCCGCGAGCTCATCCGGCCGGAGGAGGCAGTCATCCTCGTGACCGGTGACGCGGCGCGCATCCGGGATGCCCTCGCCGCGGCGGATCTCGGACCGCTCGAGGAACCGACCTAGGACGGTGCGGCGCCGGTCGTGCCGTGGCGTCGCGCCAGCTCGGCCTCGACGCGCTCCAGGCCGATCCGGCGAGCGCTCAACAGGACGAGCAGGTGGTACGCCAGGTCGGCGGCCTCACTCACGACCTCGTCATCGGTCCCGGCCAGCGCCGCCGCGGAGAGCTCGCCGGCCTCCTCGGTGACCTTCTCCGCCGGGCGCCGAGCGCCTCCCGCCAGCAGCCGTGCCGTGTAGGACGCTGCGGGATCAGCCTCGCGCCGCCGTTCGGCGATGACGCGCTCGAGCGCCGCCAAACCGAAACGTGGAACGTCGTCGAAGCACGAGCGGGCGCCGGTGTGGCAGGCCGGGCCGGCCGGCCGAACGCGGTACACGATCGCGTCGGCGTCGCAGTCGACGGCCATCTCGACCACCGCGAGGACGTTGCCGCTCGTCGCCCCCTTGCGCCACAGCTCCCGGCGGGACCGCGACCAGAAGTGCGCCTCGCCGGTGCGCTCGGTGGCGTCCACGGCGCCCGCGTCGGCCCAGCCGAGCATGAGCAGGGCGCCATCGTCGGCATCGGTCACGACCACCGGCAGGAGGTCGCCACGCGACCAGTCGGGGCGGCGCTCGTTCAGCCAAGCCATGCCGCGACCTCCTCCGGGCCGATCGCTTCGGGAACCGGCCGGATCGGCAGGCCACGCGAGGCGAGCTCGGCCTTGAGCGATGGCAGCTCGAGAATGCCGAAATGGAGGGTGCCGGCAAGCAGGGCCGCCGATGCGCCGCCCGGCCCGAGGACGGCCGCGACGTCGGCCGCGCTCCCGGCCCCACCGGAGGCGATCACCGGCACACGGACCGCATCGGCGACCGTCCGCGTCAACACGAGGTCGTAGCCGGAACGGGTGCCGTCACGGTCGATCGAGGTCAGGAGGAGCTCCCCGGCGCCGCGCTCGACGACCTCCCGAGCCCAGCCCACCGCATCCCAGGTCTCGTCGCGGGTGCCGGCCACGCTGCGGACGCGCCAACCGCCCGCCGCATCCGCCGCCGCATCGATGGCGACGACGACCGACTGCGACCCGAGGCGTTCCGCCAGGCGTTCCACGAGTCCGGGATCCCGGAGCGCGGCGCTGTTCACGGCCACCTTATCGGCGCCCGCGTCGAGGAGCCTGCCGGCATCCTCGACCGATGCCACGCCGCCGCCGACCGCCAGCGGGACGTCGAGGGCGGCGGCCGCTCGTCCGATGAGCTCGACCAGGGTCGCGCGCCGGTCTCGCGTCGCGCCGATGTCGAGGATCGTGATCTCGTCGGCCCCGTCGGCCGCGTAGCGCGTCGCGAGCTCGACCGGGTCTCCGGCATCCACGAGATCGACGAAGCGAGTCCCCTTCACCACCCGGCCGCCGGTCACGTCGAGGCAGGCGATGATTCGGCGCCGGAGCGTCATGCGAGCACCGCCAGCGCCTCGGCGGGGTCGATCGCGCCGGTCAGCAGCGCCAGCCCGGCGATCGCGGCGTCGATGCCGATCTCGTCGAGCCGGCGCAGGTCGTCGAGCGAGCCGATCCCGCCCGCCGCCACGAGCGTCGCGTCGGGGAGGGCCGACCTGAGCGTCGCGAGAAGCTCGACGTTCGGCCCGGCGAGCGTGCCGTCGCGCGCGGTGTCGGTCACGATGAGACGCGCCGCGCCCTCGTCGAGCAGGCGCGCGGCGAGCTCCGTCGCGGCGCCCGAGCCGGTTCGGAGCCAGCCGTCCAGCGCAGGCTGTCCGTCGCGCAGGTCGAGCGACGCCAGGATTCGACCGGGATATCGCTCGGCCTGCGAGCGCAGGAAGCCGGGACGCTCGATCGCCGCCGTGCCGAGCACCGCGTCGTCGGCGACGGCCAGCACGGCGTCGACGTCGGCATCGGTCCGCAGGCCTCCGCCGGCCTCGACCACCACCTCGGGCGCGCCGGCCCGAGCGGCCGCGACGAGATGCGACAGCGCCGGCCGTGCCGCGGGCCGGCCGTCACGGGCACCGGCCAGGTCCACGACGTGGAGCCGGCGGAACCCCGCGTCGACGAACCGCCGTGCGAGCGTGGCGGCGTCGGCCCCGGCGTCGATGCGGCGCCCGTAGTCGCCCTGGACGAGCCGCACGGCGCCGCCGTCGAGCAGGTCGATGGCGCTGATCAGCTCCATGGGGCAGCCGGCGTCGCCGCGCGCCGGTCCAGGCGGCCGGCCGCGAACGCGGCCAGCAGCGCCCGTCCGACCGGACCGCTCTTCTCGGGATGGAACTGCACGCCGGTGATCGAGCCGGCTCGCAGGAGGGACGGAAAGCGGAAGCCGTCGACCGTCGTCCAGCCGCGCACCGCGGCCGGCTCGGCGTCCAGCCAGTACCCGTGGACGAAGTACGCATCGAACGTCCCGGCGGCGGTGCGCACCTCGTTCCAGCCGATGTGCGGGACCCGGGCCGGTCCCCCGGCCGATGGCTCGGGGAAGGCGCGGCAGCGCCCGTCGATCAGGCCGAGGCCGGGCGCCTCGCCCTCCTCCGAGCCATCGAGCAGCAGCTGCGCCCCGAGGCACACGCCGAGGAACGGGCGTCCCGCCGAGGCCCAGCGGCGCATCGGCTCCCACAGGGCGGCCGCCTGAAGCGCCTCCACGGCCGATGGTGCGGCGCCCACGCCGGGCAGGACGAGGCGCTCGGCGGCGTCGATACCCTCGGCCGTTCGGACGAGCCGGGCGTCCGCACCCGCGGCCGCGAGCGCACGGAGGACCGAGCGCGTGTTGCCCGAGCCAAAGTCGACCACGCCGATCACCGCAGCGTCCCCTTGCTGCTCGGCACGTCGCCACCGGTCAGGCGCGGGTCCGGCTCCCACGCCTGGCGAAGCGCGCGCGCCAGCGCCTTGGTCCCGCCCTCGACGAGGTGGTGCGTGCTGCGCGCTCTGCGGACCTCGAGATGGATCGCGGCGCGTGCCTCGCGGGCCAGCGTCTCGACGAAGTGCGGCCACAGCTCGAGCCACACGTTCGCCGCCGCGAGCGGATCCGGCACCGGCTCGACGTCGCTGTACCCGCGTCCGCCGAGGTCGACGGCGCACAGGGCGAGCGCCTCGTCCATCGGCAGCCGAACGTCGCCGTAGCGGCGGATGCCCGCCCGGTCGCCGAGCGCCTCGTCGATGGCGCGCCCGAGCACGAGCGCGGTGTCCTCGACGGTGTGGTGCTCGTCGACGTGGACGTCGCCACCGACCTCGGCCTCCAGGTCGACCAGGGCATGGCGGGCAAAGAGGGTCAGCAGATGGTCGAGGAATCCGATCGGCGTGCGGATCGCGGCCGAGCCCGTGCCGTCGAGGTCGAGCCGGACGCGGATCTGCGTCTCGGCGGTCGTCCGTTCGACCTGGCCGATGCGGCTCACCCGAGCACCTCCCCGAGGGCGGCCAGCAGCCGCTCCTCCTCGGCGTCGAGGCGGGCGGTGGCCCGCAGCCAGCCGGCAATCGGTCCGGAATCGTACCGGCGCAGCGCCACGCCGCGGCGCAGCAGCGCCGCATCGGCCCCTGCGGCGTCCGGCCCGTCATCGGGCGGCCGGAACGTGACGAAGTTCGTCACCGACGGGAGGACCCGGCAGCCGAGGCCGGCGAGCGTGGCCGACAGCCGGTCCCGCGCCTCGGCGAGCGCGCGGCGCCGGTCGCGAAGCGCATTGGACTCGGCGAGCGCCGCCAGGGCCACCGCCTCCGAGGGACTGGCGATGGACAGCGGCAGGCGAGCGGCCTGGAAGCGGTCGACGAGCGCGTCGGGGACGACGAGGTAGCCGACCCGGGCGCCGGCCATCCCGTACGCCTTCGACAACGAGCGGAGGACGACCACGTTGTCGCCCTCGTCCTGCAGGCGCACGGCGGACGTCGAGCCCGGCCGGGCACCGGTGGCCTCCTCGCCGAACTCGGCGTACACCTCGTCGACGCAGAGGAGCGCCGGCAGGCCGTCCGCCAGGTCGCGAATCTCGGCGAGGTCGTAGGCGTCGCCGGTTGGATTGTTCGGCGTGCACAGCCACACGAGCCGGGCGGCGTGGCGCTCGGCAGCGTCGCGCAGCTCGTGCGCCGGCTGCCGGCGAGCCGGATCGGCCCGCGGGACCTCCACGACGCGGGCGCCGGCCAGTCGCGCCTCGACGGCGAACATCGCGAAGGTCGGCGTCGGGACGATCACCGCGTCCCCAGCGCCGAGCGCCTGGGTGGTGACGAGGCGAATGAGCTCGTCCGCCCCGGCGCCCGGGACGATCCGATCCGCCGCGACTCCCAGCGGCTCGGCGAGCGCGGAGCGGAGCCGGGCGTAGGCGAGGTCGCCGTACTCGACGACGGCACGCGGCGGCACGGCCGCGAGGGACTCGGACAGGCCACGCCACGGCGTGCCGCCCATCGTGTTCATGTCGGCACGGACGACCGTCTCGACCGGGATGCCCGCGCGCTCGGCGAGCTCCTCGTCCGAGGGCTCCGCCGGGTACGCCGCGACCGGCTCCGGCCGGCGCAGCAGCTCGGCCGCGTCGTCCGGCACGACCGCCGCCGCCTCGGCTCGGACGGCGCGAGCGACGACGCTCGCCGCATGGGCCGGGAGGCCCTCGGCCCGCGCGATCGTGTCGACGGTGGGAGCGACCGACCGCACGCCGGTCGGAGACAGCCGCTGGAGCTCGATCCACCGCCCGAAGGCCTCCACCCCGACCCCGCCCCATGCCCGCGCGGCGCCACCGGTCGGGAGGACGTGGTTCGTCCCGGTGGCGTAGTCGCCGGCGGCGATCGCCGACCACGGACCGATGAAGACCGCGCCCGCCTGGCGAACCTGCGCCGCGACGGCATCGGCGCCGGCGCACTGCAGGCTCACGTGCTCGGCGGCCACCGCGTTCGTGACCTCCACCGCCGCGTCGAGGTCGGCCACCAGGACGGCGGCGCCGTGGGCGGCCACGGTCCCGAGGGCCCGGTCGCCGGTGTCGAGGCCCGCAGCGCAGTCACCGAGCCGGCGCTCCACCTCGTCGAGGAAGGCCCCCGATGTGCTCACCACGATCGCCACCGAGTCGGGTCCGTGCTCGGCCTGCGCGAGGAGGTCGAGCGCGACCAGCTCCGGGTCGGCGCCCTCATCGGCCACCACGACGCACTCCGACGGTCCGGCCGGCAGGTCGATCGCCACGCGGCTGGAGACGGCGCGCTTCGCCGCGGTGACCCACGCGTTGCCGGCCCCGAAGATCTTGTCGACTCGCGGCACCGATGCGGTCCCGTACGCCATGGCCGCCACGGCCTGAGCACCTCCGGCCCGAAGGACGCGACCGATGCCCGCAATCCGAGCCGCGGCCAGCACGGCCGGCGAGACGCTGCCATCGGGGTTCGGCGGCGTCGCAAGCACGACCTCCTCCACGCCGGCGAGCGCGGCCGGGATGCCGAGCATGAGGACGCTGCTCGGATAGGCGGCCCGTCCCCCCGGAACGTACGCGCCGATCCGCTCGAGCGGCTGCCAGCGGCGCCAGGCCGTGACGCCCGGTGCCGTGCGCACCCGACGTTCGGGGCGCAGGGCGTCGCGCTGATCGGCGTGGTAGCGGCGGATGGCGGAGGCCGCCCGCTCGAGCGCGTCGAGCAGCTCGGCCGGAACATCCGGCTCGGGGTCGACGTCGAGCCATGGATCCGGGAGGTCGGCACCGTCGTACCGTGCGGTGAGCGCCCGAAGCGCCTCGTCGCCGCGCGAACGGACGCCGGCGAGAATGGCGTCCACGTCGGCGGCCGGCTCGTCGGGTCGAAGGCCGGCCGCCCAGGCGGACCGGGCCGGCTCGTCGAGCGCCGACCAGTCGACGCGACGAATCCGGCTCATCGCATCACCTTCTCGATCGGCACGACCAGGATGTCGCGCGCGCCGGCCGCCTTGAGGGCCGGCACGATGCGCCACAGCTGGCTTCGCTCGACCACCGAGTGAACGGCGATCTGGGCCGGATCGGCCAACGGCATGACCGTGGGCCCCGACAGGCCCGGGATGATGGCCCGGATGCGCTCGAGCGCCTCCGCCGGCGCATTCATCATCATGTACTCGCGGCCACGCGCGTCGAGGACGCTGCGCAGCATGTCGACGAGTCCGGGGACGCGGTCGTCGCCCGACTCGACGCCGGACCGTCCGACGAGCACCGCCTCGGACGCGAGCAGCGTCGCGATCGGCGTGAGCCCGTTCATCCGCAGCGTGCTGCCGGTCGCGACGAGATCGACGACCGCATCGGCGACACCGAGCTGCGGCGTGACCTCGACGGCGCCACGGACCTCGACGACCTGGGCGGAGACCCCGCATCCGGCGAGGAATGCCTCGGTCACCCGCGGGAACGAGGTCGCGATCCGGCGCCCCGACAGCGCGCCCACGTCGCGGACATCTCCGTCTCGCGGTACGGCGAGCACCAGCGAGCAGCTTCCGAAGCCGAGCGGCAGCACCGGGTGCAGGTCACCGCCGTGCTCGGCCACCAGGTCCGCGCCGGAGATGCCGAGCTCGACGAGCCCGTCGGCGACGTACTCGGCGATGTCCTCGGTGCGAACGAAAAGCAGCTCCAGGTCCGCGTTCGCGACCGCGGCGGTCAGGCGTCGCTCCGACAGCTCGAAGTCCAGCCCGGCGGCGCGGAGCAGGTCGATGGCCGGCTCGGCGAGACGGCCCTTGTTCGGCAGCGCGAGACGCAGCGCGCTCATCGCCGGCGGGCCCCGGCACGTGCCTGGCGGTCCAGGATGAGGCGATAGCCGTCGCGCCCGTAGCGGAGCCACTGGTTGACCCGGCTGATCGTGGCGCTCGAGGCGCCCGTTCGCTCGCTGATCTCGTGATAGCTGACGCCCTCGTCGAGCAGCCGGGCCACCTCCCAGCGCGCCGCGAACTCGCGCAGCTCGTTCACCGTGCACAGGTCGCGCAGGAACCGGAGTGCCTCGTCGCCGTCGCGAAGCGCGGCGACGGCGGCGGCGAGCTCGCGGGTCTGGTCGGTCAGCCAGCGGTCCTCGCCACCCGGCACGCCGCTCTCGTTCTGCTCCATTGCTTTAGCACGCTAAAGCACTACTGCAGTAGTGTCAACTCTCCGTCGAGTCCGGGACGGGGCCGTCGCCGTCGGGTGCCGCCGCGGCGCGTCCGTCGGCCGCCGGCCAGCGCAGGACGAAGACCGCCTGCGGCCGCCGCTGCTCGAGCTGCACCGATCCCCCCATCGCCGCCATGGTGGCGTGCACGAGATAGAGCCCCAGGCCCAGACCGCGCCCCGCGGTGACGCGATCGCGGAAGAGGAGGTCGGCGACCTCGTCGGTCACGCCGGGTCCCTCGTCCCGCACGCTGAGCGCCACCTGCGCGCCGTCCTGGATCTCGACGTGGATCGGGGCGCCGGGGATCGAATAGCGATCGGCGTTCGTGAGCAGGTTCGTGATCGCCTGCTCGGTCAGATGACGATCGCCGATGACGCGCACGCCGGGAGCCAGCGAGACGCGCACCTCCCGTTCGGAGCCGCGGGTCCGCAACCGCTCGATCGCGGATCCGAGCGCCGGCGCCAGGTCGAACGGCTCGCGCGAAGCCTCCACCCGCCCGGTGTCCGCCCGCGAGTAGAGCTCGAGCCGCTCGAGAATGCCGATCGCGGCGTCGACCGATTCGAGCGCTCGCATCCCATGGCTCGCCGCCCGCTCCGACAGGGCCGGATCCCGTTGAGCGAGCTCGATGCGCGCCTTCGCGACGGCCAGGGGGTTCCGCAGCTCGTGGGCGACGAAGCTCGCGAAGCGCGAGAGCCGGCGGCGCTCGGCCTCCTCCTTGCCGACGTCGCGGAGCAGCAGCACCGCGCCGCCCCCGGGGATCGGCGTGCCCTCCACGTCGACGAGCACGTCCCGCCCGGACATGGGGATGCGCAGGATGAGCCGGCGCCGGAACGCCTCACGCTGTGCGACCACCTGAGGCCACTCGTCGGGCTCGAGGGGCCGCCCATGCTCGGTTCGTGGCTCGGTGGCCCGGCCCCAGTCGTCGAGGGCGCGCTCGACGAAGCTCCGCCCGAAGAGCCTGAGAGCGGCTCGGTTGCCGTACGTGCCGCGAAGCTGGTCGTCATACACGACCAGCGGCTCCGGGATCGCCTCGGCGACCTCCTCCAACCGGGCGCGTTCGCGTTCGGCCCCGCTCAGAGCGGCATCGACCTCCCGCCGCGCCGCCTCCAGGCGCTCGCGCTCGACGGCGGCACGCCGTTCGGCGGCACTGCTGGCCGAAAGCGCCTCCTCCGCCACCTCGCGGCTCGTCTCGGCGCGGTAGACGAGATAGACGATCAGCGGCGAGCCGACGAGGAAGGCGGCAAACCGGACACCGTCCGGGACGGTGAAGGCCTGGCCCGCATTCGCACCCATGATGGGCCACAGGATCACCGCGCCGCCGGCCAGGTAGCTGTACGCCGCCGCGCCGGGCCCGAGGACGAGACCGGTGACCGCAACCGCCAGGACGAGCAGCACGGTGTAGGGCACATCGCGGCCGGCGCTGTCCGCGATCCACGTTCCGAGGACGGCCGTGGCCGCGCCGACGACGCCCCCGGCGATGGCGTAGCGGTCGATGGTCAGGATGCGAAGGATCGAACGTCGCGCCGACCGGCGAGTCGTGTCTGGAGCGCCGCCGTCGGTCATGACGCCACCGGGGTCTCGCGTCGTCGGGCGCGTGCCAGGCGCTCGCGCGCCGCCGCGATCCGGCGCCACGGCCCGGCGACGCGCCGCGGGTCGAGCGCCTGGGGGTGCTCGCCGCGCGCGATCTCGGCCAGGAGCGCCGATGCACGATCCAGCTGGCCCGCCTCGGTCAGCAGCTGGACCAGGCTGAACCAGCGCCCGGGATCCGTCACGGGCGCGTCCATCGCGCGCTCGACGAGCTCGGCCGCCCGACCGCCGTGGCCGGCCCGCCGGTGCGCCGCGATCGCGACCCGGTAGTCGGTGAAGCTGGGTTCGAGGTCCAGCGACTCGAGGAAGTTGAGGAGCAGCTCTGCATTCTCGGCGCGATCGGCGATGGGGCCGCGGCGCACGTGCGCGTCGCGGTACTCGCCCAGGAGGACGCGCAGCTCTCGCTCGGCCCATCGGCGCTGCGGCGTGTCCGGCGCGTGCCGCTGAGCGATGCCGGCCAGGGTCATCGCACCACGAAGCTCCTCCCCCGCCTCGAGGTACGCCTCGCGCAGGCCGGCCTCGGTGATCTCGGCCATCGGCGGATCCTGCGCCAGCATGAGCTCGAGGGCGCCCAGCCAGTCGTCGATGCGCCCGCGCTCGGCGTAGTGGCGCGCGGCGTACCGGAGCCAGTAGCGCTCGGTGTGGTCCCGCCAGTCGTGTCCGGCGATGTGATGCTCGAGGATCCACCGATCCTGGGCCGCGGGACCGGCCATGAAGATCTCGGCGGGGACGCGGAATCCCGCGACGGATCGCCAGCGCGGCTGGTGCCACGGGCTCGGAACCCCTGGCTCGTCACGGCGCCGATGTCCGCGACGCGGCGTGCGACGCCGCTCGCCCTGGTCGAGCGGCCATTGCAGGGTGGCGGCGCGGCCGGCCTCCATGTCGTGGTCGTAGTGGAGCCGCCGGACCGGATCGCGCAGCTCGGCCCACGCGCGATTCAGCATGGACGTGCGCCGCGTGGCGACGTCGGACGACGGCTCGCGGTCGGGATGGTGTCGCAGCACCGCTTCGCGGAACGCCGTCCGCAGCTCCGAGCTCGTGGCCGACGGCTCGGCACCGAGGACCTCGTAGTAGTCGCGCGCTTCGGTCTGGACCTCATCGGCCGGTCGCATCCGATCGAGTCTAGCGCGCTCGTTCATCGCGAACCGCCGGTTCGGTATGCTTCGCGCCATGCCTGCCACGCCCGGTCCCGGGCAGGCCCGGGCCGGACATCTCCTGATCATCGGCGGCGCCGAGGACAAGCTTCGTCAGCGACAGATCCTGACGCGCTTCGTCTCGCTGGCCGGTGGCACCGAGGCGCGCGTCGTCGTGATCTCGACCGCCTCCTCCCTCGGCGACGAGGCGACCGAGCTCTACCTGTCGCTCTTCCGCCAGATGGGCATCTCCGACGTCAGGGGCATGCGCCCGCTCGTCCGCGAGGACGCGAACGACCGCCGGCTCGTGTCGGCGCTGGAGGACGCCACCGCAATCTTCATGACCGGGGGCAACCAGCTGCGGCTGTCGAGCGTCATCGGCGGCACGCTGCTCGGCAAGGCCCTCGTCGAGCGCCATCGCCAGGGTGCCATCGTCGCCGGCACGAGCGCGGGCGCGTCGGCCATCGCCAGTCACATGGTCGCCTTCGGCACGAGCGGGGCCACCCCCAAGCAGCGCATGACGCAGATGAGTGCCGGCCTCGGGCTCCTCCCCGGCGTGCTGGTCGACCAGCATTTCGAGCAGCGCAACCGATTCGGGCGCCTGCTCGCCCTGGTCGCCCAATCTCCGGCGCTGCTCGGCATCGGCATCGACGAGGACACCGCCGGCCTCGTCAGCCCGAAGGGCATCCTCGAGGTGCTCGGCAAGGGGTCGGTCACGATCCTCGATCCGGCCCACATCCAGACCGATGCCTACGAGGTGAAGCGGCACCGCCCGATCATGGTTTCCGGCGTCGTGCTGCACTCCCTTCCGTCCGGATACCGCTTCGACCTGCGGAAGCGCCGCCTCATGGCTCCGCTCCGCCCCGTGAGCGCCACCGATCGCGAGCTCGCCAGCCTCCAGGCGGCGACCAACCAGACACGCCGCCTGATCCGTCGCATCGCGGCCGAGGGCGCCGATGACCAGGCCCCGGCACGCGCGCGCCGACGCGCCCTCCGCGCTCGTCGCATGGATGAGGCGAGCGAATGACCGCCACGTCGAACCCGCCTCCCGACCGGCGCAGCCGGAAGACGGCATCCGGGGCGCGCCCCCGACGCACCCGCCGCGGCACCCAGGCGCCCGCCGGCGCGCGGCCGCTGCCGGAGTTGCGGATCGTCGAGACCCGTGTCTACCGCGGGCCCAACTACTGGAACTACGACCCCGCCGTCAAGCTCGTCGTCGACCTCGGCGTGCTCGAGCACTTCCCGTCGAACACGATCCCCGGCTTCGTGACCGCTCTGCTCGAGATGCTCCCCGGCGTCGGACAGCACACCTGCGGCACCGGGAAGGTCGGCGGCTTCACCGACCGTCTCAAGGAAGGCACCTGGGTGGGCCACGTCGCGGAGCACATCGCCCTCCAGCTGCAGCGGGAGGCCGGAACCGAGGTCGGCAGGGGAAAGACACGCGGCACCGGCGAGCCGGGCCGCTACCACGTCGTCTATTCCTACGGCGAGGAGTCGGTCGGCCTGGCTGCCGGCCGGCTGGCGGTGCGGCTCGTGAACCACCTCGTGCAGGCCGAGGACGGCTTCGACTTCGCCGCGGAGCTGGAGCGGCTCATCCTGCTGGCGGAACGCGTCGCCTTCGGCCCGTCGACGCAGGCCATCCTGGACGAGGCCGCACTGCGGGACATCCCGTCGATCCGCCTCAACGAGCAGTCGCTCGTCCAACTCGGGCACGGCATCCACCAGAAGCGCATCCGCGCCACCATGACGAGCCAGACGGGCTCGCTCGGCGTCGACATCGCCTCGGACAAGAAGCTCACGAACCGGCTCCTGGCCGCGACCGGCGTCCCGGTCCCCCGCTCCCAGATGGTCCGCGACGAGGACGGTGCCGTTGCGGCCGCGAAGCGGATCGGCTTCCCGGTGGCGATCAAGCCACTGGATGGCAACCATGGGCGCGGAGTCATGCTCAACCTCGCCGACGATGACGCGGTCCGCGACGGCTTCCGCGTCGCGCGTGCCGAGAGCCGCCGCGGCGGCGTGATCGTCGAGTCCTACCTGACCGGCAACGACTATCGCTGCCTCGTCATCGGCGGCGTGCTGCGGGCGGTCGCTCAGCGCGTGCCCGCCCACGTGGAGGGCGACGGCAAGCACAGCGTCAGCCAGCTCGTCGAGCTCACGAACGCCGACCCGCGCCGAGGCATCGGCCATGAGAAGGTCCTCACCCGGATCAAGCTGGACGAGGAGGCCGTCTCGTACGCCCGCGAGCAGGGCTTCGAGCTGTCCGACGTCCCGCCACGCGCCCACCGCGTGTACCTGAAGCGCACCGGCAACATGAGCACGGGCGGGATCAGCATCGACCGCACCGAGGAGATCCACCCCGACAACGCCGAGATCGCCGAGCTGGCAGCCCGTGTCGTGGGGCTCGACATCGCCGGAATCGACCTCGTCTGCCCGGACGCCGGGCAGCCGATCCGGGAGACCGGCGGGGGCATCGTGGAGGTGAACGCGGCGCCGGGCTTCCGGATGCACACGAACCCGACCGAGGGCGAGCCGCAGTACGTGGCCAAGCCGGTGATCGAGATGCTGTTCCCGCCGGGCGCGCCCTCGCGCATCCCGATCGTGGCGGTGACCGGCTCGAACGGGAAGACGACCACGGCACGGATGATCGCCCACGTCATGAAGGGGATGGGCCGCAAGGTCGGCCTCACCTCCACAGACGGCATCTACGTCGACGGCCGGATCGTCCGCCGGGCCGATGCCTCGGGTCCGAAGTCGGCGTCGATGGTGCTCCAGAACCCGACGGTCGACTTCGCCGTCTTCGAGGTGGCGCGCGGCGGCATCCTGCGCGAAGGACTCGGGTACCAGCGCAACGACGTGGCGGTGGTCCTCAACGTCACCGGCGACCATCTCGGGCTCGGTGGCATCCACTCGATCAAGCAGCTGGCCGAGGTCAAGCGGGTGATCGTCGAGGCCGTGCCGCGTGACGGCGTGGCGGTCCTCAACGCCGACGACCCGAACGTGCTGGCGATGGCCCGCCACTGCTCGGGATCGGTCATCTATTTCAGCATGGACCCGGAGCACGAGCGGCTGAAGTTCCAGGCCGCCCGCGGCCGCCGGGCCGTGACCGTGGAGCGCGGCAACAACGGCGAGAAGATCGTGCTGAGGCACGGCCGCAAGTCGATGGATCTCGTGTGGACGCACCTGATCCCGGCCACCTTCGAGGGTCGCGCGCGCATGAACGTCCAGAACGCGCTCGCCGCCACCGCCGCGGCCTGGGCCGCCGGCGCGCACCTCCACGACATCCGACAGGGGTTGCGCACGTTCTCCACGTCGTACTTCATGGCGCCCGGCCGGCTGAACATGTTCGAGCTCGACGGGTACCGGGTCGTCGTCGACTACGCGCACAACCCGCCCGCGGTCCAGGCGCTCGGCGAGTTCGTGCACCGGCTGACCGAACCGTCTCCGGGCGGCGCGCGCGCGTCGGTGACCGGACGGCGAATCGGCGTGATGGCGACGGCCGGCGATCGACGTGACGAGGACATCCGCGAGCTGGGCCGCGTGGCCGCGCGCCACTTCGACGAGATCATCATCCGGGAGGACGCCAACAACCGCGGCCGGCCCCGCGGCGAGACCGCGGCGCTCATCGCCGACGGCATCGAGAGCGCCGGCCCGGAACGGCGCGTCGGCGACGTCGTCACCATCCTCGACGAGCTCGAGGCGACGCGGGCCGCGCTCGATCGGGCCGGCGACGGGGACGTCGTGGTCGTCTGCGTCGATCACGCCAACCAGGTGTGGAAGGAGCTTCAGCGACGCCAGCACGGCGCCGCCAGCGAGACCGACGGGCTGCGCGCCGTCGTGGGCATCGTCGACGCCGACGGCGACGACGTCGACCTCGACCTCTAGGCGTTGCCGAGAGCAGTCGCTCGCGTGACGCCGGCGGCCCCGACTCTGCAGGCTCAGCGGATCCTCATCAACCAGGGCCGGGAAGCAGCTGCCGGAGCCGGTCCGGCCCGACCGCCTCGAATCCGTCGGACGTCAGCCAGTCGAACAGCTCGTGTCGCTCCACGTGGGCCATCACGACGCACACGTCACCCCGCTTCGCGTTCGCGATGAGACGCTGGAGCGCGGCGAGCTCGGTGGGCGCCGACGGAATGTCGCCGGCATGGCCACCCTCTCGCGCCCCGGCCCGCAGCAGCTCGTTCATCTCGTGGAGGTCGCGGCCACGCAGGTAGTGCTTCTTCTCGGCGATGACGAGATCGTCCGCTGAGCCGGCGACGACGCCCAGCCGATGGAGGATCTCGTCGGTCCGGTCCCCGGCGGTGCCGAACGCGAGCCGGACCCGATGCCGCCCGGCCAGCGCACGGGCCACCTCCATGAGCCCGACCAGGCCCGCCTCGTTGTGCGCGAAGTCGACCAGCGCCAGGATGCCGCGCCGCTCGAACAGGTTCAGCCGGCCCGGGTTGGCCTCGCGGTCGCGGCCGAACGAGGCCAGCCCCCGCGCGATCTCCGCCGGCCGGAGGCCGAGGGCGTCACACGCCGCGGCGGCAGCCAGGGCGTTGGCGACGTTGTACCGCGATCGGCCGGCGAAGGTCGCCGGCACGGCCGCGGCCTCGACGACGCGGCGCGGACGCGTCCCGGCGCGTCGAAGCACGATCCAGCCCTTCTCGAGGGTTGCGGCACGCCCACCGCCGTCGAGCGTCTCGTCCACGGCCGAACCACGACCCTCGAGGCTGAACGCGTAGATCCCCGACCGTGCTCGCTCGCGCATCGCCCATACCCGCGGATCGTCGGCGTTCAGCACGGCCCACCCGTCCCGTTTCGTGATCCGGACGATGGTGCCCTTCACCTCCGCCAGCTCGTCGAGGGTGTCGATTCCCTGCAGCCCGAGATGATCGGCCGACACGTTCGTCACCACGCTCACGTCGTTGGCCGCGTACCCGATGCCGCGCAGCAGGATGCCCCCACGGGCCGTCTCGAGCACGGCGACGTCGAGCGAGGGCTCCGACAGCACGCGAGCGGCGCCGCCGAACCCGGTCCAGTCCCCCGCCTCGACGAGCTCGCCGCGGACGAAGATCCCGTCCGAGTTCGTCATCCCCACCTGCCGGCCGGCATCGGCGAGCACGTGCGCGATCATGCGGGTCGTCGTGCTCTTCCCGTTCGTGCCGGTCACGGCGACGATCGGGATCCGCGGCCTCGGGAGGTGCGGGAGCGGACCGAGGGCGACCGCGCGGAGGCCGGCGAGCTCGCGCCGATCGGTGGATCGACCGAGCGCCAGTCGCGACGCGGCCGCCCCGATCGCCTGGCTGATCGTCCGCCGCCGCCACGGGTAGGCGATGGCCGTCCGCAGCCCGTCGACCGAGTGACGCGCCGTGACGCGCGGCTCCGGCACCTCCAGCGCGCGGTGGAGCCGTCGCACCGCGACGGCGGCGGTCGCGGCCGCCTCGGCCGCCTGGCCCGGCACCGAACCGGAGAACTCGAGCTTCACGGCGGGGCGCGTGAAGAACCGGTTGGGACCGTCGAGGACGCGCAGCTCGACGAGCTCGACGCCCGTCTCGCCGTTGTCCTCCTGCCGCGGCATGGGCGTGAGTATATTGATGGGCATGCCCGATCTCGACGCGCTGCGGCGCACCGTCGACGCGCGCCTGCCGCGCTTCCTGGCCGAGCTCGCGCGGCTCGTCGACATCGATTCCGGCTCGTACACGCCCGAGGGCGTGAACCGCATCGCCGACTTCATGGCCGATGCCCTGACCGAGCTGGGCGCGAGCGTCGAACGCGTCCCGCCGGACGCCGTGGAGGGCTCGGCGCGGTTCGGTGACCTGGTCGTCGGGCGCCTCGCCGGGGACGGGCCGCGAGTGCTGCTCATCGGACACATGGACACGGTCTTCGACGCCGGGACCGCCGCCGCGCGTCCGTTCCGCATCGAGGGGGACCGCGCCCTCGGCCCCGGCGTGACGGACATGAAGGCCGGCCTGCTTGCCGGGCTGCATGCCATCGGCGCGCTGCACGAGCTGGGCGAGCGGCCGTCGATCACGTTCGTGGCCAACCCCGACGAAGAGATCGGCTCGCCGTTCAGCACGCCGCACATCCGCCGCCTCGCGCCGGAGCACGACGCCACGCTCGTCCTGGAGTGCGCGCGGGCGAACGGCGACATCGTCAGCGCGCGCAAGGGCATCGCCGACTACCACCTGGTCCTGACCGGCCGAGCGGCGCACGCCGGCGTCGAGCCCGAAAAAGGGCGCTCGGCGATCCTCGAGGCAGCGCACCAGGTTCTTGCCCTCGACGAGCTCAACGGCCGATGGCCGACGGTGACCGTCAACACCGGCGTGATCCATGGCGGGACCCGCCCGAACGTCGTCGCCGAGCGTTGCGAGCTCAAGGTCGACGTGCGTGCCGCCACGGCCGACGCCTTTGCCGCCGCTGCCGACGAGGTCGAGCGCCTGGCCGCCACGCCGACCGTGGACGGGGTGGCGATCCAGCTGCGCCGAATCGCCGGCCATCCGCCGATGGAGCGCACGGAAGCGTCGGGCCGGCTCGTGGCCACGGCGCGGGCCATCGCCGCCGAGATCGGCTTCGACCTGCGGGACGCGGCGACCGGTGGGGCCTCCGACGCGAACACCACCGCGGCCCTGGGCGTGCCGACGCTCGACGGCCTCGGGCCGGTCGGCGGTGACGACCACTCGGTCGACGAGTGGCTCGACGTCACCAGCCTCGGCCCGCGAACCACGCTGCTGGCCGAGCTCATCCGTCGGACCGGCTCTGCGCTCTGAGCGGCGGTCCGAATCGTATATACCCGATATACTCCACGACCATGCCGGCCAAGCGCGTCCTCATCTCGATCGACGAGCGGCTCCTCGACCGCATCGACGAGGCGTGTGAGCGGCGCGGGGTGAGCCGCAGCGCCTACCTGGCGCAGCTCGCGGACGCCGACCTTCTCGGTGGAGCGGGCCCGGGGGCCGACCCGTCGGTACGCGCCGCCCTTGCCTCGATCGACGAGCTGGTCGGGCGGGCGGCTCCGTGAAGCGCATGGTCCTCGACGCCCCGATCGTCGCCTCGTGGTTCCAACCCGACGGCGCTGGCCGCGCCCTGCGCGCCGAGTACGAGGCCGGGGCCCTCGAGATCCTCGGGCCGCGCCATCTGCCGCAGGACGTTCTCGCCGCCCTCGCCCTCCACGCCGACGCCGACGGGGATCTCCTCGGCCGCATCGGCCTCGAGATCGAGCGGCTCGGGTTTCACCTCCGGGACGCGTCGACAGCCGAGCTCGCCCGATGGATCGCGCGGGGGCTTCCGGCCCATCGGGCCGCCTACGCTGCCCTGGCGGCGGAGCTCGATCTCCCGCTCGTCTCCGATGACGAGGAGCTGCGCGGCCTTGCCGGACCGCGCGCACGATCATCCGGCGACGCCTGAGCCGGCGTATATACGGTATATACCCCGCGCCGTCGGCAGCGCAGCGGCTAGAATGACCCTCCCGTGACCGATGCCTACCGCCACCGCACGCCGCTGCAGGTGCGCTTCCGAGACACCGACGCGTTCGGGCATGTCAACAACGCGGTCTTCGCCACGTACGTCGAGCTCGCCCGCGTTCGGTACCTGATTGACGTCCTCGAGCCGGACGCGCCGTTCGATCGGCTGCCGCTCATCCTGGCCCGCGTCGCGCTGGACTTCCGATCTCCGATCCTGTTCGGCGAGGCGGTGGTGGTCGAGACCCGGGTCGATCGCATCGGTCGCACGAGCTTCGCGATGGCCCATCGGATGACCGCGGGCGCCGAGAGCCGGCTGGCCGCCGACGTGCAGTCGGTGCTCGTCGTCTACGACTACGATCGCGCGCGGCCGATGCCCGTCCCCGACGAGTGGCGCCGCCTGATGGGGGCGTTCGAGCGCCGGTCGTTCGAGCCGGACCCCGAGCGGCGCGAAGCCGCCGCGACCAGCTGAATCACGACAGGAGAACCATGGCCGAACCGCAACGCTTCGACCTGCTGATCCTCGGTGGAGGCATGAGCTATGTCGGCGCCATCCGTGCCGCTCAGCTCGGGCTCTCGGTCGGTCTCGTGGAGCGCGACAAGCTCGGCGGGACGTGCCTGAACCGGGGCTGCATCCCGTCGAAGGCGCTGCTGGAGACGGCCGATCTCCTCCACCGCGTCACGGAGCAGGGGGCCGAGTTCGGCCTGGCGGGGCACGACGGCGTCAGCCTCGACTACGGGGCGCTGGCCACGCGACGTGACGCGGTCATCGACAAGCACGTGTCGGGCGTCGAGTTCCTGATGAAGAAGAACAAGGTGACGGTGCTCCACGGCACGGGCGTCCTGACCGGGCCGACCAGCGTCCGCGTCTCGGGTGGCCAGTCCGGCGACCTCGAGGCCAGTGCCGATCACCTCATCCTCGCCACGGGCTCCGCCCCACGCTCGCTTCCCGGCCTCGACCCGGACGGACGGCTGATCATCACCTCGGACGAAGCGCTCGAGCGCAACGACGTCCCGAAGCGCGTGACGATCGTCGGTGCCGGCGCCATCGGCGTCGAGTGGGCGAGCATGTACGGCGACTTCGGCGCGGAGGTCACGCTGGTCGAGTTCGCCGACCGGGTCGTCCCGCTCGAGGACCCCGATGTGAGCAAGGAGCTGGCGCGGGTATTCCGAAAGCGCGGGATCACGACCCATGTCGCGAGCACGATCGACCCGGAGACGATCAAGAAGGCCGATGACGGGATCAGCTTCCAGATCGCCGCGAAGGACGGCGGGAAGCGCACCGACGTCACGGCCGACGTCATGCTCGTGGCCGTCGGGCGCCGGCCGCTGACCGAGGACATCGGCCTCGAGAGCATCGACGGCATCGAGGTCGAGCGGGGCTACGTGAAGGTCGACGAGTTCATGCGCACCGGAGCGCCGAACGTGTACGCGATCGGGGACATCGTCCCGGGGTTCGCGCTCGCGCACGTGGCCGCGCACGAGTCCGTGGTGGCGGTCGAGCACCTCGCCGGGCACGATCCGGAACCGGTCCGGATGGAGCTCATGCCGCGGGTCACCTTCTGCCGGCCGCAGATCGCGTCGGTCGGCTGGACCGAGGCCGAGGCCAGGGAGCGCGGGCACCAGACGAAGACCGGCCAGTTCCCGTTCCGCGCGCTCGGCAAGGCGACCATCGTCGGCGCGGTCGACGGCTTCGCGAAGTTCGTTGCCGACGCCGACACCGGGCGGCTGCTCGGATGTCACATCATCGGGGCTCATGCCGGCGACCTGATCGCCGAGCCGACGTTCGCGCAGCTGGTCGAAGCCACGGCCGCCGAACTGGCGATGAACGTGCACGCTCATCCGACACTGCCCGAGGTGCTCCCCGAGGCGGCACTGGCCGTCGACGGGCTGCCCATCCA